>NZ_JBJACT010000006.1:0-319948 GCF_044778005.1 Mesorhizobium sp. IMUNJ 23033
CTGCACTCGCGGCTCGCTCCGGATCAAAGAAACTCGCCATCGTCGCTGTCGCCAGAAAACTTCTGATCACTCTCAACGCCATCATTCGAGACAAAACCGCATTCGCATGAACATAGTTGCCATGCCGTGACGTCTGAGCGTCACTACCGTCCAGAATTCTGCTCCGCTGCATCCTTTGCGCGAGGTAACGGCATGGATCCCAGGGTCTTCGCGACGGAGCTCCGCTCCTGCTTCGCCCTGGGATGACGAAGTTGATGGGCTGCGGCCAACCTCCAGGGTACGGTGGGTTGGCGATTGACCAGTTTCGAACTGTGAAACCACCTCGTTAAGAGACTAAGCGACTTCCCGCAGCACCTCATCCGCCTCCGCACTTTCGGGCAGCGCCTGCAGCGTCGCCTGCAACAATATGTCGGCAAGGCGCGCCGCAACGGGATCGAGTTCGGCCTCCTTTTGATGCAGGACCAGCGCCATTTTCGGCAGCGCGGGCAGTCCAACCGCCTGTGGCGCCATTGCCCTGACATTGGCGGGCAGGCCGATATCGGTGCGGATCGTCAGTCCGAGCCCGGCGGCGACCGCCGCCCAGATGCCGCCAAGGCTGGGGCTGGAAAAGGCCATCCGCCACGACAGGCCGGCGCGGTCGAGCGTTTCCGTCGCCACCGTGCGCAGCAGGCAAGGCGCTTCCAGCGCCACCAGCGGCAGCGGCTCGCCTTGGCGCAGCCCGGCCTCGATCAGCCGTGCCATGCCGATCCAGCGCATCTGCACCTCGGCGACATGCCGGCTGTAGGGCAGCGTCGCGCCATTGTGCCAGGCCAGCGCAATGTCGAGGCTGCCCGCCGTGATCCGCTCGGCAAGTTCGTGGCTGCGTGCGATCCGCGCCTCGATCTTGACCTTGGGATGGGCGCGGGCGAAGCGCCCCAGCACTTCCGGCAGCACCGCTTCGCCGAAATCCTCCTGCAGCCCGAGCCTTACCCAGCCTTCCAACTCGACGTCGTGGATGGCCGACGCCGCCTCGTCGTTGAGCTCGATCAGCCGGCGCGCATAGCCCAGCATCGTCTCGCCGGCTTCGGTCAGCGCCAGGCCGCGCCCGGACTTACGGAAGATCGGTGTCGCCGCCTGCTCCTCCAGCTTCTTCAGTTGCGCACTGACCGCCGAGGTCGAGCGCCCCAGGCGATCGGCGGCCTTGGCGAAACTGCCAAGCTCCATGCCGGTGACGAAGCTTCTGAGGACGTCGAGGTCGAAGGTTACGCGTCGCATGATAACAATCCTGTTTTTCGGGAATGAATATCAAAAACTTCCCGATATTCAGGATGAAGCTATGGCGGTAGAGACGGTGCGTCAAGATCCTAGATCATCACAGGAGCCGCGCCATGTCGGTCATCGCCACACACGCAAACCGCCTCCAGGGCAGGCCTCGGCCGGGCATCGTCACGTCTGCCAACAAGGCTTCTCCCGATAGGAATCACCGCTGGAAGGTGCTCGGCATCGGCGTCGCCGCCAATGCCAGTTTCTCCACCATCTTCAGCGGCATTCCGGCAACGGCGGTGTTCATGCGCCAGGGCTACCACCTCGGCAACGGCCAGCTCGGCCTTGCCCTCGGCCTTCTCGGATTGGGGGTTGCGCTGAGCGAACTGCCCTGGGGAGTGCTCACCGATCGCTGGGGCGATCGCGGCGTGCTGCTGACCGGGCTTGGCGCGACCGCGGCCTGGCTCCTGCTCATGGCGTTCTTCATCGTGCCGTCGGCATCGCATGTTCCAGACGTTGTCGTGCTTGCCGCCGGCCTGCTGGTTGCAGGTCTGCTCGGCGGCAGCGTCAACGGCTCCAGCGGCCGCGCCATCATGGCCTGGTTCCACGAAGGCGAGCGCGGCTTTGCCATGAGCATCAGGCAGACCGCCGTGCCGCTCGGCGGCGGGCTCGGTGCGCTTGTCCTGCCGTCGCTGGCCTCGGCCTACGGCTTTGCCGTGGTCTTTGGTCTTCTGGCGTCGGCATCGGCGGTCTCGGCCTGCTTCGCCTGGCTTTGGCTGCATCAGCCGCCGGCGGGAGACGATGCCGGCAACGTCGTTGCGGCAAAACCAGCCGGTCCGGCGCCGCTGCGCAACATCGAGGTCTGGCGCCTCGCGACGGCAATCGGCCTGCTGTGCTTTCCGCAGGTCGCGGTGCTCACCTTCGCCTCCGTCTTCCTGCACGATTTCGCCGGCATGGGCACGCTGGTGATCAGCGCCAGCCTCGCCGCCGTGCAGGTCGGCGCCATGGTCCTGCGCGTCTGGAGCGGCCGCTTCACCGACCGCCATGGCAATCGCCGTTCGTTCCTGCGCCTGTGCAGCGCGCTGAGCGCGCTCGCCTTCGCTGCCCTTGGCCTGCTGGTCCTGGCGGCTGCCGCCACGCCCGGCTGGCAGACCGTGCTGATGCCGGCCGTCGCCATGGTGCTGGTCGTTGCCGGCATCTCGGTTTCCGCCTGGCATGGTGTCGCCTATACCGAGCTCGCCACCCTTGCCGGCGCCAGCCGTGCCGGAACGGCGCTCGGCCTCGCCAACAGCTTCGTCTTCATCGCCTTCTTCCTGGTGCCGGCGGGCATTCCCGGACTGCTGCTCGTCTCGTCGTGGGCGGGAGTATGGCTGGCGGCGGGCGTCTGCGCGATGATCGCCTGGCCGATTTTCCTCCGGCCGGCCTGATTTCCTGCATGGTTGGGGCCGCAAGGTTCGCCCCGTTTCGGATCAACATCAAAAAAACACGATCGAACCCGTTAACGCCCCATCAAGGTTAATGCATCATTTTGGCTCTCCAGAGGGTCAGTTGCGTTTCTGGAGAGTTCCGTGCATCGACGTGTCTTGAAACGGCTGGCCGCCGTCGCCGGTGAGAAAAAACGTTCCTTCCTATCTCCTTTCATCATCGGGCTCGGCATCTGGGTCGGCTTTCCGACCGTCATTGCCTATCAGGACATGACCAGCCTGGTCTCCGGCCTGGAGAAGCCGAACGCCCGCTGGAACGCCTATGTCGAAAAATCCGTCGCCGGTTCGGTGCACGCCGCCGAAATGCCGTTCGTCGATTCCGTCTCCACCGGCTCGATCTCCGGGTCGGGCGTCAAGTTGCCCGGCATCGGCAGCGTATCGTTTCGCGGCAAGGGCAATGTCGCCGGCACGACACCCGACGAGGATCGTATCGCGCGCGCCGACAAGAAGGGCCGCATCGTCCAGATCTCGCCGGTGGCGCCGCCGAAGAACTTCAACGCCGGCTCGATCTTCGAGCGCACCTCCTCGCTGCTGCGCCCGAGCATGGACAGTGGCCTGAAGCTCGCCTTCGCCAAGCCTGGCATAAAAGGCAAGGAAATCCAGATCGCCCAGGCCTTCCATATCCGCGAGGAGGAGAAGCCCGATCCCGGCGTCCCGGCCATGCTGGCGGCTCTCGTCAACAATGACAAACCGGATGTGCTGGCCACCGCCTATGCGCAGGCCGAACCCGATTACGCCAAGGCCTCGCCCTTCGAGGCCCTGCTGCAGGACGAGCAGCCGAACAACGGCCGCTTCATCCCGCCGATGAGCAAGGGCGATCACTCTTGGATCCAGAACCCGCTGCCGGCCAGCGTCTTCTCCAAGAAGGAGCAGGCATGCCTTGCCAACGGCATCTACTTCGAGGCGCGCGGCGAATCCGTGCGCGGCCAGGCCGCCGTCGCCCAGGTCATCCTCAATCGCGTTCGCAACCCGGCCTATCCGAATTCGATCTGCGGCGTCGTCTACCAGAACGACCACTGGTACAATCGCTGCCAGTTCTCCTTCGCCTGCGACGGCCGCAAGAAGCGCATCGAAAATCCTGTCGCCTACAAGACCGCCCAGGATGTCGCCATGGCCGTCACCGCCGGCAAGATCTTCATTCCGGAAGTCGGCTCCTCGACCCATTATTACGCCAACTATGTCCATCCGGGCTGGGCGCGCACGATGAAGAGGATGACCAAAATCGGCCTGCATATCTTCTATCGTACCTATGGCGGCGGCTGGAGCTGAGTATTCCCTGAACAGGCGTTCGCGGCGACCCGAAGAGGCGTCAAGGCCCGGCGGCCAAAGACCCATCGCTGCAAGGATTCGGCAGGTACATGCCCGCAACTGCGGCGGGCACGATGTCGCACCTAAATAAGTGATTGATTTAGCTAGGAAAAATACATCACATTGAAGTTCGGCCCGTGGCTTGACGGGCGCGGACCCTCTAACTATGTTGCCGGCGACTTTGGTAGCGGACGGACGGCGACGATCTGACCGGGCAGGGGGGGTTGCGATGGCCGACAAGAATGGGCCAGACGGAACCGGAGAAACCGGCCGCGGCAAACAGCACGAACCCGACATCCGCGATGACGATCTTGAGCGCCGCCGGCGCGATCTTGAAGCATCGCTTGCGACAAGACGGCCGGACCGGCTCGAGGGGAAAGACGCGAAAGCGGGCAGTGTGGCCGGATATGGCCAAGCGCTCAAACTATCCAGCGAGTTCATCGCCGGCATAGTGGTGGGCGTCGGCCTTGGCTGGTTCTTGGACCGAGTGGCGGGAACCTCGCCATGGGGTCTGATCGTCGGCCTGCTGCTGGGTTTTGGCGCCGGCGTGCTCAATGTCCTGCGCTCGGCGGGACTGGTGGCGCAATTCGGACAGGGCGATAAAACGCGCGATCCGAAAGACTAGGACGAGGCGCCGTCAAAGGCGCGAAACAGGACACTGAAGCCGCATGCGGCTTTGACGGGGATGTAAAGTGGCTGCTGACAAGGTCGATCCGATCCACCAGTTCCATATCGTCAAGCTGATTCCGATCAACATCGGCGGCTACGATCTGTCCTTCACCAATTCCGCGCTGTTCATGGTCGCGACGGTCGCCGTCGCATCGGCCTTCCTCTACCTGACCACCGCAAGCCGCAGCCTGGTTCCGGGCCGCCTGCAGTCGGTTTCGGAGATGGCCTACGAGTTCGTCTCCAACATGCTGAGGGACGCGGCGGGAACGCAAGGGTTGAAATTCTTCCCCTTCGTCTTTTCGCTGTTCATGTTCGTGCTGGTCGCCAATCTGCTTGGCCTGTTTCCCTATTTCTTCACCGTCACCAGCCACATCATCGTCACCTTCGGCCTCGCCGCGCTGGTCATCGGGACCGTGGTCGTCTACGGCTTCATGAAGCATGGCCTCGGCTTCCTGAAGCTGTTCGTGCCGCATGGCGTGCCGGTGTTCCTGCTGCCGCTGGTGGTACTGATCGAAGTGATCTCCTTCGTGTCGCGCCCGGTCAGCCTCTCGGTTCGTCTGTTCGCCAACATGCTGGCCGGCCATATCACGCTCAAGGTGTTCTCCGGGTTCGTCGTCAGCCTGAGCGCGCTCGGCGCGGTCGGTTTCGCCGGTTCGGTTCTGCCGCTGGCCATGGCCGTCGCGCTGACGGCGCTGGAACTGCTGGTCGCCTTCCTGCAGGCCTACGTCTTTGCCGTGCTGACCTGCATGTATCTCAACGACGCCCTGCATCCCGGGCACTGACACCAAGTTTCCGGCATTGCCGCCGGATGGAAATGCAACGGAATTACAGATCCAAAGGAGTTTGAAATGGACGCAGAAGCAGCAAAGTACATCGGCGCTGGTATCGCTTGCCTGGGCATGGGCGGCGCGGGCATTGGCCTCGGCAACATCTTCGGCAGCTACCTGGCGGGCGCTCTGCGCAACCCCTCGGCCGCCGATGGCCAGTTCGGCCGCCTGATCTTCGGCTTCGCCGTGACCGAAGCTCTGGGCATCTTCTCCCTTCTCATCGCGCTTCTGGCCCTGTTCGGCTGAGCACTCGGGAAGATTGGGCAGGCCGGCCGCGATCCTGCGGCAGGCCTGATATCAGGGGATAGTCCATGTTCGTGACATCTGCCTTTGCAGAAGAGTCAGCGCCGGCTGCCGAAGGCACCGCCGGTGCGGGAGCCGAAACGCATGCCGGCACCGCGGTGCCCGGCGAGGCGCACGGCACCTTCCCGCCATTCGATCCGGCGACCTTCCCGTCGCAGCTTCTGTGGCTGGCGATCACCTTCGGGCTGTTCTACCTGTTCCTGAAGCGGGTGGTGATGCCGCGCCTCGGCGGCATCATCGATGTCCGCAACGACCGCATCACGCAAGACCTCGACCACGCCGCCAAGCTGAAGGGCGAGGCCGACGCGGCCGTTGCCGCTTACGAGCAGGAACTGGCCGAAGCCAAGACCAAGGCCAACGCGATCGGCCAGCAGGCCAACGACGCCGCCAAGGCCGAGGCCGAGACCGCGCGCAAGAAGGTCGAGGCTGCCCTCGACAAGAAGCTCGGCGAGGCTGAGGCCAGCATCGCTTCTATCAAGGCCAGCGCCATGAAGGAAGTCGGCTCGATTGCCGAGGACACCGCTTCGGCGATCGTCGAGGCGCTTGTCGGCGGCAAGGCCAGCAAGGCCGAGATCGCGGCCGCGGTCAAATCCGTGGCCCGGTGAGGAGCGCATCATGGACGCCACATCTCTCGCGACAGTCTGGGCTACGGTTGCCCTGGTCATCTTCCTCGGCGTTGCCGTCTACATCAAGGTGCCGGGCCTGATCGCCAAAGCGCTCGACGCCCGCGCCGCCAAGATCAGCAATGAGCTCGACGAAGCCCGCCGGCTGCGCGAAGAAGCCCAGCAGCTGCTTGGCCAGTATCAGAAGAAGCGCAAGGAAGCCGAGCAGGAGGCCGCCGACATCGTCGCCGCCGCCAAGCGCGAAGCCGACCTGCTCGCCGCCGAGGCGCACAAGAAGACCGAGGACTACGTCGCGCGCCGCACCGCACTTGCCGAGCAAAAGATCGGCCAGGCCGAGCGCGAGGCAGTCGCCGAAGTCCGCGCCAGCGCCGTCGACATCGCCGTCGAAGCGGCGCGCGCGTTGCTTGCCGGCAAGATCGACGCCAAGGCCGGCGCCGACCTGTTCAAGGCTTCGCTGCAGGACGTGAAGGCCAAGCTGAACTAAGTGGTCTTCGAGCCGCTAGCATGAAGCCGCCCGGGCGACCTGGCGGCTTTTTTGTTTTGCGGGGCGGCTGAGCGCGTAATCTCCCCCACGAGGGGGGAGATCGGCTGTCGCCGCCGCCTCATTCCAACCCAGCGAAGCTCTCTTCTTCGACCACCTCAGCTCCGCCCAGCCGGAACGGCGCAAACGACACACGGTGCAGCCGCGCCACCGGGCCGTGTGCTTCGATCGCCGTGCGGTGGCGGGCCGTGGCATAGCCCATATGGACCTCGAAGCCGTAGCGGTCGTGGTGGTTGCCGCAGCTACACATCATGCGGTCGCGCATCACCTTGGCGACGATCGAGGCGGCGGCGATCGACTGCGAGCGCTGGTCGCCCTTGATCAGCGCGCGCCCGGCGCATGTGAGGCCCGGCGGCACGTCACGCCCGTCGGCCAGCGCCAGCTTAGGCTGCACGGAAAGACCGGCGACCGCGCGGCGCATCGCCTCCAGGCTGGCCTTGAGGATATTGCTGCCGTCGATGCCTTCGGCGCTGATCGAGGCCATCGAGACGGCTACGGCGGATCCGAGGATCCTGGCGAACAGCGCCTCCCGCTGCAGGTGCGTCAGGCGCTTGGAATCGTCGAGCCCTTCCGGGATGTTGGCGGGATTGAGCACCACCGCCGCCGCGACGACCGGCCCGGCCAGCGGTCCGCGACCGGCCTCGTCCATCCCCGCCACCGGCCACAGGCCTTCGGCCATCGCCTTCGTCTCGAAGGAGAAGTCGGGCTTCTCGACGATTTCGAAAAGAAGCGGAGAATCGGAACGCGCGCGAGCCATGTTGCGGCGAGATTCGCATCGGCTCCGATTCTCCGCAAGTCCCTCCGGGTCGGGGTGGGGCGCCGGACCGGGAGGGCACCGTCTGCAGGCCGGGGGGGACAGGCCGGACCGGATTCTTTTCTCATGCACCGGCCGGCGAAGGCCGGTGCGCGATCTTCCTTAAAGCAGCATCAACTGCTCCGTGGCATTGGCCGCGGCGACGAACTGGTCGGTCCTGAGCGTCCGCCGCTCGGCGTTGAGGCCGAGCCGCTTGGCGGTGATCTCGAAGCGGCGGCCGATCTGCCAGGCATAGGGTCCCGCACCCTTCATGCGCTTGCCCCATTCCGAATCGTAGTCCTTGCCGTCGCGCATCGAACGGATCAGCGACATCACGTGGCGGTAGCGGTCGGGATAGTGGCGCAGCAGCCAGTCCTTGAAGATCGGCGCCACCTCCAGCGGCAGGCGAAGTATGACGTAGCCGGCCTCGCGCGCGCCGGCGGCGCGTGCCGAATCGAGGATGCGCTCCATCTCCGGATCGGTCAGGCCGGGTATGATCGGCGCCACCATGACGGAGGCCGGAATGCTTGCGTCCGAAAGCTGTCGGATCGCCTCCAGCCGCTTGGTCGGCGTCGACGCGCGTGGCTCCATCGTTCTGGCCAGCATCCGGTCCAATGTCGTCACCGACAGCGCCACCTTGGCCAGCCCGCGCTCGGCCATGCGCGACAATATGTCGATGTCGCGCGTCACCAGCGCCGATTTGGTGACGATGCCGACCGGATGGCCGCGGGCTTCCAGCACTTCGAGGATCTCGCGCATGATCCGGTACTGTTTCTCGATCGGCTGGTAGGGATCGGTATTGGTGCCGATAGCGATGGTGCGCGGCTGGTAGCCGGGCTTCGACAATTCCTTGTCGAGCATCCGTGCCGCGTCCGGCTTGGCGAACAGCTTCGATTCAAAGTCGAGCCCCGGCGACAGGCCCATGAAGGCGTGCGTCGGCCTGGCGAAGCAGTAGACACAGCCATGCTCGCAGCCACGATAGGGGTTGATCGAGCGGTCGAAGGAAATGTCGGGCGACTCATTGCGGGTAATGATCGTGCGCGGCTTCTCGACCTGCACCTCGGTCTTGAACGGCGGCAGTTCCTCCAGCGAATTCCAGCCGTCGTCGAAGACATGCCGGCTGACCGGCTCGAAGCGGCCGGACGGATTGATGCCGGCGGAGCGGCCGCGATTTCGGTCCGGCCGCACGCGCATGCCGCTCTGCTCGATCATCGCATTCGCCATCTCGGCTCTCCCGGCCCCAAAGGCTGCAATGTCGGCACGCACGATCTGTTCCATCTTTGCCCTCTCCCAGGGACTGTCAGCAGGCCGTCGAATCGCTCTGTTCATGAAACTATTCCTATTTTGTCGATGAGAACAAAGCAAGAACTTTTTATGCCGCGATGCAAAAACTGGCGCGGCCTACGGCTTTCCGCTATTCGGCTAACCATGCTCAGTGTTCTCATCGAAACCATGAACGACGAAGAGGGCCTTGCCCGCACGCTCGCCTCGCTGATCGGCGGCGCGGTCGAAGGCGTGGTGCGCGATGTGATCGTCTGCGACAACGGCTCGACCGACCAGACGCACCGTGT
The DNA here is from genome assembly GCF_044778005.1 of Mesorhizobium sp. IMUNJ 23033. Classification (NCBI taxonomy): domain Bacteria; kingdom Pseudomonadati; phylum Pseudomonadota; class Alphaproteobacteria; order Hyphomicrobiales; family Phyllobacteriaceae; genus Mesorhizobium; species Mesorhizobium sp. IMUNJ 23033. The sequence continues at coordinate 9,362 of NZ_JBJACT010000006.1, forward strand.
CGCCGAGCATGCCGGCTGCCACTATGTCGCCGGCGGCATCGCGGCCGGCATCAGGCAGGCCAAGGGCGACTGGCTGCTGTTGCTGGAGCCTGGCGCGCGGCTTTCGGAAGGCTGGATCGACGAGGTTGTCGCCCACACCGCGAGGCAAACCATGCCGGCGCGGTTTGCGCGGGCGCGCGGCAGCCGCACGCCGTTCCTGGCACGCGTCTTTTCGGGCAACCGGGCCCTGGCCGAGGGGCTGGTGATCAGCAAACGCCAAGCCACAGCTCTGTCGAAAAGCGCCCGCGGCGCCGAGGCCATCGCGCGCGGCCTTGCGACCAGGAGGCTCAACGCGGAGATCTGGGTCGCGCCGTCGAAGTGAGGCTCTTTTGCCCTGCCTTCGCGAACGGACGGAGCTTCACTCGTTTCCACACTACGGGAATTTATTGCAGGCGCGTTGTCTATTGTGCATTGCACAAAACATGGCGTGGGCGTAGCATTCCCTTCATGCGGGACAATCGGGTTTGGGTAATGCCGGAGCGGTGAGCAACGCTGCGTCGGCGCCGCATTCATACCCGAGGACCCGATGACCTTTACAAGCCCTGACAAATCCGGCGCCGCCAGCTTGGAGGCAATTGCGCGAAATGGCAGCATGTTGCGCCGTATGGCCGCGCGCATCCCGACCTATCTGACCGACCTTCGCGAGAATCCCGCCTGGCTGCCAATGTTCGTCCTCGCCCGCACCATGCCGGGGCGGCGCCTGCACTGGCTTGGTGCCAAGCAGGCCAAGCCGGCACGCAACACAGATACGATGTTTGCCGGCGTCGACCGCGCCGCGGCCGTCGGCGCATTGAAAGCGGACGGGCTGTTTTCAGGGCTGGTGCTGCCGCAGGCCATTCACGAGGAAATCGCCGCTTTTGCCGAGCGCACGCCGTGCTTCGGCAATTTCGATCGTCGTCTCGAATTCATGCCGGGCGAGCATGCCGAGGCCGAAAAGCGTTTTGGCCGCCCATTGCTCAGCGGGCATTTTTTCGAACGTATCCTCGATTGCGATGCTGCTTTGGCCATTCAGCGCGACCCGCTGCTGCTTGATATCGCCGCGCACTATCTCGGCGGCCAGGCGAAGTTGATCACGACGCGCGTCTGGTGGAGCTTTCCGACCGGCGCGGCCTCGGATGCCGACAAGAACCTGGCGTCGCTCGGCAAATACCACTTCGACCTCGACGACTGGCGGATGCTGAAATTCTTCTTCTATCTCAAGCCCGTCGATGCCGACACCGGTCCGCATGTCTATGTCCGCGGCAGCCACAAGCGCCGCGCCGTAAAGCATCAGCTGACGCTGCTCGTCGGCCATCCGGCGCAGGACGTCCTCGACGTCTACGGCGACGACAGCCCGGTGACGCTGACCGGAGAAGCCGGCCTCGGCTTCGTCGAGGATCCGTTCGGTTTCCATATGGGTACCGTGCCGACGCGCACGCCGCGTCTGATGATGGAAGTCGGCTTCGGCGTCTCGGCGCCGTCGCGCCGTCGCTTCCACGGCGAGCCGGTCATCCGCTGATCCGGGATCTTATCCGGTCTTGCCGCGCCTGAGATGCTCGTCCAGGCGGGGCATGATCTCGACGAAGTTGCAAGGCATGTGCCGGTAGTCGAGCTGCGGCTTCAAAATGCCGTCCCAGGCGTCCTTGCAGGCGCCGGGCGAGCCCGGCAGCACGAAGACGAAGGTGGCGTTGACGACGCCGCCGGTCGCCCGGCTCTGGATCGTCGAGGTGCCGATCTTGTCGTAGGAGATGCGGTGGAACACTTCGGAAAAGCCGTCCATGCGCTTTTCGAAGATCGGCTCCAGCGCCTCCGGCGTCACGTCGCGGCCGGTGAAACCGGTGCCGCCAGTGGTGATGACGACATCGATGTCCTTGTCTTGCGACCAGCCAAGCACCTTGTCGCGGATCTTGTCGCGGTCGTCGGTGACGATGTCGCGGGCGGCAAGGATGTGGCCGGCCTCCGCGATGCGGTCGGCCAGGGTCTGGCCGGACTTGTCGTCGGCAAGGCTGCGCGTGTCGGAAACGGTCAGAACCGCGATGCGCACCGGAATGAAGGGGCGTGTCTCGTCAATCCTGGCCATGGGCGTCGGCCTCCATGCTTCGCGTCGCGGCAACGAACCAGTCCGGATGGCGGCTGCGTATGTCGAGTGCGGCGCGCTTGGCGACATTACCTGTTTCGAACAGTCCGAAGCAGGTGGCGCCGGAGCCCGACATGCGGGCAAATCCCGCCCCGGCCTTGTTCAGCACCGACAACGCCTTGCCGATGGCCGGCTGGATCGCGCGGGCTGCCGGTTCGAGATCGTTGCGCGTGATCTCCAGCCAGTTGCGGATGCTGTGGAAGTCGATCGTGCGCGGCAGCGGCGGCAGCATGTCATTGTCCCGGCTGGCAAGCGCGTTGAACACCTCGGCCGTGGAGACGGCGGTGCCTGGATTGACCAGAACCAGGCCAAGCGCCGGAAAATCCGGCACGCTCGACAGCTCGTCACCGATACCACGCGCGACCAGGGGTTTTGCTGCCAGGCACATGGGAATGTCGGCACCAAGCGCAAGGCCGATGTGCGCCAGTTCGGCGTCATCGATATCCAGTGCCCAGGCATGGACGAGCCCGCGCAGCACCGCCGCCGCATCGCTCGATCCGCCGCCGACGCCTGAGGCAACCGGCAGGTTCTTTTCCAGCCTGATGGCGACAGGCGGCGTCCGCTGCAGGCCGGCTTCCTGCCGCAGCGCCTCGCGTGCCTTCACCACCAGATTGCTGTCGTCGAGCGGGACTGCGGACGCGTACTTGCCGGACACCGAAAAAATATCGCTGTCGGCGCGCTCGATCTCGACCCTGTCGCCGAAGCGGGTGAAGACGGCGAGGCTCTCGATCAGGTGATAGCCGTCGGCGCGCCTGCCGGTGACATGCAGCGCCAGGTTGATCTTGGCGGGCGCAAGCCATATCCGGGCTTCGGCCTCGGCGTTCAATGTGTCGGCTGCAAGGGAAATGCTTTCAGTCCTTGGCCAGGCGGTATTCGCCGGTCTTGGGGTCCTTGACCAGCGTTCCCATCGTACCGTTGGCCGCCTGTTTTTCGGTGCGCCGGATCTTGGCCGTCACCCGTTCGGCTTCCCTGACGAAGGAGCGGTAGCCGACATAGGCAAGCACGCCAACGGCGACGAAGAAAATGATCTGCGGCATCTCAAAACTCCTCCCTCGAAAAGGCGGCGAAGGCGGCCGGTCGGGTCGGTCAAGCGGATATGCTAGACGTTTTCACCGTTTTTTCAAAGCCCGAAGCGCGCCCACAACGCGCGCTCTTCCGCCGCATCGATAATGCCGCTGGCAGCCGCTGCGGCAATGTCGGGCGCCGAAAAGCCGCTGCGCGAGCCGAACAGACCGAAGCGGCCGAACAGGCCGCGCGGCGCCGTGATCAGCTTGAGCTGGGTCTTCGGCCCGAAGCGGGTCTTGAGCACGGTGCGCATATCGCCCAGCGCGTCGACAAGGCCGAGCTCAAGACCTTTCTTTGCGGTCCAGAACAGGCCGGTGAACAGGTCCGGGTCGTCCTTGAGCCTGGTGCCGCGCCGCTCCTTGACGAGGTCGATGAAGGTCTCATGCACCTCGAGCTGCAGCGCTTTCAGCCGCTCGACGTCTTCCTTCTTCTCCGGCTTGAACGGGTCGAGCACGGCCTTGTTCTGGCCGGCCGTGTGCACGCGGCGCTCGACGCCGATCTTCTTCATCAGTTCGGGAAAGCCGAACGAGGCCGACACCACGCCGATCGAGCCGACGATGGAGGAGGGGTCGGCGAAGATCTCGTCGCCGGCGACCGCGATCATGTAGCCGCCCGATGCCGCGACGTCTTCGACGAAGACCAGCACCTTCTTGTCCTTTTCCGTCGCCAGGTCGCGGATGCGCTTGAAGATCAGCCGCGACTGCACCGGCGAACCGCCAGGCGAATTGATCGAAATGGCGACGACTGGCGCATCGAAGGAAAACGCCTTTTCGATTAGGCCGGCGGTCGATGCCAGCGACAGGCTCGGCCGGAACTGGCCGCCGCCGGGCATGATGGTCCCCTGCAGCCGGATGACCGGAACGGTGACGACACTGGAGCGCCAGGATTTCGGCAGCAGGCGGTTCAAAAGGCGTTTCACGAGGGGAGGATCTCCGGGGCAATGTGCAAAGAGCAAGATAAGGTCAGGTTCGGTCAATTCTTTTTTTCGGACGGCGCGGCAATCTTGCTCCGGGCATGTAGGGATTTTCCGGCCAACAGCAATGCCACGTGGCCGGCAGGATCAATCGCCGAACAGCGACGCCAGTCCGTTGTTGATCATCTCGGTCCGTTCCGCTGGTCCGTTGCCCGATTCACCATGCAGCATCAGCGGCGGGCGGATCGACAGCTTTCCGCGCGCGCCGAGCGCTGCCCTGACGACGATGCGGATCGCCGCCGCCTCGGGGCGAGGGTGGACAGAGAGCATTTCGGCATCGCCGAAGCGGCCCTCGATCGCGTCGAGAAGCGCGCCGAGCTGCTCCGGCCGGGCAATGACGGCCAGCCCGCCGCGCGGCCTCACGACCGCTGCTGCACTGCGGATCCAGCTCTCGAACAGCCCGTCCTCCATGACATGGGCCTGCTTGCGCAGCGGGTCGGGCGTGGCGCGATCCTCGGCGGCGTTGAAGGGCGGGTTCATGATGACGAAATCGAAGGAATTGTCGGCAAGGCCGGCGTCGCCTCTCGACTTGCCCGACAGCGTGACATCGGCGGCCAGCACCGAGGCGCGATCGCCGAGATGGGCATTGCCGGGATGGGCAAGCGTGGTCGCCGCGTATCCCGCCATTTCCTCGGAGCGTTCGACCAGCACGGCCCGGGCAGAAGCACAGCGCGACAGCACCGCCAGGCCCGCAGCGCCGGCGCCGGCGCCGAAATCGGCAAGCCGGCCGGCGAAGGAGGATGGCACGGCAGCGGCCAGCATCATGGCGTCCATGCCGGCGCGGTGCCCACCCGACCGGGGCTGCACCAGCCAGAAGCGGCCGCGATGGAAGCCGTCGACCGTGTGGGCCGGCGTGTCCGGAACAAGGGCGGCGGGTGAAGCGGACATTATTCTCGGCGGATCTCGTTGGCGATGCCGGCATCCGTCAGAATGCGCCGCGCCGCCTCCGCCTGGTCGGCGTCGACCATGACGCGCCGGGGCAGGATGCCGATCGAACCATCGAGCACGCTCATGTTCTGGTCGGCGACGAAACAGGCAATGCCGGCGTCGCGCATCAGCGATTCGACAAAGGAGATGATCACGGCATCGTTGGTGCGGATGAGTTCTATCATCGGACGAAAATCGCAGGTTGCGGCGTTCCTGTAAACGTGGGCGATCGCCTTGCCGGTTGCAACCGCGCCAATTCGCCTCTTGCCGTGCCCGTGGGTGCCGCCCTAGAGTCCATCCGGGACAGGGTGCCGTCGTGCGCATGGAATAGACGGGAGTGTTTGTGGTGGGTGTCGTTCTCAACATCGAAAACGGGAAGCGGGAAGCCGCCTCCATCAAGGACCTGATCGACCTGACGGCGGCCGATATGGGGCGCGTCAACGAACTCATCCTGTCGAAGGCCGGCTCCGACGTCGAAATGATCCCGGAGGTCGCCAACCATTTGATCTCGTCCGGCGGCAAAAGGCTGCGGCCGATGCTGACTTTGGCCGCAGCCCAGATGTTCGGCTATTCCGGCGAAGGCCACGTCAAGCTCGCCACATCGGTCGAATTCATGCACACGGCCACGCTTTTGCACGACGATGTCGTCGACGAGAGCGGCATGCGCCGCGGCAAGAAGACCGCGCGCATGATCTGGGGTAACCAGGCCAGCGTGCTGGTCGGCGATTTCCTGCTCGGCCAGGCGTTCCGCATGATGGTCGATGTCGGCTCGCTGGAAGCGCTCGACATCCTGTCGAGTGCGGCCTCGATCATCGCCGAGGGCGAGGTGATGCAGCTTGCCGCCGCCAAGAACTTGGAGACCACCGAGGACGAGCATTTCGCCGTCATCAAGGCCAAGACCGCGGCGCTGTTCTCGGCCGCCGCCGAAGTCGGCCCGGTGATCGCCCAGGCAACGCGCAACGATCGCGCGGCACTGCGCTCCTATGGCATGAATCTCGGCCTTGCCTTCCAACTCATCGACGACGTGCTGGATTATGGCGGCTCCAGCAAGGAGCTGGGCAAAAATGTCGGCGACGATTTCCGCGAAGGCAAGGTGACGCTGCCGGTGATCCTCGCCTACCGGCGCGGCACCAAGGCCGAACGCACCTTCTGGAAGCGCGCCATCGAGGACAATGTCACCGACGATGCCGGGCTGGAAAAAGCGATCGGCCTTATGACCCGCCACGGCGCCATCGCCGACACCATCGGCCGCGCCCGCCATTTCGGCGAGATCGCCCGCGACGCGCTCGCGCCGCTGGAGGCGACGCCGCAGAAATCGGCACTGATCGACGTCATCGATTTCTGCATCAGCCGGGTGAACTGAGGTCCGCGCCGAGGCAACTTTGCCGCGAAATCCGCAACGGCCGTCTCGACAAGCCGTCGCGATGCAAATTATCTATAAATCATGGCAAAGACCGCAGACGACACCATCGCCGTCCGTATCAGCAAGGTGCTGGCGGACCGCATCATATCGGGCGCTATCGAACCGGGCGCCCGGCTGCGACAGGACCATATCGCCGAGGAATTCCAGACCAGCCATGTCCCGGTGCGCGAAGCGTTCCGGCGTCTGGAGGCGCAAGGGCTGGCGATCGGCGAGCCGCGCCGTGGCGTGCGTGTCGCGTCTTTCGACCTTGGCGAGGTCAGGGAAGTTGCCGAAATGCGGGCGGCACTCGAAGTGCTGGCGCTGCGTCATGCCGCGCCGCACCTGACCGCAGCCATTCTCGATCTCGCCGAGGAGGCGACCAAGGCCGGCGACAAGTCTCGTGACGTCCGCTCCTGGGAGGAAGCCAACCGCACCTTCCACCGGCTGATCCTTCAGCCGTGCGGCATGCCGCGACTGCTTGCCACCATCGACGATTTGCACGCGGCAAGCGCCCGCTTCCTGTTCGCCGCCTGGCGCTCGGAATGGGAAATCCGCACCGACCAGGACCACCGGGCGATCCTGAGCGCGCTCCGCCAGGGCAATGCCGAATCGGCCGCCGCCACCCTTGGCCGGCATGTGCAGTGGATCGGCCAGAAGCCGGTCAAGACGGCCTCCGGCAGGACCCGCGACGCCTTCGCTATCGTCGGCTAGGGATCGGAAAATCAGCTGAAGACCAGCGCCGGGCGCAAATGCCCAATGCGATCTCGGAGCTTTTTCGGGGCGAGGGCTTGCCATCGCGCCGTAAATATGGATTTGATAATAGATCAAAAGCAAAAATTATCTATAATTTCAAAACAGCCAGGGAAGCCGCCGTGACCGACATCGCTTTTTCGTCCTCAAAGCCGTCCTTCAGCCCGCTGCGCCTGCAAGACCGCTCGCTTGGCTGGCAGGCTGGCGCCGTCGTCCTCGGCACGTTCTTTCTGGCGCTGTCGTCCTACATCGAAGTGCCGATGGTGCCGGTGCCGGTGACCATGCAGACCTTCGCAGCGACGCTGATCGGCGCGCTCTATGGCTGGCGGCTTGGCGCCATCACCATCACTGCCTGGCTCGTCGAAGGCGCGGTCGGTTTCCCGGTGCTGGCTGGCGGTGCTGCCGGCGTGCAGCATTTCCTCGGGCCGACGGGGGGCTATCTCTTCGCCTTCCCGCTCACCGGCGCGCTCGTCGGCTGGCTGGCCGAGCGCGGCTGGAATGGCAACCGGGTGATGCTGGCCTTCGCCGCGATGGTGCTCGGCAATCTCGCCTGCCTGGTCCTCGGCACGGCGTGGCTTGCCGTCATGATCGGCGCCGAACAGGCCATCACCTTCGGCTTCCTGCCCTTCATTGTTGGCGGCTTGCTGAAGTCCGCACTCGGCGCCGCCACGCTCAAGTTGTTTGCAGGCAACAAGACGAATCCGGCCAAAACCGCATCATAGCCGGCGATGACCGTCAGGCTGCGCGCCCATCATCTGCTTTGCGTGCTGACCTATGTCGGCAAGGGATACAGCGCCGCCTTCATCGCCAACTATGACGGCATCGCCGAGCGCCTTCGCCGGGGCGAGGACATCCTGATCGTCTGGGGTCCGGACGATATCTGCGCCCCGTTGCTCGGCGAGCCGGAACCGCACTGCCTGCGCGAAAGTGCCGCCGAGCGGGACCGGCTGGCGGCACGCGACGTGGAGCAATTGCTCGCCCGGCCGATCCGGGTCGGCGCCCGCCTGAGCCTTGACGCGGCAGCCCTGGCCCGCATGCGCGCCGCCTTTTCAGCCGGCCTGACGCGTGAGGCCTGCCAGGGCTGCGAGTGGGCCGGCCTGTGCACCACTGTTGCCATCAACACCTATCGCGATACCAGGGTGTAGGGTCCGCGTCCGCAATCTGCTATGATGCGTCGTCGCCATGGTTTGTTGATCGGGTGACCCGATTGTGAATTCGACCCGGATTGAAGCCTGACCCCAAAAAGGCCATGCTTTGCCCGGAAAAGTACGAGTCTATGGCGGTCCCGCCGACTTGGGGATTGCGTCTGGCTGAAAGGGATACGATGCGGCAAGGACGTGCGCGCTGGCTCACAGGGCTGGCAATTGTGGCGGGCATGGCGATCTCGGCTCTGCCGTCGCATGCCAAGGAAACCAGCGAGCCGGTCAGGATCACATCTTTCTCGGGGGCCTATCTCGCCGCGCGGATCGCCGAGGGCGACAACGACCTCGATAGCGCCATCGCCTACTACAAGCAGGCGCTCGCCTTCGCGCCCGGCGACACGGCGCTGCAGCAGAGCCTGATGCTGTCGCTGATCGCGCAAGGCCGCTTCGAGGAATCCCTGGTCTATGCCGACAAGCTCAAGGAAGTGCCCGATGTCGAGCGCTTCTCGCGCATGGCGCTGGCTATTGATTCCTTCCACAAGAAGGATTTCACCAAGGCGCAATACTGGCTCAAGCTGTCGCTCGAATCCGATCTCGACCGGCTTCTGTCCGGGGTGATGAGCAGCTGGGCCATGGAAGGCGCTGGTGAGCCCGGCGACGCCATGGCGTTCATCGACAAGCTGCAAGGGCCGGACTGGTTCGGCCTGTTCAAATCCTACCATCGCGCTTTGATCGCCGACGTCGCGGGCCTGCCCGAAAAGGCCGATCAAATCTACGCCGCGACCTTGGCAGACACTGCCGCCGGCGGCGCTGCGCCCGAGACGTGGATGCGCAACGCGCAGGCCTATGCCTCCTTCCTGTCCCGCAAGGGCGACAAGGCCAAGGCGCTTTCGGTTCTCGACCAGGCCGAGGCGTTTGCGCCGGGCAAGCTGGAAATCACGACGCTTCGCGACAGGATCAACAAGGGCGACAAGATCGAGCCTCTCGTCGCCGGCCCATCCGAGGGTGCCTCCGAGATCCTGCTTGACCTCGCCACTGCGCTCAACCGTGGCGGCGGCGAGCCGTTCGTCCGCCTCTATCTGCAATATGCGCTGGCGCTCAAGCCCAACAGCGATGCCGCCCTGGTGCAGCTCGCCGCTGTCGCCGAGCAGCTGAAGGACGGTGAGGGCGCGATCGCGCTCTATCGCCGTATTCCCAATTCTTCGCCGCTGAAGGAACTTTCCGACCTGCAGCTCGGCCTCAACCTCGCCGATCTCGACCGCCACGAAGAGGCGATCGCTCATCTGAAAGCCTTCGTCGACAAGCATCCAGGCGACATGCGTGCCTATCTGGCGCTTGGTGGCGTCTATTCCTCCAAGGACGATTTCCGCTCCGCCGCCAATCTCTACGACAAGGCGGTCGAGGTGCTGAAGACGCCGACCAGCGCCAACTGGAACATTTTCTACCAGCGCGGCATCGCCTATGAGCGGCTGAAGGAATGGCCGAAGGCGGAGCCGAATTTCCGCAAGGCGCTGGAACTGCTTCCCAACCAGCCTCAGGTTCTGAACTATCTCGGCTATTCCTGGGTCGACATGAACATGAATCTCAAGGAAGGCCTGGCGATGATCCAGAAGGCCGTCGATCTGCGGCCAAGCGACGGCTACATCGTCGATTCGCTGGGTTGGGCCTATTTCCGCCTTGGTAGGTTCGACGACGCCGTGCGTGAAATGGAGCGTGCCGTGTCGCTGAAGCCGGAAGATCCGGTGCTGAACGACCATCTCGGCGACGCCTACTGGCGCGTCGGCCGCAAGCTGGAAGCCACTTTTCAGTGGAATCAGGCGCGCGACCTGAAGCCGGACCCCGATGTGCTTGCCGCCGTGCAGCAGAAGCTGTTGAAAGGCCTGCCGCCGATCGAATCCAACACGGCGCAGGAGACTCCGAAGGTCAAGCCGGAGCCGACGCCCGCGCCGAAGGGGTAAGGATCTCGACATTGTCTGCAAAACGGGGCTCGTTGAGCCCCGTTTTTGTTTTCAGAAGAGCTGGAACCGCCGAGGTGCTGGCGCCGATACCCCGGGAGGGTGGCCCGACGAAGTCTGGTCGGGAGAGTGGCGCGCGGTACCCCGCCTTGACGCTCGCCGGCCCGGCAACTAGGGAATGCTTCATTCCGCGCTTTCCGAGGCCGCCGTGACGATCGACATCCCAACCCATATGCATCCCAGCCGCTCCTTCCAGGGGCTGATCCTGACCTTGCACAATTATTGGGCGGACTATGGTTGCGTCATCCTCCAGCCTTACGACATGGAGGTCGGCGCCGGCACCTTCCATCCGGCAACGACGCTGCGCGCACTGGGGCCAAAGCGCTGGAACGCCGCCTACGTGCAACCCTCGCGCCGGCCCAAGGATGGGCGCTACGGCGAGAACCCGAACCGACTGCAGCACTACTACCAGTATCAGGTGATCCTGAAGCCCAACCCGCCCAATTTGCAGGAGCTCTATCTCGGCTCGCTCAAGGCGATCGGCGTCGACCCGCTGCTGCACGACATCCGCTTCGTCGAGGACGACTGGGAAAGCCCGACGCTGGGCGCCTGGGGGCTCGGCTGGGAGTGCTGGTGCGACGGCATGGAAGTCTCGCAGTTCACCTATTTCCAGCAGGTCTGCGGCATCGAATGCGCGCCGGTGGCGGGCGAACTCACCTACGGGCTGGAGCGGCTGGCCATGTATGTGCAGGGCGTCGACAATGTCTACGACCTCAATTTCAACGGCCGCGACGGCGCCGAGAAGGTCACCTATGGCGATGTCTTCCTGCAGGCCGAGCAGGAATATTCGCGCCACAATTTCGAACATGCCGACACGGCGATGCTGCTCAGGCATTTCGAGGACGCCGAAACCGAGTGCAAGGCGCTGCTCGATGCGGGCGCGCCGGCTTCGAACGACAATCTGGCGATGCACCGCATGGTCCTGCCGGCCTACGACCAGTGCATCAAGGCCAGCCACGTCTTCAACCTGCTCGACGCCCGCGGCGTGATTTCAGTCACGGAGCGGCAAAGCTACATTCTGCGGGTGCGTAATCTGGCGAAAGCCTGCGGCGAGGCGTTCTTGCTGACGCAGGCTGGCGGGCTGGCCGCCTGAGATCAGACGCGCTTCATCATTTCGAGAGGCGCGGCGATCGGGGAGAGGATCTGGCCACTCGGGCCTGCCATTGTCCGCAGCGCTTGCCTGACACCCGGCATCGAGAAAGCACCGTGAGCCTGCGCGGCGAAGCAAGCGCTAAGTGCGAGGATCTGCAAAAGTCTTGATGCCGTTTTCACGATCGTTCAGCCAATAGTTCCCTGCCTGAGCGTTGGTCGCTTCAGCGCTGCGTTTGGTTCATGGGAATTTTCTGCCCTAAGGACGGGCGGGCTCCCTCCGTCCCGACAACAGCCATGAAAATTTCCGGAAATAGGTCGAACAGGCGATCGGCATGCAGGGTGACAGCGGCCAGCCGAGTTGCTATGCCCCGCCCCGGACCTTCTTGCCGCGCGAGCCCTTGCTATGCCTGACCTGCTTCTGGAACTTCGCTCCGAGGAAATCCCCGCGCGCATGCAGCGCAAGGCGGCGGGCGACCTCAGGAAGATGCTGACCGACGGTCTGGTTGAGGCCGGGCTGACCTATGAGGCGGCGCGCGAGTACTGGACGCCGCGGCGGCTGGCGCTCGACATTCGCGGCCTGACCGCGCGCTCGAAGGACATCCACGAAGAGATCAAGGGCCCAGCGACCTCGGCGCCGGAACAAGCGGTCCAGGGTTTTCTGCGCAAGGCAGGCCTTGCCTCGATTGCCGAGGCGCATGTCAACTCCGACCCGAAGAAGGGCGATTTTTATGTCGCCCACATTTCGAAGCCGGGCAGGGCGGCGGAGGCGATCATCGCCGAACTGGTGCCGGGCATCATCCGCGGCTTCCCCTGGCCGAAATCGATGCGCTGGGGGCCGGCCTCGGCAAAGCCGGGCTCGTTGCGCTGGGTGCGGCCGCTGCAGTCGATCCTCTGCACCTTCGGTCCTGAGACCGAAGAGCCGGTGGTGGTCGATTTCGAGATCGACGGCATCCGCTCGAGCAACGTCACCTACGGCCACCGTTTCCATGCGCCGGGCGAAATCACCGTGCGCCGCTTTGACGACTACGTGTCGAAGCTGGAAGCGGCCAAGGTCGTGCTCGACGCCGACCGCCGCAAGGAGATCATTCTGGCCGATGCGCGCAACCTCGCCTTCGCCAACGGCCTCGACCTGGTCGAGGATGAGGGGCTGCTGGAGGAAGTGTCCGGCCTGGTTGAATGGCCGGTCGTGCTGATGGGCGAGTTCGAGCAGGATTTCCTCGCCATTCCCGCCGAGGTCATCAGGCTCACCATCCGCGCCAACCAGAAGTGCTTCGTCAGCCGGCCGCAGGGCGCCGTCGAGGATCTGTCCAACCGCTTCATCCTCACCGCCAACATCGAGGCGAAGGACGGCGGCAAGGAGATTGCCTACGGCAACGGCAAGGTGGTGCGCGCGCGCCTCTCCGATGCGCTGTATTTCTGGAAGACCGATCAGGGCGATCTGCCCGATCTCGACCAGCTCAAGGCATCGGCGGAGAAGTTCGGGCTTGATCTCAAAAAGCCGCTCGACCAGCGCATGGCCCGCCTCGACCATCTCGGCGTCACCTTCCACGCCAAGCTCGGCACGCAAGGCGAGCGCGTGGAGCGGATCAAGAAGCTGGCCGAAGAGTTGGCGCCGATCGTCGGCGCCGATCCCGCGCTGGCGCGCCGTGCAGCCATGCTTGCTAAGGCTGATCTCACAACCGAGGTGGTCGGCGAGTTTCCGGAATTGCAGGGCGCCATGGGCCGCAAATATGCGCTGCTGCAGGGCGAGCATCCTTCCGTCGCCGCTGCCATCGAGGAGCACTACAAGCCGCAAGGCCCGTCCGACCGCGTGCCGACCGACTCTGTTTCAATTGCCGTGGCGCTCGCCGACAAGCTCGACACGCTGGTTGGCTTCTGGGCGATCGATGAAAAGCCGACGGGGTCCAAGGATCCCTATGCGCTGCGCAGGGCGGCACTGGGCGTGGTGAGGATTGTGGTCGAGAATGGCATCCGGCTGCCACTGACACCCACCTTCGAAAGCGCCTACGAAGTGGCGGATTATCTCGCGTCGAAGGCTGGCGGGGCCAATGGCTCCGACCTCCTGTCGTTCTTCCACGACCGCCTGAAGGTCTACCTCCGCGACCAGGGCGCACGGCATGATCTGATCGATGCTGTCATCACGCCGCAGTCCGACGACCTCCTGCAGATCGTCCGCCGCGTCGAAGCGCTCGGCTCCTTCCTCGACAGCGAGAATGGAAAGAACCTGCTGGCCGGAACCAAGCGCGCGGCGAACATTCTGGCGGCCGAGGAGAAGAAGAAAACGCAGGTCGCCGAGACTGTTGAGCCGGCGCTGTTTCGCGAGGATGCCGAGAAAATGCTGTTTGCGGCGGTGAATCAGGCCGAGAGGCAAGCCGGCGAAACGATTCAAAACGAAGACTTTTCCGCCGCCATGCTGGCGCTTAGTGTTTTGCGTGAACCGGTTGATTCATTCTTTGAACGCGTTCTCGTGAATGATGAGGATCAGGCCGTGCGCGCCAACCGCCTGGCGTTGCTTGCCCGCATCCGCGCCGCGACCGGTAAGGTCGCGGACTTCTCCAGGATCGCCGGCTAGAGCATGATCCCGAACCTCGGTTCGGGCAAAAGTCATGCTCAAACAAAGCAGCTGAAAAATTCTGGCCGGCCGGCCATTCGAGCCGACTTACAGTCATATGGCGATGATCTCCCCGTGGCAGAACTGACATGTTCCCCAACCCCACGGAGGCTCCCATGAATTCCGCTCACGACATCGAAGTGACTGAAGAGACGCCGGCCGCCGCCGAGGCGACCGAATCCGCTTCCGACAACATCCTCGACCAGGCTGCCGCCGCCGCGGTTGAAGCCGCCGATCCGTCCGACGACGAGGAGGATGGCGACGACGAAGACGGCGAGGACGCCGGCAAGAAAGCCACCCTCTCGGACGACGAGGATGAGGACGGCGAGGACGAAGACGAAGACGAAGACAGCGTGAAGGCCGAAGGCGGCGACGCTGGCGAAAAAGACGAGTCCGAGGACGAAGAGAACGAAGAGGACGACGACAAGGAAGAGGCGGCCTGAGCCATTTCCGCAGGCCGAGTTGCGAAGAGGGCGGCGCTTGTGCGCCGCCCTCTTTGCGTTGTCTTCCAAAGCTGACTTGGTCAGTCTAGTCAGTCCTCCAGGATGCTGACACGCACGCTGCGTGAATAGACATCGACCTGGATCAGCGGTTCGCCATTGACGATGGCGCGCCTTGTCGAGGAACTCATTGCGCCGCCGCGCTCCAGCATGCGTTGCAGATCCGCGCGGTCGTCATTGCTTTTGAACCAGCCGTCGCCCTCGTCGTCGCTGTCGCGTCGGTGGAACTTGTGCCAGTTGGCGCGGTCCTGCCTCACCATCTGCGCGGCACTGTCCAGCGCAAAGCCGTCGCTGGCGTGATGGTCGCGTTCGGAAATGCGCGCGACATAGGATCCGAGCATGTCGTCGGCCTTCGCCGCACTTGTGCCCAGCGCCGACGCCAGCAACAGCCCGGCGACGGCAAACGCTCTTGCCTTGTTCATGAATGCCCCCTTTGAAACCCCGACTTCGCCTGCCGGAGCCGCTCGAGCAAATTCGAGCCGGCCGCGACAAAGAGACTGGAGAAGAGGATCGCATTCCGGATGCCTACGCCGGACAACCCGACCCGCCTCCGCCGGCAGCTTACATGGCTTTTCCGACAGGGGCTATCGGTGACGGCTGCGCTGCTGTCGGTTCTGGCTGCGGCGCGGGTTGTTGCTCGCCGTTCGAGGCAGTCGCCGCCGGCTTGCCGTCTGGCGCGGGTTTGGTGCCTGCCGCGGGCTTGGTGTCTCCCGCTGCCGGTTCGGCGGCGGCAGTGGCCTTGGCCGGTGCGGCGGCGGGCGTTGCGAAGGCGCCGCCGACGATGCCGCCGCGAATGATCATCGGGCTCTGTATGTGAGGCTTTTCGGGGATCGCCGCCACCTTCTCATTGGTGACGTCGGGCACGGCCTCGCCCAGCGCCACGACCGATGGCGCCGAGGCGATCTTCATCGGCTCGGCCGCTCCGAGCTTGACCACGGATGGCGTCGAGGTCGACGCGCCGAGGACGAGAATGGACGAGGCATGCGCCCCGCCGGCCGTTGCCGCCAGACCGATGCCAAGCATTGCAAGCATGCGCTTCGACACGATGAAAACTCCCCAAACCCTTGGAGCCGGCATCCTATTCCCGGGGGATTGATGCCCGCTTGCACGAAAGCGTAGCATTTTAGGGATTGATAATTCGCCAACGCCCGGACTTGCCCCGTGGACGCCGCCGTATTACGCAGCCCGGCATCTGCAGAGGTGACGAGATTGGCTGAGATACTTGCCGTCGGCGAGGCGATGGAGCGGGCGCTGGCGCTGCTTGAAGGCGGCGATGTCGTCGCCATCCCGACCGAGACCGTCTACGGGCTGGCCGCCGATGCCACCAACGGCATCGGCGTCGCGCGCATCTTCGAGGCCAAGGGTCGCCCGCGCTTCAACCCGCTGATCGCTCATGTCGCCGATATCGCCATGGCCGAGCGCATTGCCGTCTTTGATCCGCTGTCGAAAAGGTTGGCCGAGGCATTCTGGCCGGGGCCGCTGACGCTGGTGCTGCCGCAACGGTCCGGCAACGGCATCCATCCGCTGGTCACGGCAGGGTTGGACACGATCGCGTTGCGCATGCCCCGGGGTTTTGGCGGCGAGCTGATCGCCAGGCTCGGCCGCCCGCTGGCCGCGCCCAGCGCCAATTCTTCGGGCAGGATCAGCGCCACCACGGCGGAGGCCGTGGCGGCCGACCTCGGCGCGAAAATCAGGCTGGTCGTCGATGGCGGTGCGACGCCGGTCGGGCTGGAATCCACCATCGTCAAGGTCGAGGGCGAAGACTTGCGCTTGCTGAGGCCCGGCGGCGTTGCTGCCGAGGACATCGAGGCGGTGGCCGGCGTCAAGCTGCTGCGCGGCGCGGTCACTGGCATCGAGGCGCCCGGCATGCTCGCCTCGCACTATGCGCCAGGTGCCGCGGTGCGGCTCAATGCGGGCCAAGTCGCCGGCGGCGAAGCGCTGCTCGCCTTCGGCAAACGCCGCGCCGGAGGTTGGCAGGATGCCATCGCCCTGCGCAACCTGTCCGAGAGCGGCGACCTGCGCGAAGCGGCCACCAACCTGTTTGCCCATCTGCAGGCGCTCGACCAGAGCGGCGCCACGACCATTGCCGTCGAGCCGATCCCGTTCGACGGGCTGGGCGAGGCGATCAACGACCGGCTCTTTCGTGCCGCCGCCCCACGTGACAAGGCCGATTGAGGGCCATAGTTTCTGCCCATGAACGACGCCCCCTCCGATCTCGCCCCCGCCCTCATCGACCGCTTCGCCGCAATCGTCGGCGAGAACTATGCGTTGCGCGACCAACGTGATATCGCGCCCTACCTCACTGAGCGCCGCGGCCTGTGGCACGGCCGGACGGCGCTGGTGCTGCGGCCGGGCAGCGTCGAGGAGGTCAGCCGCATCATGCGGCTGGCGACCGAGACCGCCACGCCGGTCGTGCCACAGAGCGGCAACACCGGGCTGGTCGGCGCTCAGGTGCCGGACGCTTCAGGCCGCGAGATCGTGTTGTCCTTGTCGCGGCTCAATCGCATCCGCGAGATCGATGTCTTTTCTAACACCGTGACTGTCGAGGCCGGTGTTATCCTGCAGACGCTGCAGGAAGCGGCCGACGCTGCCGGCCGGCTGTTTCCGCTGTCGCTGGCAGCACAAGGCTCCTGCCAGATCGGCGGCAATCTGTCGTCCAACGCCGGCGGCACCGGCGTGCTTGCCTACGGCAATGCGCGCGAGCTCTGCCTCGGCGTCGAAGTGGTGCTGCCGACCGGCGAGGTGTTCGACGATCTGCGCAAATTGAAGAAGGACAACACCGGCTACGATCTGAAGAACCTGTTCGTCGGCGCCGAAGGCACTTTGGGCATCATCACCGCCGCCGTGCTGAAACTCTTCCCCAAGCCGAAGGGTAGGGAAGTGGCATTCGCCGGCCTGTCGTCACCCGAGGCCGCGCTCTCCCTGTTCGGCCTGGCGATGGACCGGGCCGGTGCTTCGCTCACCGCGTTCGAGCTGATCGCCAAGAGGCCTTACGACTACACGCTGAAGCATGCGCAAGGCGTTACCCGGCCGCTGGCAGGGGACTGGCCCTGGTATGTGCTGATGCAGGTGTCCTCGGGCCGTTCGGAAGAGGACGGCAGGGCGCTGATCGAGGAGGTGCTGTCGGCCGGGCTGGAGCAGGGCATCGTCGACGACGCGGTGATCGCGGCAAGCCTGGCCCAGGGCGACGCCTTCTGGAATTTCCGCGAGGTGCTGCCCGAGTGCCAGAAACCCGAAGGCGCCTCGATCAAGCACGACATTTCCGTGCCGATATCATCGATCCCCGAATTCATCGGAAAAGCCGCCGTCGCGGTCGCTTCGATCAGCCCCGATGCGCGCGTCGTCTGCTTCGGCCATATGGGCGACGGCAACCTCCACTACAACATCTCCCGGCCGGTGGATGGCGACGACGAGGCCTTCCTCGGTCTCTACCACACCATGAACAAGGCCGTGCACGATGTCGTGCGCTCCTTCCACGGCTCGATCTCGGCCGAGCATGGCATCGGCCAGCTGAAGCGCGATGAACTGATCGCTACGGCGCCGCCGATGGCGATCGATTTGATGCGTCGGGTCAAGGCTGTCTTCGACCCGGCCGGCATCATGAATCCCGGTAAGGTTATCTGATCCTTCCAACATGTTGTGTTGGTTGCATTCCGATAACCATCGCCTGAGATCAGCAAAATTTAACCGACTTTCTTAAGCGCGGCGGTAAGAAGCCGGCGCTAATATTCCTGCATAAACGAGGCCGGAAAAACCGGCCCGGAGAGAACCGGAAAACGGCCCTCAGGAGTAACAGGAAGGCAATCGATGAACACTGGACTGAAGCCAGTCTGGGCCGGACGTAACATGCGTCTCGACCCATTCCGCCTGCCGCAGATGGTGACCTATGCGACGCGCGACGACTATGGCGACGTTACCTTCACCATCGACCAGCGTGGCGCCGTCATTCGCCGCATGCTGGAGATGAGCGGCGTGCCGGCGATCATCGCGCTGCCCGCCAACGCGTTTCGTGGCGTCGCCGCCCGCGCGATGGAGGATCCGGATGGCAACGTCACAGTGACGCTCGAGCTCCTGCACAATGATCCGATGCTGTCGGTGCCGCTGCTGGTGGCCGACGATCTCGACGACGTCGCTGCCGACTGGCGCGCCTGGGCCGACGCCTACCGTCTGCCGATGCTGCTGATCGAGGCCGACGGCATCGCCCGCACGCTGGAGGAATCGCTCGGCGCCGCCATCAAGGCGCTGCCGCCGCAGGACCGCCGCAAGGGCCGCGCCTCGACCATGCGCCGTCCGCGCTTCCTCGCCCGCCGCAGGGCCGGCGATCTCGGCCTCAGGCTGGTCGTCGACGGCCAGGAGATTATTGCGCGGGAGTAGGCTTGGCGCCTTCCTTCTCCCCCTGTGGGAGAAGGTGGCCGAGCGAAGCTCGGTCGGATGAGGGGTGTTCCAGCTTGGCGGAACGCTCCGCCTAGACGCTGACTGACTAACGGCGGCGATACCCAGCCAACGCCTCATTCCTTCCAACACCCCTCATCCGTCTCGGCGCTGCGCGCCGATCCACCTTCTCCCACAAGGGGAGAAGGAAACAAGCCCTTACACCAGCGGCTTCAACGCCACCCAGAGCGAACCGCCGATCAGGCCGAGGAAGATCAGCCAGCCGACCTGGTTGTTCGACCTGAACAACCGCAGGCATTGGTCAGGATTGTCGATGTCGAGCACGGCGATCTGCAGTGCCATATGCGCGCCGGCGGCGATCAGCCCCGCCAGCGCCGGCACCGGCGCCTGTGCCGAGGCGAAAGCGATGGCGAAGCAGATGAGCGCCCCGCCGTAGAGCCCGACCAGCCAGATCTTGGTGTTGTCACCGAACAGCCGCGCGGTCGAGCGCACGCCAACGATGGCGTCGTCTTCCTTGTCCTGATGCGCATAGATCGTGTCGTAGCCGATCACCCACAGGATCGAGCCGATATAGAGCATGATGGCGGGGCCATCGAGATCGCCGAATTCCACCGCCCAGCCCATCAGCGCGCCCCAGGAAAAGGCGAGGCCAAGCACGAATTGCGGCCAGTTGGTGAAGCGCTTCATGAACGGATAGATGGCGATCACGGCGAGCGAGGCGATGCCGAGCGGAATGGCAAAGCTGTTGAACTGCAAGAGCACTGCCAAGCCCACCAGCGCCTGGATTACGAGGAACACCCAGGCCTGCTTGCGCGTCACCTTGCCTGCCGGCAGCGGCCGCGACCGCGTGCGCTCGACCTGGTTGTCGATGTCCTCGTCGACCAGGTCGTTATAGGTGCAACCGGCGCCGCGCATGGCGATGGCGCCGATCAGGAACAGCAGGAGATACCAGGGCGCGGGTAGCAGCGTCAGCAGCGGATCCGCGGGGCGGGGATAGGCACTGGCGGCAAGGGCGGCAGACCACCAGCACGGCCACAACAGCAGCTGCCAGCCGATCGGCCGATCCCAGCGGGCAAGCTGCGCGTAGGGCCAGAGCCAGCGCGGCAGCGCCCGGTAGGCCCAATGGCCGCTCGGCGCATCGGCGACACGGCCCTGGGCTGCTTTCGACTGGATGGGTTCCATGCTGCTGGAGTGGCAGCAGCGATGGGCGCCGTCAAGCGTCAGGCGAAACCATCACCCGGTGAAAACATCGTGACCAAAGAACCATTCCTTCGCCACCTCGGTGAACGTCAGCGCCGCCTTCGACAGCCGCTGGCGCGTGTCGTGGGCAAGGATGATGCGTTGCATGGGCAGCGGATCGGACAGCGGCTTGCACACCAGCGGCAGGCCGTCATAGCTCATGTCGCCATGCGGCCTGGTGTAGCTGACGGCGACGCCGAAGCCGTTGGCCACCATGCTGCGCTGCAGTTCGAACGAACTCGTCGTCGAATGGGCGGTGGGCGACAAGCCACGGCTTAAGAACAGGTCCAGCATGTGCTGCCAGCTGTGCGGCTGGTCGGTGGTGATCAGCGGATGCGCCGCAAGGTCGGCGAGGCTGACCGTCGGCTGACTGGCCAGCGCATGGCCCTGGGGCAGAAGCGCATGCGGTCGCAGCTCGTGCAGCAGGATGCGGGCGAAATGCGCCGGCAGGCCGAGATCGTAGGTGAGGCCGAGATCGATGGCGGAATCGCCCAGCCGCCGTCCCAGCGTCTCGAAGGTCTCGTCGCGGACGATGACGGTGACGGCAGGACAGCGCTGCGCAAACGAGCGTATCAGCGCCGGCGCGAAATGGGGCGCCAGATCCTCGAAACAGCCAAGCACCAGTTCGCCGGCGACATCGTCGTCACGCGTCCCAAGCCCTATCAGTTCGTCTGCTTCGGCGAGCACCTGTTTTGCCTTGGCCACCGCGCCGCGGCCGAACGAGGTCAGCGCAATGCCGCTGCCGCGCTGGCGCACGAACAATTTCTGGCCGAGCGTCGCTTCGACATTGTCGATCGCCACCGAGATCGACGGCTGTGAGACGTTCAGCATCCTTGCGGCCGCGGTGACGCTGCCATGGCGCGCCACGGCGACGAGATAACGCAGCTGGGTGAGGGTCAGGTTCATAGAGAAAAACTATAAGCGAAATGACAAGTTATTATTTTACGCGATGTTCTGGGGCTGCGATAGTCGGGCCATCAACCAAGGAGAATTGCGATGGCCGCCCAGATCGATGCTGAGACAATCGCCGATTACCAGCGCGATGGCGCGGTCTGCATCCGCGGCGCCTTCAAGGACTGGGTCGAGACAATTGCCGCCGGCATCGAGCGCAACATCCAGAACCGCAGCGCCATCGCCTCCGACATCGCCAACGGCCGCGGCAGCTTCTTCGACGATTACTGCAACTGGGAGCGCATTCCCGAATTCGTCGACGTGGTGCGGAACTCGCCCGCCGCCGAACTGGCGGCGGCTGTGATGCAATCGCGCAGCGCCCAGTTCTTCCACGACCATGTGCTGGTCAAGGAGCCGGGCACGCAGAAACCGACGCCCTGGCACCAGGACATCCCCTATTATTTCGTCGACGGACAGCAGACGGTGAGCTTCTGGATCCCCATCGATCCCGTCAAGGAGGCGACGTTGCGGCTGATCGCCGGCTCGCACAAATGGGACAAGATGATCCTGCCGGTGCGCTGGCTCGACGACAGCAATTTCTACGCCGGCGAGGGCGACTATTTGCCGGTGCCCGACCCCGACAAGGATTCCTCGATGAAAGTCCTCGAATGGGAGATGCAGCCGGGCGACGCCATCCTGTTCGACTTCAGGACCGCGCATGGCGCGCGCGGCAATTTGACCGCGGCCCGGCGCCGGGCGCTGTCGCTGCGTTGGGTCGGCGACGATGCGCGCTATGTCGAACGACCCGGCCGCACGTCTCCTCCCTATCTCGGCCATGACATGAAGCCCGGGCAGAAACTGCGCGAGGACTGGTTCCCGGTCGTCTTCCAGAGCTGACCGGCCGGATCACCTTCGTCAGGCGCGAACTTGCCTCCTCGATCCCATCGGCGGGCAATGTTCCCGTGCGCAATTGCTGCCAAAGTGTCGAGACGCCTTGACCCGTCGCCCCGAGACCAATAGCGGGTTCTGGACGAGGACGATCGGCAGCAAGAGGTAGCCATGAATGTTCTTCTTCTCGGCTCGGGCGGCCGCGAACATGCGCTCGCCTGGAAGATTGCCGCCTCGCCGCTGCTGACAAAGCTCTACGCGTCGCCCGGCAATCCGGGCATTGGCCGTGAAGCCGAACTGGTCAAGCTCGATATCGCCGACCACTCCGCTGTCGCCGCCTTCTGCCAGGAGAAGAAAATCGACCTGGTCGTGGTCGGGCCGGAAGGGCCGCTGGTGGCCGGCATTGCCGACGATTTGCGCGCATGGGGCATCCGCGTCTTCGGCCCGTCCAAGGCGGCGGCGCGGCTCGAAGGCTCCAAGGGTTTCACCAAGGACCTTTGCGCCAGGTACGACATCCCGACCGCCGCCTATGGCCGCTTTGGCGACCTGGTCTCAGCGAGAGCCTATGTTGAAAAGACGGGCGCGCCGATCGTTATCAAGGCCGATGGTCTGGCCGCCGGCAAGGGCGTCACCGTGGCCATGACGCTGGACGAGGCGCTCGCAGCACTCGACGCCTGTTTCGACGGCTCCTTTGGCGCGGCCGGAGCCGAGGTCGTGGTCGAGGAGTTTCTCACCGGCGAGGAGGCAAGTTTCTTCTGCCTGTGCGACGGCACCACCGCGCTGCCCTTCGGCACCGCGCAGGACCACAAGCGCGTCGGCGAGGGCGATACCGGCCCCAACACCGGCGGCATGGGCGCCTATTCGCCGGCGCCGGTGATGACGCCTGACATGGTCGAGCGCACGATGCGCGAGATCATCGAGCCGACCATGCACGGCATGGCCGAACTCGGCGCGCCGTTTGCCGGCATTCTCTTTGCCGGGCTGATGATCACGGACAAGGGACCGAAGCTGATCGAATACAACACCCGGTTCGGCGATCCGGAATGCCAGGTGCTGATGATGCGGCTGAAGGACGACCTGCTGGTGCTGCTCAACGCCGCCGTCGACAGCCAGCTTGCGCACAGCTCGGTGCGCTGGCACGACGAAGCGGCGCTCACCGTGGTGATGGCGGCGAGGGGCTATCCCGGCACGCCGGAAAAAGGCTCGGTCATCCGCGGCCTCGATGAAGCCGCCAGCGACGGCGCCCAGATATTCCACGCCGGCACCGCCATCAATGGCGGCGCGCTGGTTGCCAATGGCGGCCGGGTGCTCAATGTCACCGCGACCGGCGCAACCGTCGGCGAAGCGCAGAAACGCGCTTACGCCGCGCTCGACCGCATCGATTGGCCGCAAGGTTTCTGCCGCCGCGACATTGGCTGGCAGGCGGTGGCACGCGAAAAGGTTGGCGCCAACTAGAGCAATTCCAGGAAAAGTGCGTAGCGGTTTTCCGTCCGGAATTACGTAAAAACAAATACTTAGAGCGGGGCAGCGATTCTATCAAACGCTGAACCGCTCTAGGCTCGCGCACCCAGGTGGCAAGCCTTCAGCGCCTGCGACGATCCAGTTCCGTCGAGGCGGTGCTGACCGGGTCGGCCGCCACGGCGAAGGCGGCCTCGATCTGCGCGGTTGAACGCTGCTCGGTCCGCTTCCAGGCGACATAGTCGGCAATGCCGAAGCGCGGACGCCGCGGCACCGTCTTCACCACCGGCATGCGGAAGCCGTCGCGGAATCTCTGCCAGCGCGCGCCGAGCACCGAGACCATTTCCTCGAATGTCGGCGGTGTCGCCACATCGGCGTAGGTGATGGTGAATCTGCCGGCGAGCCCGTCCGCGCGCGAGACCGGCACAGGTATCGAGGCGAGATAGTCCGTCGGCACATCGATCAGCCCGCCGAAGGCCCATTGCGCGCGCAACTGGTCGCCGTTCATCGGCGCGACATTGACGTCGATGTCATTTGGCGTGCCCGCCACCCGGTAGGGACAGCGGAAGCGCCCGCAATTGGCTTGCGCCGAAAATTGCCAGAGTGCGTAACCCTGCCAGTTGCCCATCGGAAAATGCACGTCGATGTCGGGCTTGTAGCGGGCGTACCAGAGCGGCAGCCGCGACAGGAGCCGGTATTGGTAGCGGTTGTCGGCAATGTACTGGGCGGTCTTGCCGTTGGTGTAGAGCACCGGGAAGCGGCCAACACGCCGATGCACCTGACGCACGAACTCCTCGGCATCCTCCAGCGATATCCACTGCGTCGGGTCGTTGCCCTCGAGGTCCAGCGCCATCAGTTCGTCCGGCGCCGGCTCGGCGAAATCGATGAAATTGTTGGCTTGCTCGACGGGATTGCCGGGACGCGCAAGATGATAGGCGCCCCATTTCAGGCCGAGCGCCTTGGCCACCACCTTGCGCGTCTGGAACAGTTCGCGCGTCACCGCATGACGCTTCCACAGCGCCTTGCAGAGCCGCACTTCCGTCTCGTCACCCGAGCAGAAATAGGGCGGCGGCAACCCATCGGAGGCCTTGTTGATGAAGCCGACGACGCGCTTGTCGGTGGCAAGCTGCCCCCAGTCGATGGAATTGTATTCGTAGGCGTCGATCACCAGCGCGCGGTCGGCATTCTTCCACGGCTCGGAGAAATCCGAGGCCTTTGCTGCCAGTGTCAGCGCCACCATCGCCGCGAGAGCGAGCGCTGAGCGGCGAAGAAGATGCGCCGGCGTTTTCAAACAGGGAGTCCCCGCTGACCAAATACCGATGGTGAACCGCTATGGTTAAGGAATTGCTTTTGTAGCGCGGCAACCGACTGTCACCGGCGTATCAGCGGCTGGATCTCGAACGGATCGGGCGCCGGCTCCTGCGGCAGCGTTCCTTCGGCCGCGCGCTTGCGATGGTGGGCGAGAGAGCATTGCGGCGAGCACAATATGCCGCGATCCGACCAGTAGGCGGCGCCGTTCTCCAGTTTGCCATGATGATACCAGAACCCCGCAGCCCGGTAGGGCAGCCCGCATTCGATGCAGCGATAAGCGTCGGGTCTGGCGAGCATGGATGGGTTCCGCTCCGATCTGTCGCCGGCCGAATGCCGGGCTGACCCCGATTCTAATACGCGCCACCGCGATTGCAAAATCCGCGTGACAAAGTTTGACGTTTACGTAAAAAGAAGATGGGAGCGAAGGGCTAGTGGTTTTGCGGCCGCGCCGGCCCTAGGGTCGGCTGGCGGAAGCTGAGGAGGATAGCGGCATGTATCGGGCACCGGTCGAGGACATCGCCTTCACGTTGAAGCACGTGGCCGGCCTGAAGCCGGCGCTGGAGGCCGGCACGTTCGGCGATCTCGGCGAGGACCTTGTCGATGCCATCCTGGCCGAGGCCGGCCGCTTCGCCACCGACGAAGTGGCGCCGCTCTACAAGATCGGCGACGAGCGGGGCGCGGTGCTGAAAGATGCCGCCGTCACCATGCCGCCAGGCTGGAAGGAGCTTTACCGGCGCTGGATCGATGGCGGCTGGAATGCGCTCTCCGGACCGGAAGAGTTCGGTGGCCAGGGTCTGCCGACCATGCTCGGCGTCGCCGCGCTCGAAATGTGGAACTCCGCCGCCATGGCCTTCGGCATTGGCCCGACCCTGACCATGGGCGCGGTCGAAGCGCTCGACAAGCACGCGTCGGAGGCGCTGAAGGCCAAATATCTGGCAAAGCTCGTTTCCGGCGAGTGGATGGGCACGATGAACCTGACCGAGCCGCAGGCCGGTTCCGACCTCGCCGCCTTGCGCAGCCGCGCCGAGCCGGCCGGTGACGGCACCTACCGCATCTTCGGCCAGAAGATCTTCATCACCTATGGCGAGCACGATTTCACTGACAACATCATCCATCTGGTGCTGGCAAGGCTGCCTGATGCGCCGGCCGGCACGCGCGGCATCTCGCTGTTCCTCGTGCCGAAATTCCTGGTCGGCGACGATGGTGCCCTCGGCGCGCGCAACGACGTTTTCTGCTCCGGCCTGGAGCACAAGCTCGGCATCCATGCCTCACCCACCTGCACCATGATCTATGGTGACGGCTTCCAGGGGATCAAGCCCGGCGCCATCGGCTGGCTGATCGGCGAAGAGAACAAGGGCCTCGCCTGCATGTTCACCATGATGAACAATGCCCGGCTCTGCGTTGGCATGCAGGGCGTGGCGGTGGCCGAGACGGCGACGCAGAAGGCGATCGCCTATGCCAATGAGCGCCGCCAGGGCAAGGCATCCGACTTTGCTGGCGCGGGTATGGCGCCGATCGTCCATCACCCCGACGTGCAGCGCAACCTTCTGACCATGCAGGCGCTGACCCAGATCGCCCGAGCCATCAGCTACTCCTGCGCGCATGCCATCGACCGCGCCCGTGTCGCCGAGGGCGAGGCCGCCGCCAACTGGCGCGACCGCGCCAATCTGCTGACGCCACTGGCCAAGGCCTTTTCGACCGATGTCGGCGTCGATGTCGCGTCGCTGGGCGTCCAGGTTCATGGCGGCATGGGCTTCATCGAGGAGACGGGCGCTGCCGCCCTTTACCGCGATGCCCGCATCGCGCCGATCTACGAAGGCACCAACGGCATCCAGGCGATCGATCTGGTGGCGCGCAAGCTGCCGCTCGGCGGCGGCGAGCACGTGCATCGCTATATCGGCGAACTGAAGGCGGGAGCCGACGCGGTGCGGATCTCCAATGTCGAGGGCTTTGGCCGCACCGCCGATAGCCTGGATCAGGCGCTCGATGATCTATCCGAAGCCACGCGCTTCCTGCAGAAGTTGCTGGCGGAAGGACGCTCGGACGAGGCGTTGGCCGGCGCCACGCCCTATCTCCGGCTGATCTCGCTTGCCGCCGGCGGCGCCTATCTGGCGCAAGGTGCGCTTGCCGACCATGGCCGCGTCGCGCTCTGCCGCTTCTTTGCCGAAAACCTGCTTGGCGAGACGCGCGCCTTGAAGGAGCGCGTTGTCGGCGGCGCCGAAAGCCTTGCCGCAGCCGGCAAGACGCTCATTTCTGCCTGACGTTCACAAGGAAAAGACCGTGACAGACCATATCCTCGTCGAGCGCCAGGGCGCCATCCAGATCATCCGCATGAACCGTCCGGACAAGAAGAATGCCCTGACGCGCGCCATGTACGCGACAATGTCGGCTGCCCTTGCCGAAGGCGATGCCGATCCGGCGGTTCGCGTGCACGTCTTTCTCGGCGTGCCCGGCGCCTTCTCCTCCGGCAACGATCTTGCCGACTTCATGGTCATCGCCACCGGCGGCGAGGGCGGGACGGAGGTCTGGGATTTCCTGATTGCCCTGGCCAAAGTGGAAAAGCCCATAGTGTCGGGCGTCGACGGCATAGCGGTCGGCATCGGCACCACGATCAACTTGCATTGCGACCTGACCTTCGCCACCCAGCGCACAGTCTTCCGCACGCCCTTCGTCGATCTGGGCCTGGTGCCGGAGGCGGGGTCGAGCCTGCTTGCGCCGCGGATCCTGGGGCAGCAAGGCGCTTTCGCGCTGCTCGGTCTCGGCGAAGGCTTTTCCGCCGAGCGGGCGAAGGCCGCCGGGCTGATCTATGAGGTGGTCGAGGAGGGTGCACTGGAAGCTGCCGTGCTGGAAGCCGCCAGCCAGATCGCGGCCAAGCCGCCGCAGGCGCTGAAGATCGCGCGCGACCTCATGCGCGGCTCGCGCGAGGATCTCGTCGCCCGCATCAGCGTGGAAAGCGAACACTTCCGCGAGCGCCTGAAATCCGATGAGGCCCGCGCCGCGCTCACGGCGTTCATGATGCGCAAGAAGGCGGGCTGAGCCAGCTGCCCGCCGCTAAGCATTCGGCAAAAGCGGTGGGCACGGCAGAGTTGCGTCTGGTCTGGGGAAACTCGCGCATGGCGTGATTTTGGTCTGTACATGCAACGCCTCGCGCCCTATCTGACGAGTGGGCGGTTGGGGTGTCCTGCGAGGTGGAGAGGACATGACCAAAGACGTTGCCATCAATGCGCAATTTGCCGAAAATGATTGCCGGCGCCCATTGATGCGTTGAACGCCTCGATATGCTTGCCGATGCCGTAAAGCCGCTCGGGCTGACGCTCAAGCTCTGGTGGCGCTTCTGGCCGCAATTGGTCGCCATCGTTCTGCTGGGCATCGTGTTCGGCGACCTGTTCATGCAGGTCGCGGCGCGTACCGCCTTTCTCAACCACATGGCAGGGCTCGCCTTGCTGACGCTCGTCGCTTTGACTCAGCTCATCGTCACGGTCGCCATGTTCCAGACATTGCTGTCGGCGCTGCCCGCGACACGTGCCGCGCAACAGGCGGCACGCGATGAAAGCTCGGGCGAGACGCGCGGCGGCAGCGCGCGGCTGGCCCGCATGGTGACCGTCGCGCTGCTGCCCTTTTTCGCCTACTACGCCGCCTGGGGTTTTCTAGGCGATACGGTGCGGCAATATTCGCGCGTCACGCTCGACATGGCTCCGTTCGGTGAAAGCGCAGGCAACGTGCTCGATGTCCTCGATTCGCGATGGCTGGTCTTTTCCGTTGCGATCTCGTGGTTGGTCCGGCGCTTCGCCACCACGATGCAGAAACGCGGCGGCGGGCGCTCCTTCTGGCAGATCGTCGTGGTGATCTGCGAGACCAACTGGATCTTTATCGGTCTCTACGTGATCTCGCGCTGGAAGGACGAAATCCTCGGCTGGATCATGAGCCGCAACGTCTTTTCCGTCCTGCAGGCCACGGCGGACGGCATCGCCAGCCCAATCGCAAGCGCCTTCGCCGACCCAATGGTGCCCGTGGAGGTCACCTCCATCGACACGGCGACCAAGCTGATCAACCTGTTCTTCTTCATGCTGCTGCCGGTGATCTGGCTTGTGCTGGCCGCGCTCATCTACGGCTACGATGTCCGCGACGACAGGGAGCTGATGCGCGTGCACCAGCGCGTCGAACGTCTCGGCGAGCGTTATCGCGCCATCCCGAAATTCCTGCGCGACTTTGCCGAGCACTTCATCTCCGGCTATCGCTCGCGCTACCTGCCGATCGCCAATGGCGTGCGCATCACGCTGAGCTCCGGCGTCGTGCTGATCGTCACGCTGATCGTCGGCTATCGGCTGATCGACTGGCTGGCGGCCTGGGCGTGGCTGGGTATGACGCGCCTCATCGGCCCGCATGATCTAGACACCTGGCAGGTTCTTTCCGAGGCCATTTCGCTCTTGTTCGGCAGCCCGTTCCAGGACAGCTCGACCGGCATCCTCGTCGAGCCGCTTCGCATCTGCTTCCTCGCAGCGATCCTCGAAACCGCATTCGCGCTGCCAAAGCGCCAGACCGATGATGGCGCGCAACTGTCCGATCCGAAGGGCAGGGTCGAGGCCCACAATGTTTGAGAACGCCGGTTCCCGCCTGAAAGCTTGGCTGGTGGCCGGCATCGGCACCGCGGCAGCGTTGGCTCTCGCTGGTGTGCTGGGCGCGTTCGGCGCGAGGCACGAGCCGATGCAGCTCCTGGCGCCGACCGGCCGGATCGAAACTGGCCAGTGGCTGCTGCGGCCGCTCCGGGCCTATACCGCCGAAGGCGAGAACCTCTACGGCGCGCCGCTCAAGCCTGGGGCCAAGGCGCTGGTCTTCGAGGTCGAAATGACGAACCGCACGGCGAAGTCCAGCAAGGATTATTTCGATGTCCTGCAGGCGAGCCAGGCCACGGTCGATCCATCGTCCAAGCCTTTCATAGTGCTGACGCGCGATTCCACGCTCTCGCCGGAATTGCATCCCGGCATGCCCGAGCGCATGGCCTATATCTGGGAACTGCCGGGCGGGTCGGCTCCGCCGGCGAGCCTCGACCTGACGGTGATCCGCAAGACCTACAAGCAGCGCGACAACCTCTACGGCTTGCCAGGCTGGTTCAATCCGGCGCCGGCCGGCACGCTGACACTTCCCGTCGGCTCCGGGCCCGACACGGCGGACATCCAGCCATGATGCGCAAGACGGCCAACATCATCCTGCTGCTCGTTGCGGTGGCATTTTGCTACGGCCTGCAAATGTCGAAGCCACATTATGGTGACCTTATCGGACCGATCCCCGCGCACGGCAATGCGGGTGAGACGATCACCGGACGGAACTTTGAGGTGCGTGCGGAAAAGGTGGCATTCGCCCGGAACCTCAAGGTGGATCGCTTCGGTGAGACCAAGATCCTGACCACCGGTGGTGTCTGGGCCGTGGTGACGGTGGAGTTTACGGCGCGGAAGCAATCGACGTCCGTTGCGGTCGCGTCCTGGCGCGGTCCGACTGGCCTTAACTATGATCAGACCGAGCGGATGTCGTTTGCCGACGGGCTTCTTCCCGTGGCCATCGACCCCGGCCTGCCGAAGAAGGCAAGGCTGGTCTTCGAGTTGCGGCCGGACGAGGCCAGCAACGCGACCTTGCTGATTTCGGAAAAGCTGATGTCGGCGCTCGATTCGCAGGCAGAGATTTCGCTCGGACCGGTCGCCATCGCACCCGATGGCTTGCCTGCTGGCACAGTCGACACCTTGGATATGTCGCAGCCGATCTGAAGGACTGGCACGGAATGACAGCACAGGATCTGGTTCAGCAAAGTGGGCTCGGCGAGCGGAAATGGCGACGCCGCAGCCTTTGGGCGCTGCTTCTGCTGATCCCCTTGACCTTGGCCGTCGAGGCCTATGACAGCGTCAAGGCGCTGCTGGCCGACAATGACCTGTTTGCGCGCCGCGTCGCCTGGGGCCAGAGCGTGCATTTCGGCGGCAGCGACTGGAAACTGACCGACCTGCGCGGTGCCTTCGGCATGGCGAACCTGCCGCCGGATTCCGTGCCCGTGCTGGCTGACTTCTCGGTAAAGGTCGGCGATCCCGATCTGCAAAAACTCTGGCTTGGCTGCAAGGTGATGCTGATCGACGCCGCCGGCCGGCGCTGGGCGCCGACATCGGCGGTGACGCTGAAGGCGCCAGGCGACGTGCAGACCTGCACGTCGGCGATCTTCTCCGGCGCCAAGAGCGGCGACACCCTCAATTTGCGCGAGACCTTCCTGGTGCCGAAGGACGTGACGAAGACGATACGGCCGGCGGTCGGCCTCGCCAGCGAGCGGCCGCATTTCCTGCTGTTCCAACTGGAAAAGGATTGATTTCCTGCGCCCGTCCGAGGGGCTAGGGGTATAGTCGCGTCTTGTCCCAGCCGCCTGCGGCATTGCGCGAAAAGACGAGGCGGTCGTGCAGGCGGAATGGCCGGTCGTGCCAGAACTCGATCGTTTGCGGCACGATGCGGAAACCCGACCAATGCTTTGGGCGCGGAATCTCGCCGATCGGGTAGCGCGCCGTGTATTCGGCGACCGCCTTTTCCAGCGCGAAGCGGCTTTCCAGCGGCCGCGACTGTTTCGAGGCCCAGGCGCCGATGCGGCTGCCGCGCGGCCGCGTCGCGTAATAGGCATCCGCCTCGGCATCGCTGACGATCTCCACCGGTCCGCGCACGCGCACCTGCCGGCGCAGCGATTTCCAGTGGAAGCACATCGCCGCCTTCATGCTGCCAAGAATCTCGCGGCCCTTGGCGCTCTCGAAATTCGTGTAGAATACAAACCCGCCTTCATCGAACCCCTTGAGCAGCACCATCCGCACATCCGGCATGCCGTCGGCATCGACGGTCGCCAGCGCCACGCCGTTGGCGTCGTTGATCTCGCTCTTCGTCGCGTCGTCGAGCCAGGCGCCAAACAGTCGGAATGGCTCGGCAGCCTCGGTAAAGTCACCGGTTGTTAACTCAGTTTCGCTCATAGTTTTTCTCAAATTGTCACGATGGCTGGGAGGTTGCCGATTGTTGCGTATCGCGCAAGCTTTTGACAGCAGGCAATGGGGCGTTATCGCTTCGGCCAGCGCCAAAGCCGCGATCGTGATGGTCGCGTTGCCTCTTGCCGCTTGTGGCGCCGGCGGCTTCAGCCTGGAAAAGGCCGAGGTCGACCGTTCGATCCTGACCAGCAGCACACCTACTTCCGCCACCCCGACCGATCAGGACCGCGATTCGGACCAGACCACGATCGGCAATGCCGTGTCTTCCGCCGACATCGAGGAGCTCGGCGGCCAGGCGGTGCCATGGGCGAATGCAGGCACCGGCTCGCGTGGCTCGATCACCGAACTGGTCGAATTGAAGGACGCGGGCCAAACCTGCCGACGCTTTACCGCCTCGCGCGAGAGCTTCGACGGCGTCTCGCTGTTCAAGGGCGAATTGTGCATGGCCGGAGCCGGCGGCTGGCACATGCAGGACTTCAAGGCGCTCTGATTTTCCACCGCCATTTCTCTCCTTGCGCTACTGGAATTTCTTCCTATGCGAGCGCATATAGGGGGCAACCATGGACTCACTCCTTCTCCAGGGCAGGAAGCATGCGCGACCCCTATGAGGTCCTGGGCGTTGCCAAGAACGCATCGGCCAAGGACATAAAATCGGCGTACCGCAAACTCGCCAAAAAACATCATCCGGACCAGAATCCGAATGATCCCAAGGCGAAGGACCGTTTTGCGGCCGCCAACCAGGCTTACGAGATCGTCGGCGACGAAAAGGCCCGCGCCGCCTTCGATCGCGGCGAGATCGACGCCGACGGCAAGCCGCGCTTCCAGGGCTTCGAGGGCGCGGCGGGCGGTGGCGATCCGTTCGCAGGCTTCCGCCGCCAGCAGGGTGCCGGCGGTTCGCGATTCGAGTTCCGCTCGGGGCGTCCAGGCGGCGATCCGTTCGACGGCAACAGCGACATTTTCAGCCAGATCTTTGGCGACGCCTTCTCTGGCGCGCGCGGGCCGGGTGCGGGCGACCGCCGGCAGCCGGCGGCAGGCGCCGACCTCAACGTGACGCTCGACGTCACCGTCGAGGAGGCGGCCACCGCCGAGAAGGTGACGGCGATGTTCCCCGACGGCCGCAAGGTGGCGGTCAAGCTGCCGGCCTATGTCGAGGACGGCCAGACCATCCGCCTGAAAGGCCAGGGCGAGCAGGGGCCGGGACAGCCGGGCGACGCGCTGGTCAAGATCCGGTTCCGCCGTCATCCGCGCTACCGTCTCGAGGGCCGCGACCTGCATGCCGATCTGCCGGTGGCACTGGCCGATGCCGTGCTGGGCGCCAAGGTGGCGGTCGAAACGCCGACCGGCCGGCTGGCGGTCAATATTCCGGCATGGTCGAGCTCGGACAAGGTGCTGCGGCTGAAGGGCAGGGGCCTGCCGGAAAAAACCGGTGGCCATGGCGATCTCTACGCCCATGTCAGGCTGATGCTGCCAGAGGGCGGCGACAGCGAGCTCGAAGCGCTGATGCGCCGCCGAAAAGGCTGATCGAGAGAGTTTTCTCCGCTGGACTGTCCGTTTTGAACGCTTGAAGGGGCCCTGTGCCTGTGCGATAGGGCACTCCACAAAGCAGACATACTTTGCGGAGAGTGCTCACATGGCGGGTGGACAGGGCCTTATGGCTGGCAAGCGCGGGCTGATCCTCGGCGTCGCGAACAATCGGTCGATCGCCTATGGCATCGCCAAGGCCTGTGTCGATCACGGCGCCGAAATTGCGATGACCTATCAGGGCGAAGCCTTCAAGAAGCGCGTCGAGCCATTGGCGGCCGAACTCAACGCCCATGTTGCCGGCCATTGCGACGTCACTGATCCGGAAAGCCTCGATGCGGTGTTCGCCGACATCGCCAAGCACTGGGGCAAGCTAGACTTCCTCGTCCATGCCATCGCCTTTTCCGACAAGGATGAACTGACCGGCCGCTATGTCGAGACGACGCGCGACAACTTCCTGCGCACCATGGACATTTCGGTCTATTCCTTCACCACCATCGCCAAGCGCGCCGAGCCGCTGATGACCGATGGCGGTTCGCTGCTGACGCTGACCTATTACGGTGCCGAAAAAGTGATGCCGCACTACAACGTCATGGGCGTCGCCAAGGCGGCGCTCGAAGCCAGCGTGCGCTATCTGGCCGTCGACCTCGGCGCCAAGAAGATCCGCGTCAATGCCATCTCCGCCGGTCCGATAAAGACGCTGGCCGCATCAGGCATCGGTGACTTCCGCTACATCCTGAAGTGGAACGAGTACAATTCGCCGCTGAAGCAGACGGTCACCCAGGAGGAAGTCGGCGATTCCGGCGTCTATTTCCTGTCCGACCTCTCGCGCGGCGTCACCGGCGAGATCCATCATGTCGATTCCGGCTACCATGTCGTCGGCATGAAGGCGGTCGACGCCCCCGACATTTCGACCGTCAAGGACTGAAGCAATTCCAGGAAAAGTGTGTAACGGTTTTCCGTCCGGAATTGCGCAAAAACAAACGGTTAGCTTCCGACTGACCCCTTTCGACCAAGCCTGGCCCGAGCCTCGGAAGACCTGATGTATCCGCTCGTCTACTTTGTGCGCCACGGCCAGACGCAATGGAACGCCGAGTTCAGGCTGCAGGGGCAGGCCGACACCGATCTCAACCCGCTCGGCCGCGAGCAGGCGAGCCGCAACGGACAGCGGCTGGCCGAGCTCGTCCACAATCCCGAAGAATTCGACTTTGTCGCCAGCCCGATGCGGCGCACGCGCGAGACGATGGAGCGTCTGCGCGCGGCGATGAAGCTCGATCCGCTTGCCTATCGTACCGAGCCGCTGCTCGTCGAACTGAGCTTCGGCGACTGGCAGGGCTTCACTTTTGCCGAAATCGAGGCCAGGGATCCCGGTTCGACCAGGCAGCGCAGCCTCGACAAGTGGAATTTCCAGCCGCCGGGCGATGGCGCAGAAAGCTACCAGATGCTGCTCGAGCGGGTGAAGCCATGGTTCGACGCGCTCGATCGCGACACGGTCTGCGTGACCCATGGCGGCGTCGTGCGCGCGCTGTTTCGCGTAGTGCTGGGGATGTCCACGCGAGAGGCGGTCAGGATGGACGTGCCTCAGGATCGCCTGGTCCGGCTGCAGGGCCGGAGCCTGGAGTGGCTATAGGGCGCTAGACTTACTCTGTGTCCGGAAGTTCCATGTCGGTGACGACATTCTCGCCATTCGTCACGTCATAGGCGAGGACGATGTCCATGCCGGGCTTCAGCGCATCGAGATCGGTCTCGGCATTCAGCTTGTAGGACTTGCCGTCTTCCAGCGTCAGCGTCAGTGTATCCTTGTCGATCTTCTTGATCAGGCCTTCGGTCTGGCCGGCGAAGGCGGCAGTGGAAATCAGCAGGGTGGCGGCAACAGCGCCAATCAGGGTACGCATCGTCGTCCTCATTATCATTGCGCCGGCATGGGTAGCGGCGGATCCTCAACGGCGGATGGAAGAGAGCAGAAACCAACCGAATGTGTCAAAACTAAAACCGCCAGATCACAGTTTGACCACTGTGGAAAACGCCAATAGAAGGCAGGCTTGAACCGGCTCCGCCGCCGGGCAGGGCACTTCTCCATGTCTCACAACACGTTCGGCCACCTGTTCCGCGTCACCACCTGGGGCGAAAGCCATGGGGCGGCACTCGGCTGCGTTGTGGACGGCTGCCCGCCCGGCATCCGCTTCACTCAGCGAGAAATCCAGGCAGAGCTCGACAAGCGCCGGCCGGGACAGTCACGTTTTGTGACGCAGCGTCGCGAACCCGACGAGGTCAAGATACTCTCCGGCTTCATCTTCGACGAGGACGGCGAGACGATGATCACCACCGGCACGCCGGTGTCGATGCTGATCGAAAATGTCGACCAGCGCTCGAAAGACTATGGCGAGATCGCCCGCCAGTACCGGCCGGGCCATGCCGACTACACCTATGACGTCAAATACGGCCTGCGCGACTACCGTGGCGGCGGCCGCTCCTCCGCCCGCGAGACTGCGGCGCGCGTGGCGGCCGGCGCGCTTGCCCGCAAGGTCGTGCCCGGCATGGTGGTGCGCGGCGCACTGGTGTCGATGGGCGAAAAGTCGATCGATCGCGCCAACTGGAACTGGAATTTCATCGGCGACGCCGAAAATCCATTCTTCACGCCCGATCCGGCTTCCGTTCCCGTCTTCACCCAGTATCTCGACAGCGTCCGCAAAGCCGGCTCCTCGGTCGGCGCTATTATCGAGATCGTCGCCGACGACGTTCCGGCCGGCCTCGGCGCACCGATCTATGCCAAGCTCGACCAGGACATCGCGTCAGGCCTGATGTCGATCAACGCCGTCAAGGGCGTCGAGATCGGCAACGGCTTCGAGGCTGCCCGCGTCACCGGCGAACAGAATGCCGACGAGATGCGCATCGGCAATGATGGCAAGCCGGTGTTCCTGTCCAACAATGCCGGCGGCATCCTTGGCGGCATCTCGACCGGCCAGGCGATCGTTGCGCGCTTCGCCGTCAAGCCGACGTCGTCGATCCTGACGCCGCGCAAGTCGATCGACAAGGACGGCAAGGACGTCGAGGTCATGACCAAAGGCCGCCACGATCCTTGCGTCGGCATCCGCGCCGTGCCGATCGGCGAGGCGATGGTTGCCTGCGCGATCGCCGATCACTATTTGCGTCATCGTGGCCAGACCGGGCGCGTCTGACCTTCAACCTGCAAGCGGAAGCGAGCGTCGATGCCTTACGATCAGAAGAAAATCGTCGAAGCCCTGCGCGCCTTCGAACGCGGCGAGATCGTCGTCGTCATGGACGATGACGGGCGCGAGAACGAGGGCGACCTGATCGTCGCCGCCGTCCACTGCACGCCGGAAAAGATGGCCTTCATCGTCCGCAACACTTCCGGCATCGTCTGCACGCCAATGCCGCGCGAGGAGGCAAAACGCCTCAATTTGGCGCCGATGGTGGCCGACAACGATTCCGCCCACACGACGGCCTTCACGGTCAGCGTCGATTTCAAGCACGGCACCACGACCGGCATCTCGGCCGACGACCGTACGTTGACCGTGCGCAACCTCGCCAACGGCAATGTCGGCGCTTCCGATTTCGTCCGCCCCGGCCACATCTTCCCGCTGATCGCGCGCGAAGGCGGCGTGCTGATGCGCTCGGGCCATACCGAGGCCGCGGTCGACCTCTGCAAGCTCGCCGGCCTGCCGCCGATCGGCGTCATTTCCGAACTGGTCAACGATGACGGCACCGTCAAACGCGGCCCGCAGGTGCAGGCTTTCGCCGAGGAGCATGGCCTGAAGCAGATCTCGGTCGCCGATCTCATCGCCTACCGCCAGCGCAAGGAAACGCTCGTCGAGCGCGTCGCCTGCTCCGACATCGACACGGCGGGCGGCAAGGCGCAGGTCTTCACCTACACGCTGCCCTGGGATTCGATGCACCACGTGGCGATCGTCTTCGGCGACATCCGCGACGGTGAGGAAGTGCCGGTGCGGCTCCATTCCGAGGATGTGGTGAGCGACGTCTTCGGCACCAGCCACCGGCTGGACGGCGTCATGAAGGCGATGGGCGAGCGCAAGCGCGGTGTCATCGTCTATCTGCGCGAAGGCTCGGTCGGCGTTGCCCATCAGGAGCGCAAGCGCCCGGCGAGCGGCGAGCGCGAAGATCATGAAGAGGCGCGCCGCCGCGAGAACGAATGGCGCGAGATCGGCCTCGGCGCGCAGATACTCAAGGATCTCGGCATTTCCTCGATCAACCTGATCGCCTCGCGCGAGCGCCACTATGTCGGCCTCGAAGGTTTTGGCATCCACATCGCGAAGACCGAGATCCTGTGAGGATCGACCGCTAAAGGACAGCGCCCGGCCCGCTCGAAACCGGGCGCTTCGTGGATCATTCCGCGGGAACAGCGGCCGCTTCGCATCCGGCGAGATCGCAATCCGGCTCGCCAAGGCTGTGCTGGCCGATGAGCACGGTGGCCAGTGCGATTGCGCCCGCCACCACCGACACGAAAAACCCGCTCTGGGCGCCGAAGGCGTCCACCACCGCGCCGGCGGCGAAGGAGCCGAGCGCCATGCCGATGCCGATGCCCGTCGTCACCCAGGTAACGCCTTCGGTCAGCATCGCTGCCGGCACGCGCCGCTCGATCAGGCCGAATGCGGTGATGAAGGTCGGCGAGATCGCCACGCCACTGACGAAGACGGCCAGCGCCAGAAGCGGCACCGTGTCGGCGACGAGCAGTGGCAGCGTGGTGAGCGCGATGACGGCGATCGCAATTGCCAGTTGGCGTTGCAGCGGCACTTTCAGGTTCAGGGCGCCGATGACGATGCCGAGGACGAACGAGCCGAGTGCGTAGACGCCGATGATGAGGCTGGCGGCACCCGGCTGGCCCAGTTCCTTGGTGATCGCCACGGTGCTCACTTCGGTGGTCGCGAAGGTCGCGCCGATGAAGATCAGGGCGAAGGTGATGATCTGAACCGGCCGCAAGCGGATTGCCGAGCCATGAGAACCATGTTCCGCCGGACGCACGCGCGGCTCGGTCGAGCGTTGCAGGATGAAGGCCGTAGAGCCCAAGGCGAGGAACAATGTGCTGACCAGCATTCCCGCTTCTGGGAACAGGGCGACGCTCAAGCCCACCGAAAGCGATGCCCCGGCGATATACACCAGTTCGTCCGCCGCCGACTCGAAGGCGAAGGCTGTGTTCAGCTCCGGACGATCGCGGAAGATCTCGGTCCAGCGCGCGCGCACCATGGCCGGAATGCTGGGCATGGCGGCGGCCAGCAGCGCCGAGGCGAACAGCGTCCATATCGGCCAATGGCGGCTGGCTGCTGCAATCAGCACCACGAAAGCAAGCACGGAGATGATGGTGGTGGGCACGACAATCCGCGTCTGGCCGAGGCGGTCGACCAGCCGCGAGATCTGCGGCGCGACGAAGGCGTTGGCCAGCGCGTATGTCGCGGAGACGGCGCCGGCCAGCCAGTATTCGCCGTTCGTCTGCGACAGCATAGCGACGATGCCGATCGGCGCCATGGCGATGGGCAGCCGGGCAATGAAGCCGGCCGTGGCGAAGCCTTTGGTGCCGGGAGCACGAAAGATTTTCGAATAGGGATTTTGCATGGTCTGGCTTCCTCGACAATCGCAGGATCGACAATTACATACGTAGCGTATGAGTATTAGTTAGTGCATACGCCGCGTATGTCAATTGGCATACGCAACGTATGTTAATGGGGCCCAGAGCCATGCACAGACCCCGCAAGGAAATGATCGCCGAGACGCGCGCCAAGCTGATCACGGCCGCCCGCCATGCCTTCGGCACCATTGGCTATGCCGAAGCCTCGATGGACGATTTCACCGCCTCGGCCGGGCTGACGCGCGGCGCGCTCTATCATCACTTCGGTGACAAGAAGGGACTGCTGCAGGCGGTCATTGCCGAGATCGACGGCGAAATGGCGGCGCGGGTCAATGAGGTGGCGGCGCTGGCGCCGACCCGCTGGCAGAGCTTCGTCGACGAATGCACCACCTATATCGAGATGGCGCTGGAGCCGGAAATCCAGCGCATCATGTTCCGCGACGGTCCGGCGGTGCTGGGCGATCCGGCACAGTGGGCGAACGCCAATGCGTGCGCGGCTTCG
Source organism: Mesorhizobium sp. IMUNJ 23033 (assembly GCF_044778005.1). Lineage (NCBI taxonomy): Bacteria > Pseudomonadati > Pseudomonadota > Alphaproteobacteria > Hyphomicrobiales > Phyllobacteriaceae > Mesorhizobium > Mesorhizobium sp. IMUNJ 23033. The sequence continues at coordinate 48,793 of NZ_JBJACT010000006.1, forward strand.
ATCACCAATCACCTGACTAGGCTGCAGGAGGAGGGAGTGGTCGTAGCCGACCTCGACCCCGAGACCGCCGCGCGGCTGATCAACGGCGCCAGCAGCCAGGCGTCTCAGCGGATCGCCAATTCACAAGACCCCGAGGCAACATCGAAGAAGGTGGTGGCGGCCTTCAAGCAGCTGCTCGAAGGCTTGCTCAAAAAGGCTGACGGCCCCGCCGACCAGCGTCGATAAGCCAAGGATGTGCACCGGTTTTGCGGCCGCGCGGCGCTACCCGAGATTGACAATCGCAAGGTTGAGATCATCCTCTGCGGCCATCTCTGAGGCGGGGGATTCGGCGATGTGGGACTTCAGCATCGGCAGGTCGGTGTCCATCATGATCAGGACATGGCCCTTCATCGTCTTCCGCATGATCGCCTATTTCGGCATCACGCTGGCCTACATTATGGCGACCGGCACCGGCGCCAGTGTCGGCTACGGCGTCGGCCACATCTCCACCGACCCCGACGGACCAATGTCCTTTGCGCTGTGGGGCGGCGTGGTCGGCTTCGGCGTCGTTTCGATCGCCGTCTACTGGATCCGCGAATACATCCTCTACATCGTCAAGGCCGGCCATATCGCGGTCATGGTCCACCTGATCGACGGCCAGGACGTGCCTGGCGGCCAGGACCAGATCTCCTATGCCAGGGCCGTGGTGACCGAGCGTTTCGCCGAGGCCAACGTCCTGTTCGTGCTCGACCAACTGGTCAAGGGTGCTATTCGTGCCATCACCGGCCTGATCGGCGGCATCGCCGCCTTCCTGCCCATCCCCGGCCTGAGCGGCCTGGTCAGCTTCATCAACACCGTCATCCGCATGTCGCTGACCTATGTCGACGAGATCATCCTTGGCTACAACATCCGCATCAATTCCACCTCGCCCTTCGAGACGGCCAGACAAGGCATCGTGCTCTATGCGCAGAACGGCAAGACCATGGTCAAGAACGCGATCTGGCTGTCGGTGATCATGTGGGGCGTGTCCTTCGTCATCTTCCTGTTGATGCTGGCGCCCGCCGGCGCGATCCTCTGGTTCATGCCGGGGCAGCTCGGCGGCTGGGCTTTCGTGCTGGCCATCGTCTTTGCCTGGGCCTTCAAGGCAGCCTTCATCGAGCCCTTCGCCATCGCCTCTTTGATGCAGGTCTATTTCAGCACCATCGAGGGCCAGGTGCCCAATCCTGACTGGGATCGGCGGCTGTCGGAAGCTTCCTCGAAATTCAGGGAACTCAAGGACAAGGCGCTGGCCTCGTTTGGCGGCTCGCGCTGGACGCAGCCGGCACCAACACCCAATAGCCCCACCTAATCCCTGTTGAACATCACGCGACGCAGGCGCGAAAACATGGTCAAAGCGCCCGCACGCGCCTATATCGGGGCATGGTCACCAGGCTCTACACCCACCCGATCTTCCTCGAACACCTGACGCCATCGGGCCATCCGGAGCGGCCAGACCGCTTGCGCGCCATAGAGCGCGTGCTCGACGACGAAGCCTTTGCCGCGCTCGACCGGGTCAAGGCGCCTGAAGGCGACGAGGCAACCATCCTCTATGCCCACCCCGAGGATTTCGTCGCGCGCGTCCGCGCCGCGATCCCCGAGACCGGCATCGTCTCGATCGACGCCGACACCAGCGCCAGCCCCAAAAGCTGGCAGGCGGCGGTGACGGCGATCGGCGCGGCCAATGCCGCCGTCGACGATGTCTTCGAGGGCCGCGCCGCCAATGCCTTCGTCGCCGCGCGGCCGCCCGGCCACCATGCCGAGAAGACCACGGCGATGGGCTTTTGCCTGTTCAACACCGCGGCGATCGCGGCGCGTTACGCGCAAAGGAAGCATCAGGCCGAGCGCGTTGCCGTGGTTGACTGGGACGTCCATCACGGCAACGGCACGCAGGACATTTTTTGGGACGATCCGTCGGTGCTCTATTGCTCGACGCACCAGATGCCGCTTTATCCCGGCACCGGCGCGAAGAACGAGACGGGCGCTGGCAACATCGTCAACGCGCCGCTGGCACCACGCACCGGCAGCGAGGTTTTTCGCGATGCCTTCCTGTCGCGCGTCCTGCCCGCGCTCGACGATTTCGCCCCCGACCTGATCATAATTTCTGCCGGTTTCGACGCGCACCATCGCGATCCGCTGGCCGAGATCAACCTGACCGAGGAGGATTTCGACTGGGCGACCGGCCAGCTGATGGAGCGTGCCGGGCGTCACAGCGGCAACCGGCTCGTCAGCCTGCTCGAGGGCGGCTACGATCTGCAGGGATTGGCATTTTCGGTCGCCGCCCATGTCGGGCGGCTGATGAAGGGATAAAGTATGGCAGGCGAAGGCAACGACGACGTCAAGGCGATGAGCTTCGAGCAGGCGCTCGACGCGCTGGAAAAGATCGTCGACGATCTGGAGCGCGGCGACGTGCCGCTCGACCAGTCGATCCGCATCTACGAGCGCGGCGAGGCGCTGAAGGCGCATTGCGACCGGCTGCTGAAGGCGGCGGAAGACAAGGTCGAGAAGATCAGGCTGTCGCGCGACGGCAAGCCGGTGGGAACGGAGCCGCTGGACGCCGACTAGTCGGAATGGGGGCGGGGCAAGGGAAAACAGGCAAGGAGTTCAAGCGATGTGCAGAAACATCAAGACCCTGTTCAACTTCGAGCCGCCGGCGACGAATGACGAGGTGCATGACGCAGCACTGCAGTTCGTGCGCAAGCTGAGCGGCTCAACCAGACCCTCGAAGCGCAACGAGCATGCCTTTAACCATGCCGTCGAGGCGATCGCAGCCGCTGCGCGCGAGCTGCTCGATTCGATGGAAACCACGCAGGAACCGCGCAACCGTGAGGAAGTGGCGGCCAAGGCGAAAGCCAAATCCGCGCTTCGCTTCGCCTGAGGAGACCTGATGAGCTTCTTTCCTGGCAACGATCCCACGCCTGGCGATGCCTTCGCCTGCGACCAGATCGAGCTGATGGTCATTCCGAATGCCAAGGACATTGGCGGTTTCCAGGTCCGTCGCGCCTTGCCGACCGCCAGGCGGCGGCTGGTCGGTCCCTTCATCTTCTTCGACCGCATGGGCCCGGCCATCCTGCGCGCCGACCAGTCGCTCGACGTGCGCCCGCATCCGCATATCGGGCTGTCGACGGTGACCTATCTGTTCGACGGCAAGATCAGGCATCGCGATTCGCTCGGCACCGAAATGGTAATCGAGCCCGGCGACGTGAATTTGATGACCGCCGGGCGCGGCATCGTCCATTCCGAGCGCACGCCGGAGGAGTTGCGCGGCGCGCCGATGTCGATCTCCGGCCTGCAGACCTGGCTGGCGCTGCCCGACGGCAAGGAGGAGGTCGCCCCGGTCTTCGAGAACACGGCCGCCCTTCATTTGCCCGAGATCGATGCCGAAGGCATCAGTGGCCGTGTCGTCATCGGCGCGCTTTCGGGGCTGCGCTCGCAAGTCGGCACGGCCTCGGAGACGCTCTATGCCGATCTGAGGCTGGCGCCTGGCGCCAGCGTGAAAATCCCCGCCGATGCCGAGGAGCGCGCCATCTACACACTGGAAGGCGAGGTTTCGATCGCCAGCGACCGCTTCCCGGCCGAGCGGTTGCTTGTATTCAAACCCGGCGACGAAATCGTCGTGTCGTCGGAGACGGGCGCCCATTTCATGCTGTTCGGCGGCGCCTCGCTCGGCTCCAAGCGCTACATCTGGTGGAATTTCGTTTCGTCGTCGAAGGAACGCATCGAACAGGCGAAAGAAGAATGGAAGACAGGCCGCTTCGACATCGTTCCTGGAGATGAGGAAGAATTCATTCCGTTACCGAACAATTAACGCCAGAGCTACCCGCGTCACTGACACGCATTTACATTCGCCGGCGGGCGGCATATTTCGCCCATGATCGACGCGCATGAACTTCAGGTTTCAGCAGGCCCTTTAACAGTGAACGCAACGCTGCATACGCCGCTTCTCGACAAGGTCCGCATTCCGGCCGACCTGCGCACGCTTGACGAAGGCCAGCTGCCGCAGCTGGCTTCGGAACTGCGCGCCGAACTGATCGATGCCGTTTCGCACACTGGCGGCCATCTTGGCGCCGGCCTTGGCGTGGTCGAGCTGACGGTGGCGCTGCACTATGTCTTCAACACGCCGGACGACCGGCTGATCTGGGATGTCGGCCATCAGGCCTATCCGCACAAGATCCTGACCGGCCGCCGCGACCGCATCCGCACATTGCGCCAGGAGGGCGGCCTTTCCGGCTTCACCCGCCGCGCCGAGAGCGAATACGACCCGTTCGGCGCCGCGCACTCCTCGACCTCTATTTCCGCCGGCCTAGGCATGGCGATGGCGCGCGACCTGTCGGGTGGCCGCAACAACGTCATCGCCGTCATTGGCGACGGCGCCATGTCGGCCGGCATGGCCTATGAGGCCATGAACAATGCCGGCGCGCTCGACGCCCGCCTGATCGTCATCCTCAACGACAACGACATGTCGATCGCCCCGCCGACCGGTGCGATGAGCGCCTATCTGGCGCGTCTTGCCTCCGGCAAGGCCTATCTCGGCCTGCGCGATTTCGGCAAGAAGCTGACCTCCTATCTCGGCAAGCGCGCCGATCGCGCCATCACGCGGGCGGTCGAGCACGCGCGCGGCTACGTTACCGGGGGCACGCTGTTCGAGGAGCTTGGCTTCTACCACATCGGCCCGATCGACGGGCACAATCTCGAGCACCTGATCCCGGTGCTGAAGAACGTCCGCGACAATGGCGACGGCCCGGTGCTGATCCATGTCGTGACCCAGAAGGGCAAGGGCTATGGCCCGGCCGAGGCCGCCGCCGACAAATATCATGGCGTCAACAAGTTCGACGTCATCACCGGCGCGCAAGCCAAGGCGCCTGCCAACGCGCCGAGCTACACCAAGGTCTTCGCCGAAAGCCTTGTCCAGGAAGGCCGCGAGGACGACCGTATCGTCGCAGTCACCGCCGCCATGCCTAATGGCACGGGCCTCGATCTGTTCGGCGAGGCGTTTCCGACCAGGATCTTCGACGTCGGCATCGCCGAGCAGCACGCCGTGACTTTTGCCGCCGGCCTCGCCACCGAAGGCTATAAGCCCTTCGCCGCCATCTACTCGACCTTCCTGCAGCGCGCCTACGACCAGGTCGTCCACGACGTGGCGATCCAGAAGCTGCCGGTGCGCTTTCCCATCGACCGCGCCGGTTTTGTCGGCGCCGATGGCGCCACCCATTGCGGCGCCTTCGACACCACCTTCCTGGCGACGCTGCCGGGTTTCGTCGTCATGGCGGCGGCCGACGAAGCGGAGTTGCGCCACATGGTGCGCACCGCCGCGCACTATGATGACGGCCCCATCGCCTTCCGCTATCCGCGCGGCAATGGCGTCGGCGTCGACATGCCGGACCGCGGCTCCGTGCTCGAAATCGGCAAGGGCCGCATCGTCAGGGAAGGCACCAAAGTGGCGCTGCTGTCCTTCGGCACGCGCCTGCAAGACTGTCTGCTGGCGGCCGAGGAGCTAGGTGCCGCCGGTCTTTCCACCACCGTCGCCGACGCCCGCTTCGCCAAGCCGCTCGACGAGGATCTGATCCGCCGGCTCGCTCGTTCGCATGAGGTTCTGGTGACGGTGGAAGAGGGCGCTGTCGGAGGCTTCGCCAGCCACGTGCTGCAGTTCCTCGCCCATGAAGGCTTGCTCGAAAGCGGGCTCAAGGTGCGTCCGCTGGTGCTGCCGGACGATTTCACCGACCACGCCAAGCCCGAGAAGATGTACGCCGACGCCGGGCTGGACTCGACCGGCATCGTGCGCACCGTCTTTGCCGCGCTCGGCCATACCGCGCACGCACAACGCGCCTGAATTAAAATCTCAAGCCTCTGAATCAGTTTGCCGGCTTGCGGTTGTAACGCCCTGTTTACGCTGCCATTTGGCGTTTTGCTTACCGTGTCTTTTGGCCGTTTCTCAACGCCGCCCTGCTAGAAGGTAGTCCGGCAGGGGGACGACAAGGAATGAAAACGCTTTTGTACGGCATGGCCCTTTCGGCCGTCATCGCAGCACCTGCGATGGCCGAAACGCGCTACGATCGCAATCTCGAAAAGGCGGCGATGGACATCGTCGCCGGCAAGATGGGCGGCATCCGCGGCGGCTTCTCCTACAAGCAGCGGCCGCAATTCGTCATCGGGCCGGACGCTGTCGCGACGCCGGCGGTTACTGCCGAACGTCCGGGCAGGCAGGCTTCCGGCGACCGCAATGACGGTCTGGCGCCGGCGGTCGAGCGGCCGGTTTCGCGAACCATCTTCTGAAGCAATTCCAGGAAAAGTGCGTAGCGGTTTTCCGTCCGGAATTGCGTAAAACAAAGAGACCACCTCTTTCCAACATCCTTGCGTTCATCACCGGCTTTCGCCATGAAGGCCGATGAACTCCCCTCTGCCAGCCAGCACGCGCCAGCGACTCGACGAACTGCTCGTCGAACGCGGCTTGTTCGCTAGCCGCTCTCGTGCCCGCGACGCGATTGAGCGCGGCACGGTGACGGTCGATGGCACCATTGCCCGCAAGCCTGGCCAGACCGTCCTGCCGCAATACCTGATCGCGATCGACGACCCGGCGCAGGGGTATGTGTCTCGCGCGGCGCTGAAGCTGATTGCCGGGATCGACCATTTCGGTTTCGATCCCGCCGGCTGCGAAGCGCTCGACATCGGCGCCTCGACCGGCGGCTTCACGCAGGTGCTGCTCGAACGCGGTGCGGCGCATGTCACGGCGATCGATGTCGGCCATGGCCAGATGCATGCCGACATCGCAGGCGATCCACGCGTGACGGTCATCGAGGGCCTCAATGCCCGCGACCTCACCGTCGGCGATCTCGGCGGCCGCATTCCGGATTTCATCGTCTGCGATGTCAGCTTCATTTCGCTGAAGCTGGCGCTGCCGCCAGCCCTCGCATTGGCCGGCAGCGGCGCTCGCGCGGTGCTTCTGGTCAAGCCGCAATTCGAGGCCGGCCGCGCGGCGATCGGCAAGGGCGGCCTGCTTAAGGATCCCTATGACGCCGGCCGCGTTGCCGGCGTGCTGCAGGACTGGTTCGACAGCATGCCCGGTTGGCGCTCGCTGGGGCTGCATCTGTCGCCGATCGAGGGCGGCGACGGCAATCGCGAATTCCTGCTTGGTGGGATCAAAGATCGATGAGCGCGCGCTTCACCATCGCCAGGCTGGGCTCGCAAGGCGATGGCGTCGCCGAGACCGAAACCGGCGAGGTTTTCATTCCCTTCACGCTGCCCGGCGAAACCGTCAACGCTGCGCGCGAAAAGGATCGCGCCACGCTGATGTCTGTGCTGGAGGCTTCACCGCTCAGGATCGATCCGGCCTGCCGGCATTTCACCGAATGCGGCGGCTGCGCCGTCCAGCATCTGGAAGCCGAAGCCTACCGCCAGTGGAAGCGCGACAAGGTCGTGCATGCGCTGAAGAGCAAGGGCATCGTTGGCGATATCGGCGCCTTGGTGCCGTGCGCGCCGGCGACGCGCCGCCGCGTCGTCTTCTCCGCCCGGCGCACCGGCGCCGGCGTGCGGCTGGGTTTCGTGCGCGCGCTGTCGTCGGAAATCATTGCCATAGAGGAGTGTCCGATCTCGCTGCCCGTGATCGTCGCTGCGCTCGATCGTCTTAAGAGACTTGCCGAACTGGTCTGCGCCACCACCAGATCGTTCCACATGACGGTGACGGTCACCGGGTCCGGCCTCGACGTCGCGGTCCACGAATCCGGCAAGCTCGGCGAGAATCAGCGCCGCATCGCCTCGAACTTCGTCATCGCCGAGGGGCTGGCCAGGCTTTCGGTCGACGGCGAGATCATCGTCGAGCCGAAAAAGCCGGTGGTGCAGTTTGGAACCGTGGCAGTCGCGGTGCCGCCGGGCGCCTTCCTGCAGGCCACCGAGGCGGCTGAGCAGGCCATGGCCGATATCGTCGGCCAGCATCTGTCGCGCGCCAAGAAGGTCGCCGACCTTTTCGCCGGTTGTGGCAGCTTCGCGCTACGCCTGGCCGCGAAGTCGGAGGTCCACGCGGCAGAAGGCGACGCGCCGGCACTTGCGGCGCTCGACCGCGCCTTCCGTTTCGCCAATGGCCTGAAGCGGGTGACCAGCGAACGCCGCGATCTGTTCCGGCGTCCGCTCACCTTCAAGGAACTCAATGCCTTCGACGGTCTTGTCTTCGACCCGCCGCGTGCCGGCGCCGAGGATCAGTCGAAGCAGATCGCCCGCTCCGACGTGCCGTTCGTCGCCGCGGTATCTTGCAATCCGGTGACGCTGGCGCGGGATTTGCGCATCCTGCTTGACGGTGGCTACGCGCTGAAAAGCGTAACCCCGATCGACCAGTTCCTATGGTCGCCGCATGTCGAGGCGGTGGCGCTGTTGGAGAAGCCGAAGAAAAGGCGGTAGTTCGCGCGTCAGACCCGCGTGCCGCCGACCGTCATCTGGTTCATCCTGAGATGCGGCTGGCCGACGCCGACGGGCACGCCCTGTCCGGCCTTGCCGCACATGCCGATGCCGTTGTCGAGCTTCATGTCGTTGCCGATCATCGACACCCGGTGCATGGCATCCGGCCCATTGCCGATCAGCATCGCGCCCTTGACCGGCTGCGTCACCTTGCCGTTCTCGATCATGTAGGCCTCAGTGCAGCCGAACACGAACTTGCCCGAGGTGATGTCGACCTGGCCGCCGCCGAAGGAGACGGCATAGATGCCGTTCTTGACCGAGGCGATGATCTCGTCCGGCTCCATGTCGCCCGAGGTCATGTAGGTGTTGGTCATGCGCGGCATCGGCTGGTGCGCGTAGCCTTCGCGCCTTCCGTTGCCGGTCGCCTTCATGCCCATCAGCCGGGCGTTCTGGCGGTCCTGCATGTAGCCGACGAGCTTGCCGTCCTCGATCAGCACATTGCGGGCCGATGGCGTGCCTTCGTCGTCGACGGTCAGCGAACCGCGCCGTTCGGCAATAGTCCCGTCATCGACGACGGTGACGCCTTTGGCCGCCACCTGCTGGCCGAGCAGGCCGGCGAAGGCCGACGTCTTCTTGCGGTTGAAATCGCCCTCCAGCCCGTGGCCGACGGCCTCGTGCAGCATGACGCCCGGCCAGCCGCTGGAGAGCACGATGTCGAATGTGCCGGCAGGCGCCGGGATTGCCTCAAGATTGACCAGCGCCTGGCGCAGCGCCTCCTTGGCGGCATGCTTCCAGCTCTCCTCGACCAGGAACTCGCCGAACGCCTTGCGCCCGCCCATGCCGTAGGAGCCGCTCTCCTGGCGGTCGCCGCTGCCGACGACGACGGATACGTTGATCCTGACCAGCGGACGGACATCGCGCACCATCTGGCCGTCCGCGCGCAAGATCTCGACATGTTGCCAGGAAGCGGCGAGCGAGGCTGTTACCTGGCGCACGCGCAGATCCTCGGCGCGCAGCCAAGCATCGATTTCCTGCAGCAGCTTGGCCTTGGTCTCGAAAGAAGGCGAGGGGATCGGGTTCTCCTCGCCATAGAGATGGCGGTTGGTGCGCGCCGGTGCGGCGGCAAGCGTGCCGGAATAGCCGCCCTTGACCGTCGAAACGGCGTCGGCAGCCCGCAGCAGCGAGGCTTCGGAAAGGTCGCTCGAATGCGCATAGCCACTGGCCTCGCCGGCAACCGCGCGCAGACCGAAACCCTGGTCGGTGTTGAAATTGGCGGTCTTCAGTCGACCATTGTCGAGCATCAGCGCTTCGCTCTCGCTGTATTCGAGGAACAACTCGCCGTCGTCGGCACCGTTGATGGTCTCTGCGACAATCTGTTTGATGCGATCGTCGGAAATATCGAATTGGCCGATCAGGCTGTTCATGGCAGGTCCGTCCGCGGGAGGATTGGGCGTTTTCCCCGATGTAGGCGCGAAGGCGCGCCGAGACAATCGGCAATGGCGCCAATCACAATGACGTCAGACGGGTGGCGCCAACGCAATGGCGATATTTGTCGCGGATCAGGGCAGCGCGGCGAAGCCTTCGGCAAAGCCCTTGAGGTCGACCGGAATGCCGATGCCTTCCTCAGGCGTCTGGAAGACAATGAAGGTGGCCGAGGTGCCGGTCTTCAGCGTATCAAGCAGCGGCTTTTCGAGAATGACCTCGGCATAGCAACCGTCTTGGAAGCAGCGCACGAAATAGGCCCGGCCGATATCCTTGCCGTCGACATTGAGGCCGAGACCGTTGGGCAGCAGCACGCCGAGCGGCGCCAATACGCGCAGGATCTCGGCCTTGTTGTCGGCGGTGCGCAGCACGACCACCGACAGCCCCATCTCTGGACGGTCTTCGGCGACGACGTTCTGCATCATCACGCATTGTTCTGAAGTCGCGCCGGCAGGTGTGTCGCAGATGATAGACCACGCGCCATGCGTCGAGCGCACCGTGCCGCTAGGCTGGGCGGCGTTGGCTGGGCCGATGCCCGACAGGCCGGTACCAAACAGGGCGGCAAGAAAAATGGCCTTAGCCAAAGTTCTCGAACACCCAAGTTTTGAAAGCCAAGAGATCATGACGGCTCCATTGCGAATCACGGCACTTTAAGCCGCGCCAAGGCCAAGTAAAGGACGAGACCGCCGCCCGTCCGCCCGGACACCGGCAATAATGCGCTTTTCCAAGCCAAATTCGCCCGAATTGCGACCGCCCGGCGCATGGTGCCAAGCATTCCGGAAAGTAGCGGTTGGCGTCTGCGCGTCAACGATTGACGAGAGGCGTCTTGCGGCCAAAAGCGACGGCCGAGGCTTGCGCGCAAAAATGCCGCACGGTTTCGGCGGCTCCTTTCTTGCGGAGGGAAATAGAGTATGGTTTGAACCACCCTTGGGACTGTCCGGGATTCCCATCCCGGCGTGGTTCGTTATTCTTGCGGTCCGATCGCGAGGAACTGGGAGATGATGAGGGCGATGAGAAAATTCCTAGCTGGCGCCAAGTCTCTAGCAAGCGCCAAGTCTCTGGCAAGTGCGGCAGCCGCTGCCATGGTCATGGCCGGTGCGAGCACCGCCCACGCGGCCCAGCCCCAGCCGTGGGAGATCGGTTTCCAGCCGCCCGCAACCGACATGATGCGGCAGATCGAGTGGTTCGGGAACTACACGATGTGGTTCATCGTTCCGATCACCATCCTGGTGCTCGTTCTGCTCGCCTACTGCATCTGGAAATTCCGTGCGAGCGTGAACCCAACCCCTTCGCAGACCAGCCACAACACGCTGATCGAAGTGATCTGGACGGTCGGGCCGGTCGTTATCCTGCTCTTCATCGCCATCCCTTCGTTCCAGCTGCTGACTGCGCAATACACGCCGCCTGAAGAAGCCAAGCTGACCATCAAGGCGACGGGAAACCAGTGGAACTGGGACTATGAGTACCAGGTCGACAAGACGCTCTCCTTCAACTCGGCCATCCTTCAGGACGGCGATCGCAAGGCCGCCGGCAAGGAAGATCGCAAGGTCTATCCGCGCCTGCTCGCCGTCGACAACGAGATGGTGGTGCCGGTCAACACCATGACCCGCGTGCTGGTCACCGCGACCGACGTCATCCATTCCTTTGCCATGCCCGCCTTCGGCATCAAGATGGACGCTGTTCCCGGACGCACCAACGAGACCTGGTTCAAGGCGGAAAAGGAAGGCCTCTACTATGGCCAGTGCTCGCAGCTCTGCGGCAAGGACCACGCCTTCATGCCGATCGCGATCCGCGTCGTCTCCGATGCGCAGTACAACACCTGGCTGGCGGCAGCCAAGACCGACCTTCCCGGTGCCAACAAGGCGCTGATGGCCGAGGTCGACGGCACAAACAAGGTTGCGGCCGCCGGCAACTGATGCCGCGACCGAAATAAGATCAGGGAACGGAGCCGAACATGGCAGACGCTGCAGCTCACGACGATCACGATCACAAGCCGTATCACGGCTGGGTCCGGTGGGTGTATTCGACCAACCACAAGGATATCGGTACGCTCTATCTGATCTTCGCGATCTTCGCCGGCATCGTCGGCGGCGCCCTGTCGGTCGTCATCCGCATGGAGCTGCAGGAGCCGGGCATCCAGATCTTCACCGGTCTGGCACAGATGGTCTACGGCATGAACGGCGATGCCGCGATCGACGGCGGCAAGAGTATGTACAACGCCTTCGGCACCGCGCACGCGCTGATCATGATCTTCTTCATGGTCATGCCGGCGCTCATCGGCGGCTTTGCCAACTGGATGGTGCCGATCATGATCGGCGCCCCGGACATGGCCTTCCCGCGCATGAACAACATTTCGTTCTGGCTGCTGCCGCCGGCCTTCATCCTGCTCATCGCTTCGGCCTTCATGCCGAGCGCGCCGGGCGCCTACGGCGTTGGTGGTGGCTGGACGCTCTATCCGCCGCTGTCGACCTCGGGTCAGCCCGGGCCGGCCATGGATCTGGCGATCCTGTCGATCCACATCGCCGGCGCCTCGTCGATCCTCGGCGCCATCAACTTCATCACCACCATCTTCAACATGCGCGCGCCGGGCATGACGCTGCACAAGATGCCGCTGTTTGCCTGGTCGGTGCTGATCACCGCCTTCCTGCTGCTGCTGTCGCTGCCGGTTCTGGCCGGCGGCATCACCATGCTGCTCACCGACCGCAATTTCGGCACCACCTTCTTTGTGCCGGACGGCGGCGGCGACCCGATCCTGTTCCAGCACCTGTTCTGGTTCTTCGGTCACCCGGAAGTCTACATCCTGATCCTGCCGGGCTTCGGCATCATCAGCCACATCGTCTCGACCTTCTCGAAGAAGCCCGTCTTCGGCTATCTCGGCATGGCTTACGCCATGGTCGCAATCGGTGCGGTGGGCTTCATCGTCTGGGCGCACCACATGTACACGACCGGCCTGTCGCTCGACACGCAGCGTTACTTCGTCTTCGCCACGATGGTCATCGCGGTGCCGACGGGCGTGAAGATCTTCTCCTGGATCGCGACGATGTGGGGCGGCTCGATTTCGTTCAAGACGCCGATGCTGTGGGCGCTGGGTTTCATCTTTCTGTTCACCATCGGTGGCGTCACCGGCGTCCAGCTGGCCAATGCCGGCCTCGACCGCTCGCTGCATGACACCTATTTCGTCATCGCCCACTTCCACTATGTGCTGTCGCTTGGCGCGGTCTTCGCCATCTTCGCCGGCTGGTACTACTGGTTCCCGAAGATGACCGGCTACATGTACTCGCCCGTCATCGCCAACACCCATTTCTGGGTGACCTTCGTCGGCGTCAACCTGATCTTCTTCCCGCAGCACTTCCTCGGCCTCGCCGGCATGCCGCGCCGCACCATCGACTATCCGGACGCGTTTGCCGGCTGGAACTGGGTGTCGTCCATGGGATCCTATATCTCGGCCGTCGGCGTGATGATCTTCCTCTATGGCGTGTTCGAAGCCTTCCAGAAGAAGCGGATCGCCGGCGCCAACCCATGGGGAGAGGGCGCAACGACGCTGGAATGGCAACTGCCTTCGCCGCCGCCGTTCCACCAGTGGGAACAGCTGCCGAAGATCAAGTAGGCGGCTGCTCGCGAATACGAAACCGCCGGCACGCCGGCGGTTTTGGCCAACGGAATGATGGACTTAAGTACGCATGGCCCTTGTCGACAAACCATTGATTGACGAAGCGGGCTTTCGCATGTCGGAAGCCACCGCGGGCGATTTCTTCGCCCTGCTGAAGCCGCGCGTCATGTCGCTGGTGGTGTTCACTGCCTTTGTCGGGCTGGTCGCGGCGCCCGTGACAATCAACCCGCTGCTGGCGGTGATCGCGATCCTGTCCATCGCCATCGGTGCCGGCGCCTCCGGCGCGCTCAATATGTGGTACGACGCCGACATCGATGCAATCATGACCAGGACCGCAAGCCGCCCCGTCCCTACCGGCCGCATCCAGCCCGGCGAGGCGCTGACCTTCGGCCTGGTGCTTTCCGTGCTGTCGGTGATGACGCTCGGCGTCCTGGTCAACTGGCTGTCGGCGAGCCTGCTGGCCTTCACCATCTTCTTCTACGCCGTCATCTACACGATGTGGCTGAAGCGCTGGACGCCGCAGAACATCGTCATTGGCGGTGCCGCCGGCGCCATTCCGCCCGTCATCGGCTGGGCCGCGGTGACCGGAACGATCAGCCTCGAAAGCCTTGTCCTGTTCCTGATCATCTTCCTGTGGACGCCGCCGCATTTCTGGGCGCTGGCGCTGTTCAAGTCCGAGGACTATGCCAGGGCCGGCATCCCGATGATGCCGAACGTCGCCGGCCAGGCTTCGACCCGGCGCCAGATCTTCGCCTACGCTCTGATTCTTGCGCCCATTGGCGTGCTGCCATGGGTTCTCGGCTTCACCACGCCGGCCTACGGTATCGCCGCGCTGCTGCTCGGCGCAGGCTTCGTCTGGTATGCGTGGAAGGTGCTGCGCATGAGCGACGGCGACCGCGAGATGAAGCCGGCCAAGGCATTGTTCGGCTACTCGCTGCTCTACCTCTTCGCCATCTTCGCCATTTACCTTGCCGACAGCGTCGTCAGTCGCGCGCTTGCCATCGGCGGAGCATGATCATGGTCGACAAGAAGCTCGAACTCATCACGTTGACGGAACGCCAGAGGAAAGCCCAGCGCAACCGCTCCGCTGCCATTGGGCTGGCGCTGGCGGTTCTTGTCGTCATCTTCTACGTCGCCACCATCGTGAAATTCGGTCATACCGGCGGCGCGTCGATGTGAGGCCGAAGATGACCCGCCAGACAGTCCCCGCAAAGAAAAACACCAACCGCGTTGTCGCGGGAGTCTGCATTGCCTTTTTCGCCGGCATGATCGGCATGGCCTACGCCGCCGTGCCGCTCTACGCGATGTTCTGCCAGGCGACCGGTTATGGCGGTACGACCAAACGCGCCACCCAGCAATACGCGAACCGCGTACTCGACCGCGATGTCGCCATCCGCTTCGACGCCAACATCGCCGGCGTTCCGTGGCAGTTCCAGCCGGTCACCCGTTCGATCACCATCAAGATCGGCGAGACGGTCCAGGCGCACTACACCGCGACCAACAAGTTCGACCGCCCCGTTACCGGCCGCGCGACCTTCAACGTGCAGCCGGAACTGGCGGGCCCCTACTTCAACAAGGTGGAGTGCTTCTGCTTCACCGACACGACGCTGAAGCCCGGCGAAACGCTGGACATGCCGGTCGTGTTCTACGTGGATCCCGACATCGTCAACGTGCCGGAACTGAAGGACTTGAAGACCATCACTCTGTCCTACACCATGTTCCCGGTCGAAAAGAACAAGCCGGTCGCGTCCTCAGCGCCGGCCGCAAGCAGCAACAAAGTTTCAGATACCGAAGCAAATCTCGGGGGTTGATATGGCCGACGCGCACGCAAAACCACAGCATGACTACCATCTCGTCGACCCGAGCCCGTGGCCCTTCCTGGGCTCCATCGGCGCGCTGGTGACCGCTATCGGCGGCGTCGCTTATATGCAGTATCTCAAGGCCGGCGATTTCCCGATCTTCGGCTACAACATCGCCAATCCGTGGCTGTTTTTCATCGGCCTCTTGATCGTTATCTACACGATGTTCGCCTGGTGGTCGGACACCATCAAGGAAGCGCATGAGGGCCATCACACCCGCGTTGTGTCGCTGCATCTGCGCTACGGCATGATCATGTTCATCGCTTCGGAAGTGATGTTCTTCGTCGCCTGGTTCTGGGCTTTCTTCGACGCCAGCCTGTTTCCCGGCGAGGTCCAGAATTACGCCCGCACCACCTTCACCGGCGGCGTCTGGCCGCCGAAGGGCCTCGAGGTCCTCGATCCCTTCCACCTGCCGCTCTACAACACCATCATTCTGCTGCTGTCGGGCACGACGGTCACCTGGGCGCACCATTCGCTGCTTCATGGCGACCGCAAGGGCCTGATCAACGGCCTGGTGCTGACCGTCGGCCTCGGCATCCTGTTCACCATGGTGCAGGCCTACGAATACATGCACGCGCCGTTCGCCTTCAAGGATTCCATCTATGGCGCCACCTTCTTCATGGCGACCGGCTTCCATGGTTTTCACGTCATCATCGGCACCATCTTCCTGGCTGTCTGCCTGCTGCGGGCCATGAAGGGCGATTTCACCCCCAAGCAGCATTTCGGCTTCGAGGCGGCGGCCTGGTACTGGCACTTCGTCGACGTGGTCTGGCTGTTCCTGTTCAGCGCGATCTATGTCTGGGCCTCGAACGGCGCGCTGATCGAAGGCCACTGACAGCTTTCGCTCGGAAATCGACAGGGCGGCCGCGGCGACGTGGCCGCCTTCTTCATTTCGGCATAATCATCGCCGATCGATGGTATGCGTTCGAGACACCTTTTTGTCATTTGTGCCGGCTTTGTCGCGGCAGCCCCAGCCTTCGCAATTGAACGCGTCGACCTGGTGCGCGTCGACAAGTCGGAGCGGCGGCTGGAACTCGTCGGCGACGGCAAAATATTGCGCACCTACGGCATCGCGCTGGGTGGCGACCCCGTCGGGCACAAGCACAGTGAAGGTGACCAGCGCACACCCGAGGGGCGCTATGTGCTGGATTGGCGCAACCCCGACAGCATCGCGCACAAGTCGATCCACATCTCCTATCCGAATGCCGAGGAGATGGCGGCTGCCAAGGCGGCCGGCGTCGAACCCGGCGGCATGATCATGATCCATGGCCAGCCCAACGGCTATGGCTGGTGGGGCTGGCTGCTTCAATTGGTCGACTGGACCGACGGCTGCATTGCCGTTACGGACTCCAATATGGATGAAATCTGGACCATGGTGGCCGATGGAACGCCAATCGAGATCGAGCCGTAGAGCATGAGCGACGACAAGGCGATCTGGCCACCCATCGAGCCGATCTCGGCCGGCCTGCACGGCCGCTGTCCGCGCTGCGGCGAGGGCCGGCTGTTTTCCGGGTTCCTGACCGTCGGCAAGCGCTGCATGAATTGCGGCCTGGATTATTCCTACGCCGATGCCGGCGATGGACCGGCGGTGTTCGTCATCCTGATCATCGGCTTCATTGTCGTCGGGCTGGCGCTCTGGGTGGAAGTGACGCTGAGCCCGCCGCTGTGGCTGCATCTGCTGGTCTGGATACCGCTGGCGCTGGTGCTGTGCCTGACGGCGCTCAGGCTGATCAAAGGCGTGCTGTTGACGCTGCAATACGCCAACAAGGCGGCCGAGGGCCGGCTGGACCGCGGCGAATGAGCCAAGCATCGGCCAAGAGTTCCGGCCGTTCGCGGCCGAAGACGGCATTGCTGCTCGGCCTCGGCCTGGTCGTGTTCGTCATCCTTCTGGCGCTCGGCACCTGGCAGATCCAGCGCCTGCACTGGAAGGAAGGTCTTCTCCAGACCATCGACCAGCGCACGCATTCGGCGCCGCGGCCGCTGGCCGAGGTCGAAACCCAGTTCGCTTCCTCTGGTGATGTCGACTACACGCCGGTGACGGTGTCGGGCACTTTCCTGCACCAGGGCGAGCGGCACTTCTATTCGACCTGGGACGGTGCTGCCGGTTTCGACGTCATCACGCCTTTGCAACTGGATGACGGCCGTTTCGTGCTGATCAACCGCGGCTTTGTTCCCTATGACCTCAAGGACGCCGCCAAGCGCCCTCTAGGGCAGGTGGCAGGCAAGGTGACGGTGACCGGGCTCGCCCGCAACCCGCTGCTGGCGAAGCCGTCGATGATGCTTCCAGACAACGATATCCAGAAGAACATCTTTTACTGGAAGGATCGCGATGCGATGTCGGCGAGCGCCGGCCTGCCGGCCGCAGCCCGGCTGGTGCCGTTCTTCATCGATGCCGACAAGACACCAAACCCCGGCGGCCTGCCGGTCGGCGGCGTCACCATCATCGACCTGCCCAACAGCCATCTGCAATACGCTTTCACCTGGTACGGCCTTGCCGCTGCCCTTGCCGGCGTCCTCATCTTCAGGCTTCGCCGTCCGGCGAAAGCGGAATGATCGTTGCCGCCGCCCTTGACAGGGCAGGGGTGCGCACCTCATTTCGGCTCTGAACAACCGGCCCGGATTCATGCTTCACACCACGACCAAGCCCCCATTGACGATCAGGCTCTGCCAGCCGCGCGGCTTTTGCGCCGGCGTCGACCGCGCCATCCAGATCGTCGTGCTGGCGCTGAAGAAATACGGCGCGCCGGTCTATGTCCGCCACGAGATCGTCCACAACCGCTACGTCGTCGAAGGCCTGCAGAGCCTGGGTGCCGTCTTCATCGAGGAACTGTCGGAGATCCCGGCCGAGCATCGCCAGAGCCCGGTCGTGTTTTCGGCGCATGGCGTGCCGAAATCGGTGCCGGCCGATGCGCAGGCCCGCAACCTGTTCTATCTCGACGCCACCTGTCCGCTGGTCTCCAAGGTCCACAAGCAGGCGATGCGCCACCAGCGGCTTGGCCGCCATGTGCTTTTGATCGGCCATGCCGGGCACCCTGAAGTGATCGGCACCATGGGTCAGCTGCCGGACGGCGCCGTCACGCTGATCGAGACCGAGGCGGACGCCGCGAAGCTTGCGCCTGCCGATCCCGAGGCACTCGGCTTCGTCACCCAGACGACGCTGTCGGTCGAGGACACCGCCGGCATCATCCGGGCATTGCAGGATCGCTTTCCCGCGCTGCATGCGCCGGCAGCGGAATCGATCTGCTATGCCACCACCAACCGCCAGGAGGCGGTCAAGGAAACCGCGGCGGGTGCCGATCTCTATCTGATCGTCGGCGCGCCCAACTCGTCCAATTCGCGGCGTCTTGTCGAAGTCGCGGAACGCGCCGGCGCCACGATGTCGCTTCTCGTGCAGCGCGCTTCTGAAATTCCGTGGAATGACATCGCCGGCATCTCGACGCTCGGCCTGTCGGCCGGCGCGTCGGCGCCGGAAATCATCGTCGACGAAATCATCGATGCCTTCCGCCAGCGCTTCGATGTGACGATCGATCTGGCGATCACGGCAACGGAAACGGAGGACTTTCCTGTCATGCGGGTTTTGCGCGATGTCGAACTGACGAAGGCCGACATGGCTTTCGTCAACGGAGCCGCGTGAACAGCCAATGGCGGTCTACACCGATGTCAGCGAGGGCGAGCTCGGCACGTTCCTGCAGGCCTATCCGGTCGGCGAACTCCTGTCCTACAAGGGCATTGCCGAAGGCACCGAGAATTCGAATTTTTTGCTGCACACGACGAGCGGTTCCTACATCCTGACGCTTTACGAGAAGCGCGTCGACAAGGCCGACCTGCCGTTCTTTCTGGGCTTGATGGGCCATCTCGCCAGGAAGGGCATTTCCTGCCCGCTTCCGGTGACCGCGCATGACGGCACCGTCATCGGTGCGCTGGCCGGCCGCCCGGCGGTCATCATCACCTTCCTCGAGGGCTTGTCGCTGCGCCGGCCGACGGCGGCGCATTGCGGCGAGGTTGGCAAGGCGCTGGCCGAACTGCATCTTGCCGGCCAGGATTTTTCGATGAGCCGGCCGAACGCGCTTGCCATAGATGGCTGGCGCAAGCTGTGGAACGCCTCCCATGCCCGCGCCGAGGAAGTCGAGCCGGGGCTGGCGGCGGAGGTCGATGCCGATTTCGCCGATTTCGAGCGCAGCTGGCCGAAGGACCTGCCGCAAGGCATAATCCATGCCGACCTTTTTCCCGACAATGTCTTCTTCCTCGGCGAGAAACTGTCCGGGCTGATCGACTTCTATTTCGCCTGCGACGATCTCTATGCCTACGACGTCGCCACATGTCTCAATGCCTGGTGCTTCGAGAAGGATTTTTCGTTCAACCTGACCAAGGGCACCGCGCTGCTGGCGGGTTACCAGAGCGTTCGGCCCCTGAGCCCCGAGGAGAAAGCCGCGCTGCCGATCCTGGCGCGCGGATCGGCGCTGCGCTTCATGCTGACGAGGCTCTATGACTGGCTGACTATTCCCAACGGCGGGCTGGTCATGAAGCGCGACCCGACCGAATATATCCGCCGCATGCGTTTCCACCGGGCGATCCGATCCCCTTCCGAATACGGGCTGACATGACTGACATCACCAAGCGGGTTGAAATCTTCACCGATGGCGCCTGTTCGGGCAATCCGGGACCCGGCGGCTGGGGAGCGATCCTGCGCTTCAACGGCAAGACCAAGGAACTGTCGGGCGGCGAGGCCGAGACGACCAACAACCGCATGGAACTGCTCGCTGCCATCTCGGCGCTCAATGCGCTGAAGGAGCCGTGCGCGGTCGACCTTCACACCGACAGCAAATATGTCATGGACGGCATTTCCAAGTGGATCCATGGCTGGAAGAGGAACGGCTGGAAGACCGCCGACAAGAAGCCGGTCAAGAACGGTGAGCTCTGGCAGGCGCTGGACGAAGCCAACAGGCGCCATCAGGTGACCTGGAACTGGGTCAAGGGCCATGCCGGCCATGCCGAGAACGAGCGCGCCGACGAACTGGCGCGCGAAGGCATGGCGCCGTTCAAGAAGGGCCTGTCAAGGCCTACAGTGACGCCGCAGCCAGCTGCACAGGCAAAGCCACCGGCGGTCGCAAAGGCGCGGCGTTCGAACCAGAGTTATTGAATTCGGGCGCCTCCGCTGACTGGCAGAAAGACCTCCATCGTGCCTGTCGCATACTATATCACGCATCCCCAGGTTCAGATCGATGCCGGCATTCCGGTGCCGCAGTGGGGGCTATCCGACATCGGGCGAGCGAGAGCCTCCGCAATGCTCGACCAGCCATGGGTCGGGTCGATCCGGCGTATCGTGTCGTCAGGGGAACGCAAGGCTATGGAAACCGCCGAGATCCTCGCAGGGCATCTGCGCCTTGCGGTCGAGGTCAGGGAACGTATGCATGAGAACGACCGGTCGGCAACGGGCTTTCTGCCGCCGCCGGAGTTCGAAGCCGTTGCGGACCAGTTCTTCGCCAATCCACACAGCAGCATTCGCGGATGGGAGCGGGCCATCGACGCCCAGCATCGTGTTGTGAGCGAGGTCGAAGCCGTGCTTGGCGCCAACGGCGCCGACGATATTGCCTTCGTGGGCCATGGCGGCGTGGGAACGCTGCTGCTGCTTTCTCTCAGCGGCCGGGAGATCAGCCGCGAAGCGGATCAGCCGGCGGGCGGCGGAAACTACTTCGCTTATGATATCGGAGCCCGCCGCGTTCTTCACGGTTGGCGACCGATCGATGGCGCGGTGCAACGCGTTGACGACCAATTCAGCTGAATTCAGCGGATCAGCAGCGCCGTGCCGTAGAGCCCAAGCGCGAACACGGTGTGCGACACCAGGTTGAGCGCCCGGATCTGCATCGGATTGGGGCGCTTTGAGGCTGCCCAACCGGCACCCATGCCGGGTGAGAGCAGGAACCAGCCGGCGCCGACGGTCACCATACCGAGGGTGAATGCCGGCAGGAAGGTCGGCGCGGCAAGCCACGCCGTTCCCGCAAGAAGGACGAGGATGATTCCATAGGCGATGCCGACGGCATAGTGGAAAGCCCAGCCCAGCGCCACTTCCTGTGCGTAGGTCGAGGCCTCCGCGATGTCGTCGTGAAACACCTTGTTCCTCAAGTGCCAGACCCAGCGGCCGACCGGCCCCCAGTTCGGCCGCGGCTGGCCAAAGGCCACATGAAGGAAGAAGGCCCAGATATCCATCAGCACCGTCGCGCCAATGCCGATCGCCATGCTGCGCCAGACAATATCGAACATCGCCGAAGTCCCCCCAAAAGTGAAAATCCAGAAGCACCTACACGCGCGCGACCGTCACGCCAAGGCGAACCTGACGACCTTCATGACTGCCCTGGAGGCTCAGAGCTGTCCCAGGATATGCGCCGCACCCGACTCGTCGACACCTGGCTTGGTCTCGACATTGAACGCGGTGACCTTGCCGTCGTCGACGATCATCGAAAAGCGCCTCGAGCGCAGCCCCATACCGTCGCTGGCGTAGTCGAGGCCGACCGACTTGGCAAAATCGCCATTGCCGTCGGCGAGATAGAGGATCTTGCCCTCGCCGCCGGTGAAGCGCGCCCACGCGCCCATGACATGCACATCGTTGACCGAAACGACTGCGATGGTGTCGACCCCACGCGCGAGGATAGCGTCATGGTTCTCCAGATAGCCGGGCAGGTGGTTGTTGCTGCAGGTCGGCGTGAAAGCGCCGGGAACGCCAAACAGCACGACCTTCTTTCCGGCGAAGATCTCGGCCGCCGTGATCGGCTTGGCGCCGTCGTTGGTCATCGTCTTGAAGGTCGCGTCGGGCAGCTTGTCGCCAACGGAGATGGTCATGGATGCCTCGTTCAATGTGTGGGGAAGGGACCTGTCCTTGCGATAGCGAAGTCGGGCGTCGCCCGCAACCGCCATGGCGCCTGGCGCAATGGATGTTACAGTCTGCGCATCTGCGGCTCTGCCATCACGGGAAAGGCAGCATGCCTTCGACCGCGCCTTCGGCACTTGTCAGCGTGTAGTAGAGGCCGCCATCGGTCGGTGTCGTCGACGGCCGGTCGAGGATTGGCACTGTGAACAACAGCTTGCCATCTTTCTCGCTGCGAACCGGGGCACCGAACATGTAGTCTCTTTCACCGGCGACGAAGAAGTCGGCGGCTTCCGGGTCGCCTGGAAAGCTCGCCTCGACGATCAGTGTCTCGTGGTCGCCGGGCAGCACGTTGATGCCGAAATCGGGCCGTGGAGCAGCCGGCAGGGTGGCAAGCGCCGCCTTCACCTGTGCAGCGTCCTTGGCATTGTCCGGATCGGCCCCGGGATCGACGCTGAGCCTTGTCTGCACCGGAATGCAGATCGTCTCGCAAATGCCGAGGAAAATGTTGGCGTCGATGACCGCCGGCTGATCCGGCGCCGACAGCGTGAAGGTAATCGGCAGCGAAACGGGATGGTCGTAGCCGGCCCACTTGCCGTAACCGTCGTCGTGACGTTGCGGCGGCGGAAACGAAAACCGCGCGTCGGAGATGTTGGTGCTGGCCGAGATGTCGATCTGCGGTGGCACGCCGGCGTCGCCAGGGTCGCGCCAATAGGTTTTCCAGCCGGGCTTGAGCGCAATGTCGAGCACGCCCTGGATACGTCCGGCTTCGTCGGGCTTGCCGCTGGTCACAAGCCGTACCTTGCCGCCCTCGCTGTTGTACCAGACCGAGGAGGAGGCCAAGGCCGGAAGGCCCGTTCCCAAGACGACAGCAGTGCTGGCGAGCAGGATTTTCAAGCTTTGCATGGCCGTGATTTGATCGTCCGTTCGTGGCAGCGCAATGATCTCATGACCCATTCGGTATCATATTTGCGTGACATCACAGCTAGGGTTGTTGGAGTTGGACTTTCAGCCCGACGATGCGCGATCCGCGAGTTCATCTGCTCCGGGCACGGTCGGCCGACCTCAAATCGCGCGAGGCGCATCTTTTCGGCGCCCCGGAAACGCGTTACCCTCACGTCATGGACTTGTTGCGCCACAAGAAGACGGCTGCTGGACGCGGCTTTCTCGACGACCAGTTCCTGATTGCCATGCCCGGCATGAAGGACGACCGTTTCACGCGCTCCGTCATCTACGTTTGCGCCCACAGCGACGAGGGCGCGATGGGCCTCATCATCAACCAGACGCAGCAGATGCTGTTTCCGGACCTTCTGGTGCAGCTCGGCATCATGAACGAGCAGGAGGCGATACGCCTGCCGGCGCAGGCGCGCGACTTCGTCGTGCGCAATGGCGGGCCGGTCGACCGCAGCCGCGGCTTTGTCCTGCATTCCGGCGACTACCGGGTTGAATCGTCGCTCAGCGTCTCCGACGACATCTGCCTGACCGCGACCGTCG
Source organism: Mesorhizobium sp. IMUNJ 23033 (assembly GCF_044778005.1). Classification (NCBI taxonomy): domain Bacteria; kingdom Pseudomonadati; phylum Pseudomonadota; class Alphaproteobacteria; order Hyphomicrobiales; family Phyllobacteriaceae; genus Mesorhizobium; species Mesorhizobium sp. IMUNJ 23033. The sequence continues at coordinate 72,500 of NZ_JBJACT010000006.1, forward strand.
ATATACTGCGCGCCATTTCGTCGGGCCGCGGGCCTCGCCGCGCGCTCATGGCGCTCGGCTATTCGGGCTGGGGTGCAGGCCAGTTGGAAAGCGAGATCGCCGAGAACGGATGGCTGACCTGCCCGGCCAGCCCCGAGCTTCTGTTCGACGCCGACATCGAGCGCAAATACGACCGCATCCTCGCCTCGATCGGCATCGATCTGGCGCATCTCAGCCTGGCCGCCGGTCACGCCTGAACATCACGCCTGAGTAAGCGGATACTGTTCCTTCAGCGTCTTCAGCACTTGGTCGCCTGGCATCGGCGCGCCGAACATGAAGCTCTGCACATATTCGCAGCCCATCTGGCGCAGCTCCAGCGCATCGCTCTCGTCGGAGATGCCTTCGGCGACCACCGACAGACCAAGTTCGTGCGCCATGTGGACCATGGATTTCAGCAGCACCGCGCGCTTCGGCGTCTTATCGTCAACGAAGCTCTTGTCGATCTTGATGGTGTCGAAGGGGAAGCGCGTCAGGTAGGACAGTGACGAATATCCGGTGCCGAAATCGTCCAGCGACAGGCCGATGCCGAGCTGCTTCAGCTTGTTCAGCACATGCGATGTCTGCTCGGGATTGTCCATCACCAGCGATTCGGTAAGTTCCAGCCGGAAGCAGCGCGGCTTCAGATTGGCGCGCGCGATGACGGAGCGGACGTCGCTGACCAGATCGCGGCGGATGAGCTGGCGGCTGGAGAGGTTGACCGAAACCGACAGCGGCGCATCGCCGATCTGCTTTTGCCAGGTCGCCAGGTCCTCGGCCGCCTGCTGCATGGCGAACAGGCCAAGCTGCACGATCAGGCCGCAGTTTTCGGCGACGGGGATGAAATCCCCCGGCGGGATCATGCCGCGGCGGGGATGGTCCCACCTGAGCAGCGCCTCGAAGCCGGCGACGCTGCCGTCCTCCAGGCGCACGATCGGCTGGTAGGCGAGCGTGAATTCGCGCCGTTCGATGGCGCGGCGCAGGTCGGATTCGAACTGCAGCCTGTCGGTGCCGACAGTGCGGAAGGCGGGCCGGAACGGCTCGATCCTGTCGCCGCCGAAGCGCTTGGCCTGGTGCATGGCAAGCTCGGCGTCCTTGACCATGTCCTCGGCCGAGGTCTGCGCCGTGGTCCAGGTGATCAGCCCGATCGATGCGGTGAGCACGATCTCGCGCTTGGCGAAGGTGATCGGGTTGTTGATCGCATGCTTGATGGCGTCCGCCACTGCGGCGATTCGGGCCGGGTCCTGTTCCGACAGAAGCATCAGCGCGAACTGGTCGCCGGCAAAGCGCGACAGCGAATCCTTGGGCTTCAGCAGCCGGTGCAGCCGGCGCGCGATGGTCAGCAGGATCGTGTCGCCGGCCGAAATGCCCAGACCGTCATTGACCTGCTTGAAGCGGTCGATGTCGATGACGAAGACCGTCGGGCGCACCTTCTCCTCGGTGCGGGCGATCGAGATGATCGCCTCCAGCCGGTTCATGAACAATTCGCGGTTCGGCAGGCCTGTCAGATTGTCGTGCACGGCATCGTGCAGCAGCCTTTCCTCGGACTTCTTCTGCTCGGTCACGTCGACCATGGTGCCGACGCAGCGGATCACTTCGCCATCCGAGCCGATCACCGGCCGGGCGCGCAGCGAGAACCAGTGATAGTGGCCGTCGGCGCCGCGCAGGCGGAAATTCTGCGAGACCCGGCCGCGCCGGTGCTCCAGCACCACGTCGAGCGTGGTGCGGAATGTGTCGCGGTCGTCGGCGTGCAGGACTGGCAGCCAGTTGCGGGCGGCGCCGCCGAGGCTGTTGGGCGCCAGGCCAAGCTGCACGCTGACATCGGGTTTTGTCACCACGCGGTCGCGCAGCACGTCCCAGTCCCAGACGATGTCGCCTGATCCGGCGACGGCCAGCGCCTGCCGCTCGAGGTCGGAGAACAGGCCCTGATGCAGCGCGCCGCCGGCAAAGGCATGCTGCATGACGGTGAAGCCGATCAGCAGGATGATCAGGATAAGCCCGCCGCCGAGTGCCGGCTGGGCGATGTCGTTGTCGAGCATGCCGGTGATCGCCATCCACGACCCGCATAGCCATAACAGCACCATCACCCAACTGGGCACCAGCATGATGGCGCGGTCGTAGCCGCGTATGCCGAGGAAGATGATCAGGCCGAGCCCGGTCACCGCGGTGGCGGCGAAGGACAGCCTGGCGATGCCAGCCGCGACCGCCGGATCGATGATGGCGACGCCCGCGATCAGCACCAGCCCGAGGATCCAGACCAGCGCGCCGTAGCTGAAATGGCCGTGCCATCGGTTGAGGTTGAGATAGGCGAACAGGAACACCACGAAGGTCGCCGCAAGCGCCACCTCCGTTCCGGCCCGCCACATCTGCTCATTACCCGGCGATATCTCGATGACCTTGTTGAGGAAGCCGAAATCGACGCAGATATAGGCAAGCACCGCCCAGGCCAGCGCTGCGGTCGCCGGGAACATCGAGGTTCCCTTGACGACGAAAAGGATGGTCAGGAACAGCGCCAGCAGGCCGGCGATGCCGATGACGATGCCGCGAAACAGCGTGTAGGAATTGACCGAGTCCTTGTAGGATTCCGGATCCCACAGATAGACCTGCGGCAGTTTCGGCGAGGCGAGCTCGGCGATGAAGGTGATCACCGTGCCGGGGTTCAGCGTCACCCGGAACACGTCGGCGTCGGGGCTGGTCTGGCGGTCAAGCGCGAAGCCTTCGCTGGGCGTGATGGCGGCGATGCGGGTCGAGCCGAGATCGGGCCAGAAGATGCCCGAATTCACCAGCCGGAAATGCGGCGCCACGATCAGCCGGTCGAGCTGCTGGTCGGTGGTGTTGGCCAGCGCGAACACCGCCCAGTCGCCGGTCGAGCGCGCGTCATTGGCCTCGACCTCGATGCGCCTGACGATGCCGTCGGGTCCTGGCGCGGTCGAGACCTGGAAATTTTCGCCCTGGTTCCGGTAGATTTCGACGGCGCCGGACAGGTCGAGCGCCACGTCGTCGCGGGCGATCTTGATCGGCTCGACGGCGAAGGCCGAAGACGCCGTGCAAAGCGTCACGATCGTCGCCAAGAGGAGCGCGAACAACGAGCCGATTCGCAGGAAATTCGTCAAAAATCAGCCCTTCGTTCCAGCGCCCGGCGGATCGTCCGCGATCCGGGCGTAGAGGTAGTGGTCCTGCCAGATGCCATTGATCCTGAGATAGGATCGCAGAAGTCCTTCGCGCCGGAATCCGGCTTTTTCAAGCACGCGGATCGACCGGGCGTTGTCGGGAATACAGGCAGCCTCGATCCGGTGCAACCTCAGCGTATCGAAGGCGAATTGCGACACCAGCTTGACAGCTTCGGTCATCAGGCCGCGGCCGCCATAGCGCTCACCGATCCAGTAGCCGATATGGCCGCTTTGCGCGACGCCGTGGCGGATGTTGCCGAGCGTGATGCCGCCGGCAAGCTTGCCGCTGCTCTTCTCGAAGATGAAGAAGGCGATGGCCGTGCCTTGCGCATAGTCCTCGCGGTAGCGGCTGATGCGCAGCCGCCATGCCGTGCGGTCAAGCTCGTCAGTCGTCCAGCGCGGCTCCCACGGCTCCAGGAAGGTGCGGCTTTCGCCGCGCAGCGCCGACCATTCGCGGTAGTCGTTGGTCAGCGGCACGCGCAGCGTAATCCGGTCACCCTTCAGTGCCGGCAGATCGCGGCGAAAGAAAGGGAGCGCGAACATGGCGCTTGGGAGGTCTTAGACGGCGAGCTTGCGGGCCGTCGTCTGCGTGCCCGAAAGCGAATCGAGGATCGCCTCATAGGGCGCAAGCGTACCCACGGGGCCGACGGCGGTGAGCGTCGGCTTGGTCGAAAACAGTCGCGCCGACAGGTCGGTCAGCCGCTCGATGGTCAAGGCCGAAAGCCGCTCCATCAGTTCTTCCTTGGCGATCGGCCGGCCGAACAGGAGCAGTTGCCTCGCGATCTGCGAGGCGCGGCTGGCCGGGCTTTCGGCCGACATGATCAGCCCCGCGCGATACTGCGCCCGGGCCCGGTCGAGCTCTTCTTGCAGGATGTTTTCGCCTGCCTTCTGCAACTCGTCGATGATGACGGGCACCAGCTTGGCGATGTCGCTCTGCCCGGTCGCGGCATGGACGCCGAAGATGCCGGTGTCGGAAAAGCCCCAGTGGAAAGCATAGACCGAGTAGCACAGGCCGCGCTTTTCGCGGACTTCCTGGAACAGCCGGGACGACATGCCGCCGCCGAGGATCATCGACAGCACCTGCGAGGCGTAGAAGTCGCGCACATGGTAGGCGCGGCCCTCGAAGCCGAGCACGATCTGCGCATCCATCAGGTCGCGGTCCTCGCGGAAGTCGCCGCCAACATATTGCGCATATTGCGGAATGTTGCTCTCGGCCTTGGCGCGGAAGCCGCCCAGATGCTTCTCGACTTCGCGCACGAAATTGTCGTGCTTGATGTCGCCGGCGGCCACGACCACCATGCGCTCGGCGCCGTATTGGCGCTCGATGAAATTATGCAGCTGCTTGGAGGTGAAGGACTTGACGGTCTCCGGCGTGCCGAGGATGGAGCGGCCGATCGTCTGATGGCGGAAGGCGGTTTCGGTGAAACGGTCGAAGACGATGTCGTCGGGCGTGTCGTGCGCGGCGCCGATCTCCTGCAGGATCACATGCTGCTCGCGCTCCAGCTCCTCCGGGTCGAATTCGGACTCCTGCAGGATGTCGGCAAGGATGTCGACCGCCAGCGGCACGTCGTCGGAGAGCACCCTGGCGTAATAGGAGGTCGTCTCGACGCTGGTGGCGGCATTGATCTCGCCGCCGACATTCTCGATTTCCGAAGCGATTTCGAAGGCGGTGCGCCTTTTCGTACCCTTGAAGGCCATATGCTCGAGCAAATGGGCCATTCCGTGCTCTTCTTCGCGCTCATTGCGGGCGCCTGACTTGACCCAGGCACCAAGGGCAACGGATTCGAGACTTGGAAGGGTTTCGGTTGCGACTGTCAGGCCGTTCGACAGACGGCTTACCTCAACACCCATATGGCTAGTACTCCCTAACGCGCCGCCCGCGTGTGGCGTGTAACATAATCTTCCACCATTTTCAGGTCGGATGGAAGTACCGTGTATTTTTCGTCGGCTGACATCAAGGAGCCTAACCATGCGGGCAGGGCCGGCGACACGCCGCAGGCCTCTTCGACGGCGGCCGGAAACTTGGCTGGATGCGCGGTGCCCAGCACCACCATCGGGATGGCACTGACGGCCTTGCCGACCGCGACATGCATGGCCGCGGCTGTGTGCGGATCGAGCAGATAATTGCTGGCTTCGAGCGTCGAGCGGATAGTGGCGGCGACCTCGCCGACATCGGAGCGGCCGGCGTCGAATTCGGCTCTGATCCTGGCGATTTCGCCTGTTTCGATGGTGAAGGCACCGGACTGCTTGAGCCCGTTCATGTAGCGACGCACTGTCGCGGCATCGCGGCCTGCCGCCTCGAACAGCAGGCGCTCGAAGTTTGACGATACCTGGATGTCCATCGACGGCGATGTGGTGGCGAAGACGCCCTTGGTGCGGTACTCGCCGCTAGCAAGCGTGCGCGCCAATATGTCGTTGTCATTGGTGGCGATGATCAGCCGCTCGATCGGCAGCCCCATCCTCTTGGCGGCATAGCCGGCGAAGATGTCGCCGAAATTGCCGGTGGGCACGGTGAAGGACACCGGCCTGTCCGGCGCGCCGAGCGACAGCGCGGAGGAGAAATAATAGACGATCTGGGCCATGATGCGGGCCCAATTGATCGAATTGACGCCCGACAGCGAAACCCGGTCGCGAAAACCGTGGTCGTTGAACATGTCCTTCACGAGGCCCTGGCAGTCATCGAAATTGCCTTCAAGGGCCAGCGCATGGACGTTGGCGGCGGTCGACGTCGTCATCTGGCGCTGCTGCACCGGCGAGACCTTGCCGTGCGGGAAGAGAATGAAGATGTCGGTGCGGTTGCGCCCGGCAAAGGCGTCGATGGCGGCACCCCCGGTGTCGCCGGAGGTTGCGCCGACGATTGTTGCACGCTGGTCGCGCTCGGCCAGGACATGGTCCATCAGCCGGGCTAGCAGCTGCATGGCCACGTCCTTGAAGGCCAGCGTCGGGCCGTGGAAGAGTTCCAGCACGAAGGCATTGGCGCCGGTCTGCACCAGTGGGCAGACGGCCTCGTGACGGAAGGTCGCATAGGCTTCGCGCACCAGTTTCTCGAACACTGGCGCCGCGATTTCACCGCCGAGGAACGGCGTCAGCACGCGGATGGCGAGGTCGGGATAGGCAAGGCCGCGCATGGCGCGGATATCGGATGCCGAAAACTGCGGCCATTCGCGCGGCACATAGAGCCCGCCGTCGCGCGCCAGCCCGGCCAGCACCGCGTCGGAAAATCCAAGCACGGGCGCATCCCCGCGGGTACTCACATATTGCATCGTCACATTCCGTTCTTGCCGGGCGTTTCATTCACCGCAAGGTGGTTAATTTTCCGAGCCGGATCAGTCGCATTTTTGCCGCGCGGTTGATATACGTCACCAGCTTTGCGAGAGGGAAGTGCAGTTTCATGGCGTTTTATTCGTTCAACAACCGCTTTGTCGCGGGTCTGGCGCTCACCGGCTTTATGCTTGCCGCCGCCGGTTGCCAATCGAGCGACAATGGCGTTCTCAACCTCGGCTTCGGCAAGAAGGACACCCAGGCGCCACCCCCGCCGCAGGATCCCAAAGTGCTCGCCAGCCAGTTGCGGGCCTACTGCCCGAAGGTGACGTTGCGCGACGGCACGGCCTTCTTCAGCACCTATGCCAAGGGCTCCGCCAAGCCCAGGAAGAAGACCGACGCCGCCCAGGATGCCGCGGCTGCCGCCCAGCCGGCGCCCGACGGCACCATCGTCGATCCCGATCGCGATCCCGCCAAGGTCATCTACCAGGCCTCGATCACCGACGTCACCCGCGACTGCAGCAACGCCAACGGCCAGTTGTCGATGAAAATCGCCGTCGCCGGCAAGGTCGTTCCGGGACCGATGTTCGCGCCGGGCACGATCACCATGCCGATCCGCGTCGCGGTGATGCATGGCACCGAGGTGCTCTATTCGCAGATCCATCCCTATCAGGTCCAGGTCACCGACCCCTCTGCCGCCACGCAGTTTGTCTTCACCGACCAGAACGTCGTAGTGCCGGAGCCGACAGCGCAGGATTACCAGGCCTTTGCCGGCTATGACGAGGGCGCCCCGAAAGCCGCGACGAACAAGCCGAAGGGCAAGAGGAAGAGAGCCGCCCCCGCGACGAACTGACCCGCTTAAAAGCGGCTGCGGACTGCCCTTTCAGGCGTCCGCGGACCACTCAGACAAAGCGGCGATCACGCTTTTCAGCTCCGTCCAGCGGCGAATGACGGTTTCCGCGCCGGCCTCGGTCAGCGCGTCGGCATGGCCGGGATAGCTGTGCCCGGCGCCGGTGAAGCCGATGACGCGCATGCCGGCCGCCCTGGCGCCGGCGACGCCGTGCACGGAATCCTCGATGACGAAGGTGTTTTCCGGCTTCGCGTTGAGCTTTTCGGCGGCAAACAGGAACACGTCCGGAGCCGGTTTGGTTTTGCCGGTCGGTGTTTCCATCGCCGAGAAGATGCGGCCAGCGAAGAACGGCAGCAGATGCACTTTGTCCAGCATGAACTCGATCCGCTCGGAGCGTGAGTTGGAGCAGATGCAGCGCGGCACGGTCACCGCCGCGACCGCTTCGCGCACGCCGTCGATGGCGCGCACATCGCTTCGCAATTTGCGGTCGACCAGCTCTTCGGCACGGTCGATCAGCGAGACCTGGAACGGGATGGCGGACTTCTCCTCGACCCGCATCATGATGTCCTTGAAGGTCAGCCCGGCATAGGTCTCGGCAAGTTCCTCCGGCGATATCTCATAGCCGGCCGAGGTCAAAAGCTCGGCTTCGATGCGCGCGGCGATGATTTCGGAATCGACGAGCACGCCGTCGCAATCGAATATGACAAGGTCTGGCTGGGGCATGGCAATCCGAACAAGGGAAGGATGGTGGGCGGCCCGACAGGGCTCAGGCGGCGCGGCATACACCAACAGGCCGGGCTTCGCAAATTAACCGGACCTAGGCGGCCGAACCGGTTCCGCCCTTCACCGAATATTTACGCTGATCGGTAACCATAACAGGAAGTAAAACAGTAACGCGTGCCTTGGGTGTAACAATGTCAGCCGTGCGTCTTCTCGACGAGCTTTCCCACGCTCCCCAGCAATCCGAATGGCTGGACACGATCCTGAAGGGCGACTGCGTTGCGGCACTCGACCGGCTGCCCGAAAAATCGATCGACGTCATCTTCGCCGATCCGCCCTACAACCTTCAGCTCGACGGCGACCTGCACCGGCCCGACCAGTCCAAGGTCGACGCCGTCGACGACGATTGGGACCAGTTCGAGAGCTTTGAAGCCTACGACGCGTTCACCCGCGCCTGGCTGCTGGCGGCGCGCCGCGTGCTGAAGCCGAACGGCACCATCTGGGTCATCGGCTCCTACCACAACATCTTCAGGGTCGGCGCCCGGATGCAGGACCTCGGCTTCTGGATCCTCAACGACGTCATCTGGCGCAAGACCAACCCGATGCCGAACTTCCGCGGCCGCCGCTTCCAGAATGCGCACGAGACGATGATCTGGGCCTCGCGCGACCAGAAGGGCAAAGGCTACACCTTCAACTACGAGGCGCTGAAGGCATCCAACGACGACGTCCAGATGCGCTCCGACTGGCTGTTTCCGATCTGCACCGGCGGCGAGCGGCTGAAGAACGAGAACGGCGACAAATTGCATCCGACGCAGAAGCCGGAAGCGCTGCTGGCCCGCATCATGATGGCCTCGACCAAACCGGGCGACATCGTGCTCGATCCCTTCTTCGGCTCCGGCACCACCGGCGCGGTGGCAAAACGCCTTGGCCGCCACTTCGTCGGCATCGAGCGCGAGCAGGCCTATATCGATGCCGCCAACGAGCGCATCGATGCCGTCCGGCCGCTGGACGGCGAGGATCTCACCGTGCTTACCGGCAAGCGCGCCGAGCCGCGCGTTGCCTTTGTCAGCCTGATCGACACCGGTCTTATGCTGCCCGGCGCCACGCTCTATGACGCCAAGAAGCGGTGGGCGGCCAAGGTGCGCGCCGACGGCACCGTGGCCATCGGCGATAGCGCCGGCTCGATCCACAAGATCGGCGCCGAGGTGCAGGGGCTGGACGCCTGCAACGGCTGGACCTTCTGGCACTATGAGCGCAGCGGCGGCCTCACCCCGATCGACGAACTGCGCCGCATTGCCCGCCTCGGCATGGAGCGGGCAGGGGCCTGATTCAGCTCACCTTGATCCCAAGGCGCTCGAGGTCCGCCTTGAGCGTTTCGGCGTCGGTGAACAGCACCGCCTGCCAGCCGGCAGCCTTGGCGCCGTCGACATTCTTCTGGCTGTCGTCGATGAACAGCGTCGCTTCGGGTTCGAGGCCGAACGCGGCGACGTGATGATCGTAGATGGCGCGGTCAGGCTTGATCTGGCGGATGTCGCCCGACACTGTCACGCCGCGCGGATGGTTCAGAAAATCGAAGCGCTGCCGGGCTTCGGCAAGCGTGTCGGTGGCAAAATTGGTCAGCATGGTCACGTCATGGCCAGTGTCGATCAGCTTCTCCATGATGGCGACGCTGTCGTCATAAGCATGCGGCACCATGTCGTGCCAGTGGCGGCGGAAATTGCGAATATTTTCAGCATGATCGGGGTGTTCGGCGATCAGCAGCGCCTCCGCCTCTTCCCAGGTCCGGCCACGGTCCTGCTCGATGTTCCAGTCGCTGGTGCAGACATTGTCGAAAAACCACTTTCTCTCTTCGGCATCCGGGATCAGGCGGCTGAACGGGATATTCGGATCGTAATGGATCAGCACTCTGCCGATGTCGAAAACGATGTGGCGGATTTCAGTCATGCAGGCCTCTTTGCGGTATGTGGCGACGGCTTTTTCGTCGCGCCGGGTATCGCAGCCTCGATTGCCTTTTTCATGACAGTCGGCAACGCCTCGCCTGAAATGTCCGATGGCAGCGACCAGAAATGGCCGGCTGGGGTGTCGCCGCTCATCTGCGCATGAAAGACGTCGAGTTCGAGCGCGAAATGGGTGAAAACATGCGCGATCTGCCCGGCACGCCGCCAGTCGGCGGCAAACGGCGCCGCAGCCGCCGTAGTCGCGCCGTCCATCCGCGCCGTCCAGGCCGTTGTCGGCACCTCGGTCATGCCGCCGAGCAAGCCCTTGTCCGGGCGCTTGCGCAACAGGATGGCGCCGTCGCTTCTGACTGCCACGAACGCTGCTCCGCGCCGCAAGGGTTTTTCCGCCTTCGGCAAGCGAACCGGGAAGCGTTCGGGATCGCCTGAAAGAATGGCGCTGCAATCCGCCCGCAGCGGGCACAGCATGCAGCGTGGCCTACGCGGCGTGCAGATCGTCGCGCCGAGATCCATCATCGCCTGGGCGAAGTCGCCCGGTCTTTTGTCCGGAACCATGCGCTCGACAAGCGCGCGGATCTCGCCCTTCGCTTCGCTGAGAGGCGTTGCGATCGAAAACAGCCGGGAGACGACCCGTTCGACATTGCCGTCGACGACGGCCGCCGGTCGGTCGAAGGCAATCGCCGCGATCGCCGCCGCGGTATAGGCGCCGATCCCCGGCAGTTCCCTGAGGCTAGCTTCGCCGTCCGGAAAGCTGCCGCCACGCCGCGCCACGAGATCGGCGCAGGCCTTGAGATTGCGCGCCCGTGAATAGTAGCCGAGCCCGGCCCACGCCTTCATCACGTCTTCCGTCGACGCAGCGGCCAGAGCCTCGACATCAGGCCATTTCTCGACGAAAGCGCGAAAATAGGCTTTGACCGCCTCGACCGTGGTCTGCTGCAGCATGACCTCGGACAGCCAGACGCGGTAGGGATTGGGTTTTGTACCTGACGCCAGCGCGCGCGGCGCAATGCGCCACGGCAATTCGCGGTGATGCGCGTCGTACCAGGCAAGCAGGTGGGGCGCGATCCCACCAGATCCAGCTTTGCTGGTATCTCCCGACGCAGCTTTGCTGCTGTCCTCGGAGGCGGCCTTGCCGCTCTCCCCGGATGCGGTCTTGCGAGGCTGGGCGAGCGGTGCCATTGATCGGAACTGACCTGGCTAGGTTAGGGTGGTGACTGGAGAACGCACATGGCAGGGAAAAAGCCCTTCGGCAATCCCGTTCCGGTGAGCGATCTCGCGACCGAGATCCTTGATCCGGTGCTGCGCAAGCGCGCCGGCATCTCGATTGGGCTGGTCCAGTCATGGGAGGAGATCGCCGGACCCCGGCTTGCCGGCCGTTCGCGCCCCGAGAAGATCCAGTGGCCGCGCCGCCTGCATGAGGACGATCCATTCGAGCCGGCGGTGCTGGTCATCGCCTGCGAGGGCATGGCCGCGCTGCATTTGCAGCACGAGGCCGGCGAGATCATCAACCGCGTCAATGCTTTCCTCGGGTTCAATGCCATCGGCCGCATCAAGATCCTGCAGAAGCCGGTGCTGACCGAAAAAGCCCGGCCGAAACCGGCTCTCAGGCCGCTGACATCAGCCGAGAAGGCCAAATTGTCCGATACGGTCGGTAAGATCGAAGACGATGGCTTGCGCGCCTCGCTGGAACGGCTCGGCGCCACTATTCTTGGCGAAAGGAAACCGCGCGGGTCATGAACGCGTCATCTATCTCGCGCATTCGTGATCATGCATATAGTCTTTGGCGATTGGAATGGGGACAGCGATGCCTTAATTCGCGCTAACTCTCGCCTTTTCTAGCCTTTGCATTGCAAAATCCAACTATTGTCAGGTGATTCGCATGAACCGTTCCCCGTTTGGCCAAAGCTTGTCTCGCAGAAACCTCTTGTCTTCGCTGGCCGCCGTTCCGGCTGTGGTTCTGCTTGCCGCTTGCAGCGACTCGGATGAGGAGGCCAAAGCGGCGGATGTGAAGCCTGCCGCTCCCGCCACCCCTGCGACACCAGCCACGCCGGCCGCCGTCAAGGTGCCGGAAGCGCAGGGCACGGTCGACATGGCCGAACTGCTGAAGCCCGGCGCGTTGCCCGACAAGCAGCTCGGCAAGGACGACGCCAAGGTCACCATCGTCGAATACGCCTCGATGACCTGCCCGCATTGCGCGCATTTCAACGAGACGACCTTCCCTGAGTTGAAGACGAAATACATCGACACCGGCAAGGCCCGCTACATCCTGCGCGAATTTCCGTTCGATCCGAGCGCCGAGGCCGGTTTCATGCTGGCGCGCTGCGCCAAGGATAACTATTTCCCGATGGTGGACGTGCTGTTCAAGCAACAGGCCAACTGGGTTGGCGTCAACAACACCAAGGACGCATTGCTGCAAATCTCGAAGCTCGCCGGTTTTACACAGGAGTCCTTCGAGGCCTGCTTGACGGACCAGAAACTTCTGGACGATGTGAGAGCGGTCCAGAAGCGCGGCGCCGATGAATTCAAGGTCGACTCGACGCCGACCTTCTTCATCAATGGAAAGACCTACAAAGGGGCGATGTCGATTGAGGAAGTGTCGGCCATCCTCGACCCTCTGCTCTGACGTCCAGGCAGCGCCGAAGCGGCTGCGCTTCGGCGTGCGCACGCCTATGCCTTGCCGCGGGTTCAACCGCGGAATACTTCTGCTGAAACGGCTTGCGGGGCGGCGCGAATGAAGTTTTCGCGCCTTCGCCTTCTCGGTTTCAAATCCTTCGTCGAACCCGGCGAGTTCGTCATCGAACGCGGCCTGACCGGCATTGTCGGGCCGAACGGCTGCGGCAAGTCGAACCTCGTCGAGGCGCTGCGCTGGGTGATGGGCGAAAGCTCCTACAAGAACATGCGCGCGTCCGGCATGGACGACGTGATCTTTTCCGGCTCGGGAACGCGCCCGGCCCGCAACACCGCCGAAGTCACGCTTTTCCTCGACAACAGTGACCGCACCGCGCCTTCGGCCTTCAACGACGCCGATGAGCTGCAGGTGTCGCGCCGCATAGAACGCGAGGCCGGCTCGCTCTACCGCATCAATGGCAAGGAAGCCCGCGCCAAGGACGTGCAGCTTCTGTTCGCCGACCAGTCGACCGGTGCCCGCTCGCCCTCGATGGTCGGGCAGGGCCGCATCGGCGAACTGATCCAGGCGAAGCCCCAGGCGCGCCGCGCTCTGCTGGAAGAAGCGGCAGGCATTTCCGGCCTGCACACGCGTCGCCACGAGGCCGAGCTTCGGCTGAAGGCGGCCGAGCAGAACCTGGAACGGCTGGACGACGTCGTCGGCGAGTTGGAAAGCCAGATCGAAAGCCTGAAGCGCCAGGCGCGCCAAGCCTCGCGCTTCAAGAACCTGTCGGCCGACATCCGCAAGGCCGAGGCGACGCTGCTGCATCTGCGCTGGACGCTGGCCAAGACCCAGGAAGGCGAGGCGCGTTCGGCGCTGGCGGTTGCCACGACGCTGGTCGGCGACCGCGCCGCCGCCCAGATGGCGGCCGCAAGGGAGCAAGGCATCGGCGCCCACCGGCTGCCAGATCTGCGCGACGCGGAAGCTGCCGCTGCCGCTGCCTTCCAGCGCCTGTCGATCGCCAAGACGCAGATCGAGGAGGAGGCGGGCCGCATCCGTGCCCGCCAGGCCGAACTCGAGCGCCGGCTGCAGCAGCTTGACGGCGACATCGCCCGCGAGGAGCGGATGGTGCGCGACAACGCCGATATCCTCGAACGCCTTCGCACCGAGGAAGCTACGCTCAATTCCGAAAATGCCGGTGCCGCCGAGCGCGAGGCCACCACGCGTGGCGCCTTTGAGCAAGCGGCAGCCACGCTCTCGCAGAGCGAAGCGAAGCTTGCCGCGCTGACCGCCGAACGCGCCGAAGCGGCCGCCTCGCGCAACCAGATCGAGCGCACCTTGCGCGAGACCGCCGAGCGGCGCGACCGCTTCGCCCGCCAGCTTGCCGAGGTCGACCGCGAGCTGTCAGAGATAATTTCCAAGGTCGCCGGCCTGCCCGATCCCGCCGAGAAGCGGCTTCTGGTCGAGGACGCCCAGGCGCTGCTGGAACAGGCCGAGGCCAATGCGATATCGGCCGAACAGGCCGTCGCCGAGGCGCGCGCGGCCGAAAGTGCCGCCCGCCCGCCGCTGCAGGATGCCAAGGCCGAGTTGGCGCGCATCGAGACCGAAGCCCGCACGCTGGCGAAGATTTTGAATGCCGCGAGTGGCGATCTCTTCCCCTCCGTTCTCGAACAACTCAGCGTCGAGCGCGGCTATGAGACAGCGCTGGGCGCAGCGCTTGGCGAGGATCTCGACGTGCCGCTCGACCGCAGCGCCCCTGTGCATTGGGGCGAAAGCCAGGTTCAGCCCGGCGATGCCGCGCTGCCGGAAGGCATCAGGAGCCTTGCCAGCGTGGTTCGTGCCCCGGCACAGCTTGCCCGCCGCTTGGCGCAGATCGGCATTGTCGACGCCGCGGACGGCCGGCGGTTGCAGGCCCTGTTGGCTCCGGGACAGCGGCTGGTCAGCCGTGAAGGCGCGCTGTGGCGCTGGGACGGGCTGACCGCCAGCGCCGACGCGCCGACCGCGGCCGCGCAGCGGCTGGCCCAGAAGAACCGGCTGGCCGAACTCGACGCCGAGGCGGTCCAGGCGACCCTCGTCCTGCGCGAGGCCGAAGTAGCCCTTGCCTTGGCCGAGCAGGCGCTTCGCCAGACGAGCGAGGCCGAGCGCAATGCCAGGCAGGCGGGCCGTGATGCCCAGCACGGACTGGACGCCGCCCGTAACGTGCTGGCCGAGGCCGAAAAGGCCGGCGGCGAACTGGTGAGCCGGCGCGCTGCCCTCGACGAGGCGCGCGCCCGCGTCGTCGACAGCCATGAAGAGACGGCGGCCGCCTTCGTCGAGGCGGAAATGCTGCTGCAGAGCGCGCCCGATCTTGGCGACCTGCAACTGCAGCTCGAACAGTCCTCGGCCAATGTCGCAAAAGACCGTGCCACTCTGGCCGATGCGCGTGCCGTCCATGAAGGGTTGCGGCGGGAAGCCGAGGCGCGTGCGCGCCGCCTCGAAGCCATTGGTGCCGAACGCCGCAACTGGCTGGAGCGGGCCGAGAACGCCTCGACCCAGATCGCCGCCCTTGGCGAGCGCAAGGCCGAAGCCGAGACCGAGCGCGAGCGGCTGGCCGACGCGCCCGACGAGATCGATGCCAAGCGGCGCGCGCTGCTGTCGCAGCTCGCCGAAGCCGAGTCGCTGCGCCAGGCGGCGGGCGATCGCCTGCAGGAAGCCGAAAACAAGCAGGCCGAACTCGATAAGGCCGCAACGGCGGCGATCCAGTCGCTGGCCGAAGCCCGTGAATCCCGCGTCCGCGCCGAGGAGCGACTGACGGCGGCCGACGAGCGGCGGCTGGAGGTCGAGGCGCGCATTCAGGAAACGCTGAACACGCCGCCGCATCTGGTCATCCGCCATACCGGACTGGAGGCCGACGACCCGATGCCCGAAATGGCCGAGATCGAGCGCCAGCTCGACCGGCTGAAGATCGAACGCGAACGGCTCGGCGCTGTCAATCTGCGCGCCGAGGAAGAGCAGAAGGAACTGTCCGACCGGTTGGAGACCATCGTTTCCGAGCGCGAGGATATCATCGAGGCGATCCGCAAGCTCAGGCAAGCGATCCAGAGCCTGAACCGCGAGGGACGCGAGCGGCTGCTCGCCGCCTTCGAGGTGGTCAACGGCCATTTCCAGCGGCTGTTCTCGCATCTGTTCGGCGGCGGCACGGCCGAACTCCAGCTGATCGAATCCGAAGATCCGCTCGAGGCCGGGCTCGAGATCCTCGCCCGCCCGCCCGGCAAGAAGCCGCAGACCATGACGCTGCTCTCCGGCGGCGAGCAGGCGCTGACGGCGATGTCGCTGATCTTTGCCGTCTTCCTCACCAATCCGGCGCCGATCTGCGTGCTCGACGAAGTCGACGCGCCGCTCGACGACCACAATGTCGAGCGCTTCTGCAATCTCATGGACGAGATGGCCAAGACCACCGAGACGCGCTTCGTCATCATCACCCACAACCCGATCACCATGGCGCGCATGGACCGGCTGTTCGGCGTGACCATGGCCGAGCAGGGCGTCAGCCAGCTGGTCTCGGTCGACCTGCAAGCCGCCGAGGCGATGCGCGAGGCGAGCTGAGGTGGCCGGGCGAGCAGCCCGGATTTGATCTCATTTTTTGTTGGCAGGTTTGGCTGGGGCGCCAGGATTCGAACCTGGGAATGTCGGTACCAAAAACCGATGCCTTACCACTTGGCGACGCCCCAATAGCCATCAGAGTCGCTTGTGCGGCGCGTTATTAGCAGAGCAGCCAAAAAGCACAATGGCAATGAAGGGTGGTGTCGCCCACCTGATTTCGCAGTCCACAGCCGCGGCCAGGAGCGGCGTCTACTCGCTCCAGACCGCCATTTCGTTGCCGGCCGGATCGATGAAATGGAAGCGCCGGCCGCCCGGGAACGAGAAGATCGGCTTGATGATGGTGCCGCCGGCATTTTCGACGGCGGCGAGCGTTTCTTCCAGATCCTGGGAATAAAGCACGGGCAGCGGTTTGGCTGGGGCTTCGCCGGCATCGGCCTGAAAACCGCCGTCGAGCCCTTCGGCAAAGGCCGAATAGGTCGGCCCGTAATCGGTGAACGACCAGGAAAAGGCGGCGCTGTAGAAAGCCTTCACACTGTCCAGCGTACCTCCGGTCGCCGGCATTTCCAGATAGTCGAGTTTTCCGGTCAGTTTCATGACGCCGCTCCATACAATGTTCTTGTTATGTTCTATTCCGTTACCTCCGATGCCGCAAGTCTTTTGACGCAGCCTTCGCTTTAATCGGTTGTAGGGGTTTTTCTTAATCGATTGTAGGCGCTCGCCGACTTTGCCCTGCCTTGCCTTTCGCAGTGCAGCATCATATCGCTCGATCTAAGGCGCGTCGGAACCTGGGCCATCGTCCAGGTTCCGCCGATCTTTCCAATCTCCGGCATCTGGAGGGCGAGCATGACCAAGTGGGTTTACACCTTCGGCGATGGCGCGGCGGAAGGCCGTGCCGGCGACCGCAACCTTCTGGGTGGCAAGGGCGCTAACCTGGCCGAGATGTGCAGCCTCGGCCTGCCGGTGCCGCCTGGCTTCACCATCACCACCGAGGTCTGCAACGCCTATTACGCCAACGGCCGTACCTATCCGGCTGAGCTGGAATCAAATGTCACGGTGGCGCTGGACCATATCGGCCGGCTGACCGAGCGCCGTTTCGGCGACCCGTCGAAGCTGCTGCTGGTTTCAGTGCGCTCAGGCGCCCGCGCCTCGATGCCCGGCATGATGGACACCGTGCTCAATCTCGGCCTCAACGACGAGACCGTCGAGGCGCTGGCCGCCGATTCCGGCGATGCGCGCTTCGCCTATGACAGCTACCGCCGTTTTATCCAGATGTATTCCGACGTCGTCATGGGCCTCGACCATGACGTGTTCGAGGAGATCCTCGAGGACCAGAAGGCGAGCCTCGGCCACGAACTCGACACCGAACTGACGGCGCTGGAATGGCAGGGCGTGATCGCGCTCTACAAGGCCAAGGTGGAGGAGGAGCTCGGCAAGCCGTTTCCGCAGGATCCGAACGAGCAGCTGTGGGGCGCGATCGGCGCGGTGTTTTCGAGCTGGATGAACAACCGCGCCATCACCTACCGGCGCCTGCACGACATACCCGAAAGCTGGGGCACGGCGGTCAACGTCCAGGCCATGGTGTTCGGCAATATGGGCGATACCTCGGCCACTGGCGTCGCCTTCACCCGTAACCCTTCGACCGGCGAAAAGCAGCTCTATGGCGAATTCCTGGTCAATGCGCAGGGTGAGGACGTCGTTGCCGGCATCCGCACGCCGCAGAACATCACCGAAGCTGCCCGCATTGCCGCCGGCTCCGACAAGCCGTCGCTGCAGAAGCTGATGCCGGACGCCTTCCAGTCCTTCGTCACCATCTCCGACAGCCTGGAAAAGCACTACCGCGACATGCAGGACCTCGAATTCACCATCGAGCGCGGCAAATTGTGGATGCTGCAGACCCGCTCCGGCAAGCGCACCGCCAAGGCGGCGCTCAAGATCGCCGTCGAGATGGCCAGGGATGGCCTGATCACCAAGGAGGAGGCGGTCGCCCGCATCGATCCCGCCTCGCTAGACCAGCTGCTGCATCCGACCATCGATCCGAAGGCCGCGCGTGACGTGATCGGCATCGGCCTGCCGGCTTCGCCGGGCGCCGCCACCGGCGAGATCGTCTTTTCCTCAGGCGATGCCGAGGACGCCAAGGCGCAAGGCCGCAAGGCGATCCTGGTGCGGATCGAGACCAGCCCCGAGGACATCCACGGCATGCACGCCGCGGAAGGCATCCTGACCACGCGCGGCGGCATGACCAGCCATGCCGCGGTGGTGGCGCGCGGCATGGGCAAGCCTTGCGTGTCCGGCGCCGGCTCGCTGCGCGTCGACTACAAGACCGGCACGCTGATGGCGATGGGACAGACCTTCCGCAAGGGCGACATCATCACCATCGACGGCGGCAACGGCCAGGTGCTGAAGGGCGCGGTGCCGATGCTGCAGCCCGAACTGTCCGGCGATTTCGCCGCCATCATGGAATGGGCCGACGCCGCGCGCCGCATGAAGGTTCGCACCAATGCCGAAACCCCGCTCGATGCGCGCATGGCGCGCTCCTTCGGCGCCGAAGGCATCGGTCTCTGCCGCACCGAGCATATGTTCTTCGACGGCGACCGCATCGTCGCCATGCGCGAGATGATCCTGGCCGACACCGAGAAGGACCGGCGCGCCGCCCTTGCCAAGCTGCTGCCGATGCAGCGCTCGGATTTCCTCGAACTGTTCGAGATCATGGCCGGCCTGCCGGTGACCATCCGCCTGCTCGATCCGCCGCTGCACGAATTCCTGCCCAAGACTGAAGGCGAAGTGGCCGAAGTCGCCGCCGCCATGAACGTGTCGCCGGAAAAGCTCAGGCAGCGCACCGAAGCCCTGCACGAGTTCAATCCGATGCTCGGCCATCGCGGTTGCCGCCTGGCTGTCTCCTATCCCGAGATCGCCGAAATGCAGGCGCGCGCCATCTTCGAGGCCGCCGTAGAGGCCGGCCAGAAGGCCGGCGCGCTGGTGGTTCCCGAAATCATGGTGCCGCTGGTCGGCCTGGTGAAGGAGCTAGACTACGTCAAGGCGAGGATCGATGCCGTCGCCAAGAGCGTCATGGAAGAGACCGGCATCAAGATCGACTATCTCACCGGCACGATGATCGAACTGCCGCGCGCCGCGATCCGCGCCCATGTCATCGCCGAGGCGGCCGAATTCTTCTCCTTCGGTACAAACGACCTGACCCAGACCACCTTCGGCATCTCGCGTGACGATGCCGCCTCGTTCCTGGAGACCTATCGCCAGAAAGGCATCATCGAGCAGGATCCGTTCGTGTCGCTCGACATAGACGGCGTCGGCGAACTGGTGCGCATGGCGGCCGAAAAGGGCAGGGCGACCAGGCCCGAGATCAAGCTCGGCATTTGCGGCGAGCATGGCGGCGATCCCGCTTCGATCCGCTTCTGCGAGGAGGTCGGTCTCGACTATGTGTCGTGCTCGCCCTACCGCGTGCCGATCGCCAGGCTGGCCGCCGCGCAGGCAGCGGTGCTGGTGGCAAAGGCATCTGCGCCGCGCGCCTGATGGCCGCGACTATTGCCATGGATGACCGATCGATGACTGTCGATTGGCTCCGGCTGCGCGGTTGCCAACTTACGATTTTGTGAGCAAAGTCACGCGAAGTTGCGCGTGACGGTCCTCAATCTCGACATCGTTTCCGCCCAGTTTCCCAAGCCCGACCCCCGGTGCCCGAAACAGATGCTACAGTTTTCCCCCGCTCCCGTCCGCTCGATCCTGATCCTCCAGACCAAGTACATGGGCGATATTGTCCTCGCCTCCACGCTGGCGAAAAACCTGCAGCTCGAATATCCGGGCGTCGGGATCGTATTCCTCTGCGAGGCGCACTTCGCAAGTTTCCTTACCGCCCACGGCATAGCCTCCGACGTCGTCACCTTCAGCCGCGCGCGCCTGCGTGGTTCACCGCTGCAACGCGGGCGTGAGCTCTATTCGATGGTGCGCAGGCTGCGTCAGCACCGCTTCGACATGACGATCGACCTGAGCGATTCGAAAACCTCTCGGGTCGTCGTCAGGCTCGTCAACGCCAGGACCAGGGTAGGCTATCACCCGACTGACAGGCCCTTGCGCTGGTACGAGCGCAATCCGGCAAACATTCGGGTCACGCGGTTCGGCTACGGTGAAAGGCACTATCTCTACCGCTACCTTTCGCCGCTGGAGGCGCTTGAGATCGATCTGCGCGTCAGAACGCCTTCGATCAAGCCGCTGCCGCTGGAAACGGCTCGCGTCCAGGACTTACTGAACAGGCACGGGCTCCGGCGAAACGCCTTCGTCGCGGTGCATGCCGGAGCGAGCTTCCGCGGTCGGCAATGGCAGCCGGAGCGCTTCGCCGCCGTGATTGACGAAATCTCGCGCGAGACCGGGCTGGACTTCGTGCTTGTCGGCGGCCCGGACGAGCGCAAGCCGGCTGAACGGATCGTCGCCGGGACCGCATCGGCCGTCGTCAACCTCGTCGGCGTCCTGTCGCTCGAAACGCTGCTGGCATTGCTGGAGGAAGCGCGGCTGTTCCTCGGCAATGAGAGCGGCCCGATGCATATGGCCGCTGCGGCGGGAACCCCTGTTGTTGGCCTTTTCGGCCTGACAAGGCCAACACGCTGGGCGCCGGTCGGCGCGCCGAGCATTTGCCTCCAGCCTTCCATGCCGTGCGAATGCGTGGCGCGCGATCTGTGCCGTTCGCCGGACCCAAGCAAATCCTGCTGCGTTTGGCGCCTGGAGGTCGAGCCTGTCATCGAGGCCGTGCGCGAAATCCTGGCGCAGACCGACGTCGCTGTGCAACCGCCACCCGTGGTTCGCGCCACTCGCTGACAAGTCACACGCCAGGAAATTGTCGCCACGGCCGCTTTTGGCATGCGCGCCGTCCCGATTTTCGCCTTGATGCGGGTCTTCTTGGCGCGGCTCCCGCAGGGATCCGCTTCTATATCTGTCCGGAAATCAATCATGCGCCTGCTCGGAAAACATCTTTGCGCGATAGCGATCTCGGCCTGCACCGTGTCGGCAGGTCACACCGCACCGCTTCTCGAACCTACGCTGCATTTGACGCCGCGGGCCGGCAGCGGCCGCGTGGCGCTGACGCTGGACGCCTGCGGCGGCCAGACCGACACCAGGATACTCTCGGCGCTGGTCGACAACAGGATCCCGGCGACGATTTTCGTCACCGGCATCTGGCTGAAGCGCAATGAAGCGGCGATCGAGATCATGCGCGCGCACCCCGATTTGTTCGAACTGGAGAACCATGGCGGCCGCCATATTCCGGCAGTCGACACGCCGCGAAAAATCTATGGCATCCGCAGCGCCGGCAGTCCCGAGGCCGTGCTGGCCGAAGTCGAATCGGGCACCGCAGCCCTCGCCCGCACCGGCGAGCCGGCGCCGAAATGGTTTCGCGGGGCGACCGCCGAATACAGCCCATCCGCCATCGCCATGATCCGCAAGCTTGGCTTCAAGATCGCCGGCTTTTCGATCAACGGCGACGGCGGCTCTTTGCTGGGTGCGAAGGAAACCGCCCGGCGCATCGCCGCCGCCAAGGATGGCGACGTCATCATCGCCCATATCAACCAGCCCACCCATGCCGCCGGCGAAGGCGTGGTGCAGGGCCTGCTGTCGCTCAAGCAAAAGGGCCTGACCTTCGTGCGGCTCGATGAAGCCGATGGCGTAGGCAATGACGGCACCACCGACTGATCGGATCAGCCTGATTTGAGTCTCAACGCATGCACCCTTGGGTGAGTGCTCGACTCGGAACGCTTAGGCCGGCGTGGCTTCGATCGTCACCTTGCTGGGATAAAAGGCGCCGTGATTGCGGATCTCCGTCATCTCGTCGAAGGGGCGCTCATAGGCCCACATCGCGTCCTTGCCGGCCTCTCCAGCCGGCAGTGCGCTCCAATAGCTGGCATCTCCCTTGTAAGGGCAGTGCGTCGAGTGCTCGGTCTTGGCCAACCGGCTGAAATCGATGTCGTCGAAGGGAATGTAGAGAACCTGAGCATAGGGCGGCTCCGACAGGAGCTTTGCGGTCGTCGACGTGGCGATCACCGTTTCGCCGGCACGCACCCTGACAGTGCCGTGATAGGGCTCGATGGTGATCACCTTGTCAGGATTGCGCTGGAAGCCGGGTGCGGGATTTGCGATCTTGTCCATTGGCGGGTTTTCCTTGTCCGGCATGGGGCGCCGTCCGGAATAGGTGTGTCGGGCAAGCGCCAAGTGCAAGGCCAAGCCAAATCCACGCCTGGCCCGCGGTCAACTAGCCTTGTCCCGAGAAACTTTCAGGCTGCGGTCTTGAACACATCCATCAGCCCGGCATAGGCGGCAGCGATGCCGGCCACCGGATTGGTGCTTCTCGACGCCGTCTCGACCTTCAGCGCGCCGCCGACCGTTGGCAGGGTCAGCAGCAGGAACTGGCGGTTGCCGCCATCTCCCACGCATGCCGCTGCGACATGCTGGCCTTCGCCGCCATTGTCGACGCACATCTTGAACAGCAGCGTGCCGCCGACCGCCTCGAGGGCGCCGCCGACAACCTCGACGAATTCATCTTCGGAGACGGTTTTGGCGTCAGGCACCAAATCGGCCAGACTTTCGGCAAGTGTGTTTTCAAGTGCCTTGTCGTCGAGCTGCGCGTCCATGCGAACCTCTTCCATTCGCCAATCGCACCCCTACCCATTAACAGAGCTTAACGCCGACGATGGCCGGATTGTGGCGGTTTTCCTTGTCATTTCGGCCAATGCACCGGGATGGCTGGACAATCCGTCGGTTCGTCCCACAATGGGGCAAAAGCGTAGACGTGAAAAAGCGCAGGGGAGGAACAGACATGCTCGGATTGATGCAGGAATGGCCGCTGCTTTGCCACAAGCTGATCGACAATGCCGAACGCCAGCATGGCAGCCGCGAGATCGTGTCGCGATCGATCGAAGGGCCGATCGTGCGCACCACCTACGCCGAAATCCACCGCCTCGCCCTGAAAGTGGCGCAACGGCTTGAGCGTGACGGTTTCGCGCTTGGCGACCGCATCGCGACGCTGGCCTGGAACACGGCACGCCATATCGAGGCCTGGTACGGCATCATGGGGATCGGTGCGATCTATCACACGCTCAATCCGCGGCTCTTCCCCGAGCAGATCGCCTGGATCATGAACAACGCCGAGGACAAGGCAATCTTCGTCGACCTGACATTCGTGCCGCTGCTGGAGAAGATCGCCGGATCGGTCAAATCGCTGAAGCGTGTGATCGTGCTGACCGACAGCGCGCACATGCCCGAGACGGCATTGCCGAACGCCGTCGCCTACGAGGAATGGCTGGCCGAGACGGACGGCGACTTCGCCTGGAGGACCTTCGACGAAAACACCGCCGCCGGCATGTGCTACACTTCGGGCACGACGGGCGATCCCAAGGGCGTTCTCTACAGCCATCGTTCGAACGTGCTGCACGCCATGATCGCTGCCATGCCCGACGCCATGGGCATCTCGGCCCGCGACACCATCCTGCCGGTGGTGCCGATGTTCCATGCCAATGCCTGGGGCCTTGGCCAGAGCGCGCCGATGATCGGCGCCAAGCTGGTGATGCCCGGCTGCAAGATGGACGGCGCCTCGATCTACGAACTGCTCGATACCGAGAAGGTGACCTTCAGCGCCGCCGTGCCGACCGTATGGATGATGCTGCTGCAATATCTGGAGGAAACCGGCAAGAAACTTCCCCATCTGGGCAAGGTCGTCATTGGCGGCTCGTCCTGTCCGCGCGCAATCACCAAAAAATTCCAGGACAGTTACGATGTCCAGGTCATCCATGCCTGGGGCATGACCGAGATGTCGCCGCTCGGCACGCTGTGCACCATGAAGCCGGACTATGAAGGGCTGAAGGGCGAGGCGCGGCTCGATATCCAAGGCAAGCAGGGCTACCCGCCGTTCGGCGTCGAGATGAAGGTGACGGATGACGACGATAAGGCAATGCCCTGGGACGGCAAGACCTTCGGGCGTCTCAAGGTGCGCGGGCCAGCCATCGCACGCGCCTACTATGGCGGCGTCGGCGCCGAGCAGTTCGACGCCGAAGGGTGGTTCGACACAGGCGATGTCGCCCATATCGATCCGGGAGGCTACATGCAGATCACCGATCGCGCCAAGGACGTCATCAAATCGGGCGGCGAATGGATATCGACCATCGATCTCGAAAACCTCGCCGTCGGTCATCCCGATGTCGCCGAGGCGGCGGCCATTGGGGTTGCGCATTCCAAATGGGGCGAGCGGCCCTTGCTCGTCGTCGTGCGCAAGCCCGGCAAGGAGCCGAGCAAGACCGATATCCTCGATTTCATGAACGGCAAGGTGGCCAAATGGTGGATGCCCGACGACGTCGCCTTCGTCGGCGAAATTCCGCACACCGCCACCGGCAAGATCCAGAAGATCACCTTGCGCGAGCAGTTCAAGGACTATCGCCTGCCGACGGATTGATGGGCATGATGCGCCTTTCGGCTTCAAGCCTGAGCCAAAACGTTTTAAGTCTCGGTTCGGGTTTGGGGTGGTGCGGCTGAGAATGGTTAGTATTCCTGAACGACAGACGTCGAGGGCGGCCGGCTGGTCGCGGCGCACAGCGTCCTTTTCGCTGGTCCTGCTGCTCACAGTGCTCGTCGGCCACCGATTCGACCTCGTCGAAACGCCTGTTTTCCTCTGGGTATTGGCGATCGTCGCGCTGCTCGCCGCCTTTGCCCTTTTGTTCGCCGGACTTGCCTTCTCCAGGCTGTGGAATTTCGGCGACCGCGGCGGCCGCGATCTCTCCGTCGGCGCCCTGCTGGCGCTTCTGGTGCTCGCCCCTTACGGCGCCGCCGCCTATTGGGCGACGATTTCGCCGCCGTTGAGCGACATCTCGACCGATTTCGACGATCCGCCGGCGATCGACACGTCTGACCGCACCAAGGGCATGAACGTTCTATCGACGCCGACGCCAGGCGAGCAGATCCTGCAAGGCGATGCCTATCCTTTAGTCACCAGTCGCAGCTACAATTTGCCCTTCGAAACCGTCGTCGATGCAGTCGAGACCGTGCTCGACCGGCGCGACTGGCAGCTTCAGGCGCCATATCCTGAAACCGACGGGCAAAGCGAAGTGACGATCAATGCGCTCGCCAAAAGCTTCGTGCTGAGCCTTCCGGCCGATGTCGCGATCCGTGTGACCGACGACGGCGACACCGTCGTCGTCGACATGCGGTCCGCCTCGCGCTACGGCCAATACGACCTCGGCGACAATGCCGCCCGCATCGTGGAATTCCTCGGCGAACTGGACCAGGAGGTGGCCGGCCAGGTGGGCGCCGCACCGGCCGAGTGATGTCCAGAACACCTTGCCGCCGATCGGAATCGCCTGGGGCCGCAGAAATGCGGTTTGAATCTGCTGGCGGACTATTCGGCCGGCTCGAATCTGCCTTCCAGCAGGATTGTCGCGATCGGCCCAAGCGGATTGGCGATCTGGCTCTCCAGGATCTCGATGAGCTTGTGCCCGACATCTGCCATGTCGACGGAATGAACGCCGATCTTCGCCGGCAGGAACCGCGCCAGACGCGTGTTGTCACGGGTGACGATATGGATGTCGCGGCCCGGCTCAAGACCGCGCCTGCCGAGCGTGTGCAACGCTCCCAGAAGGCCCAGTTCGTTGGCGCATGCCAAGCCCGTCGGCGGATCTGCCGATGCCAGCAGGCGATCGAACCAGGCCGCGCTCGATTCCATCGTGAATGTCCCGTCACCGATCAGCGACTGGTCGATCGGGATGCCGGCCTCGGCCATCGCCCTTCGATAGCCGGCGAGACGCATGGCGCTCGCCTGATCTTTCTGCACGAGAAGTTGTAGGGCAATGCGTCGACAGCCCTTGTTCATCAGCCGCCGGGTCGCGTCGTAGGCGATCTGCTCATTGTCGATGTCGACATAGGGATACACGATGTCCAGGTCGGTTCTTCCAAACGCGACGAAAGGTATGCGCTGATCCAGCAGCAGCTTGACGCGCGGATCGCCCGAGACCATGCGCGTAATGATCAGGCCGTCCGCGCTACGCGCCTGAAGCAGGCGCTGCACGCTGTCGACGGGATCGTCGTCGGGCGTGGTGGAATAGATCGACAGGCTGTAGCCTGCCTGCCGCGCTGCCAGCGTCATGCCTTCGATCAAGGGAAGCTTCGCTAGATCGGACAGGTAGTCGCGTGTTTCCATCGGCAGCACGGCCGTCAGCGTCAGGGTTTGTCCGGTCTTGAGCGCGCGGCCGAAATGGTTCGGGACATAGCCGACACGCTTGGCCACCTCCTTGACCCGCGCCACGGTCGAGGGATGCACTTCCGGCCCGTCCTTCAGGGCGCGCGATACCGTGGTCACTGAAAGGGAAAGTTCCGCCGCGATCTGTTTTAGATTGGACATGTCGCCCGACTGATTTTGCGAAAGCGCCGGCTGATTTTGCTGAGCGTCGTAACGTTACCGGATTCGACCCGAGGATTAAATACAGGCCCCCGAAACTGAACGAGTCCGCCTGAATGCCACTTGACTCCGAGGCGTTTAACGACAATCGTAACGTTACGATTTCAAAAAAAGCCCACCTAAGGCGATATTTCGACCAATCCTGGAGGAGAACTCATGTCTAGGCTACTACGCATTTCGCTGGCAGCGATCGCAGTCTCGGCTGCCGTGCCCGTCTATGCCCAATCAGTCACCATCACGACCGCGGGCGGCGACTATGGCAACGCCATGAAGGAGGCCATGTGGGCCCCCGCTGCAAAGGAACTTGGCTATGATGTCCGCGAGGAGACGCAGAGCGACGGCCTGGCTGCACTGAAGATGCAGGTCACCGCGGGCGCGGTCACCACCGACATCATCCATCTCGGCTCACCGGAAGGCGCGCAGGCGGCCGCACAGTCGCTGCTGGAGCCGCTCGACTACAAGATCATCGAGCCCAACTCCGTGCCGGCCGGCGCAAGGTCCGACTACTGCTATCCGTTCGACTCCTATGGCACCGTCATGTCGTGGAACACCAAGACCTATGGCGAGACTCCGCCGAAGACCTGGGCGGAGTTCTGGGACGTCGCCAAATTCCCGGGCCGTCGCGCGCTGCGCGCCAATGCGCAGGACCTGATCGAAATCGCGCTGCTCTCCGATGGCGTGGCGCCGGCGGACGTCTATCCCGTGCTCAGCACGCCGGAGGGCCTGGATCGCGCCATCGAGCGGCTTGAAGCGATCAAGCCAAACGTCTCGGTCTGGTGGACCTCGGGAGCCCAATCCGCGCAGTTGCTGAAAGACGCCGAGGCGGATCTGGTCGTTACATGGAACGGACGGGCGCAAACCGTCAAGGCGGATGGCGGCGCGGTTGACTACACGTTCAAGGGTTCCGTCATCGGCACGGACTGCCTTGGCGTGCCGAAGGGAGCGCCGAACAAGGAAGCGGCCATGAAGCTGATCGCGGCGATGACGCAGCCCGCGCGCGTGGCCAAGCTGACCGATTTCATCGCCTATGGTCCGGTCAATCCTGCTGCCTACGAGGGTGGCCTCATCCCGAACGACCGTTTGAAGACCCTGGCGACCGCGCCTGAAAATGCCGGCACTTCGGTGTTCTCGAACGCGGACTGGTGGGTCAAGAACGGCGAGGCCGCCCAAAAGGCCTTCGACGAAATGATGAACCACTGAGTCGCGAATTCATCCGCTTCGAGCCCGTGATGAAGTCGCTCCCGATCACCATCGACAGCGTGCGCAAGGCCTATGGGTCCTACGTCGCGCTGGACGATGTCTCGCTCGACGTTCGGGCTGGCGAATTCCTCACTTTGCTGGGGCCGTCCGGGTCGGGCAAGACCACGCTGCTCATGGCTCTGGCCGGTTTTGTCCGTCCCGATTCCGGCAAGCTCCTGTTGGCGGATCGCGACATCACCCGCCTGGCCCCCAACAAGCGCGACATCGGCATCGTATTCCAGAACTACGCCCTGTTTCCCCACATGAACGTCCTGGCGAATGTCGAGTATCCGCTAGCGCTGCGCAAGACGCCGAAAGCCGAGGCCCGGCAGCGGGCGCTTGACGCTTTGGCCCGTGTGAAGCTGGAGGGCCTGGCGGAGCGCAACATCGCCGCACTGTCCGGCGGCCAGCGCCAGCGCGTGGCGCTGGCGCGGGCCATCGTCTTTGAACCACGCGTGATGTTGATGGACGAGCCGCTGTCGGCGCTCGACAGGAATCTGCGCGAAACCATGCAGTACGAGATCCGGCGTCTGCACGATGATCTGGGGATCACCACGATCTATGTGACGCATGACCAGCGCGAAGCGCTGACCATGTCCGACCGGGTTGCGGTGATGAATTCCGGCCGCATCCAGCAGATCGACACACCGCAGCAAATTTATGATCGTCCATCGACCCGCTTCGTCGCTGAGTTCATGGGCGAGGCCAATATTCTGGTCCCGGGGTCGGTGCGCACAATCGACGGCGGCGGTGCGTCGCGCGAGACCCTGATGATCCGCGCGGAAAGCTTCCACCTTGATGTCAAGCTCGCCGGGCAAGATGGAGTGGCGCTTGAGGGAACGCTGCGCGCCAAGGCGTTTCGCGGCGAGAACTGGCTTTTGACGCTGGCGCCCGACGCTGGGCAGGAGGTTCTTGTCTGCATTCCGTCGGCGCTTGCTGGCGGCTGCGCCGAGCTTGCCGCCGGTCAGCGGCTGACCGTATATGCCTCGGCAGCGAAAGTTCACGCGATACCGGGAGCAACAGCGTGACCGTCGCCGTCGATTCCGCGCTCGCGGCCGATGCGCGAAGCGAGCGGCGTTTCTTCCTTGCGCTGTCACTCCCGGCGCTTTTCATCGTTGGACTGGCGGCGATACTGCCCATCCTGTGGATCATCCGGCAATCCTTCCTGACCACCGGTGGTGACTATACGGTCGGCAATTACGAGAAGGTGCTTTCGAGCGGGCTGACATGGTCGGCACTGGCAACAACCGTTGAGCTGTCCCTGGGCACGCTGGCGTTCTGCATCCTTCTCGGCACCCCCCTGGCGCTCGCTCTGGCCAGTGCTCGGCCAAGGGTGGCCAATGTGCTGATGGCCTTCGTCATGCTGCCGTTGTGGACTTCCATTCTGGTGCGCACCTATGGCTGGCTCGTGCTGTTGCGGCGCGAAGGCCTGATCAACGCGGCTTTGGAAGGTTCGGGCCTGACAGCGGAACCATTGCCGCTGGTTAATAACTTCACCGGAACGCTGATCGGCATGGTTCACTACATGCTGCCGCTGTTTCTGCTGCCTGCCTACGCCGCGATGCGCGATATCGACGCCAACCTTGTTCGCGCGGCGGCGAGCATGGGAGCCACTCTCGGGCACGTCATCCGCACAGTCATTCTGCCGCTTTCGGCGGGCGGCATCTTCTCGGGTTCTATGATCGTCTTCATCTACACCATAGGTTTTTTCATCACGCCGGCGGTGCTTGGCGGCGGCAAGGTAAATCCTCTCTCCATCCGGATCGAGCGCACGCTGTCGACCTTCCAGGACTGGGGGTCGGCGAGCGTCCTGGGCATTCTGCTCTTCGTTCTCATGGCGCTGATCGGTGTTATGTTCCTGGCGGCACGGCGACTGATGCGCAACAAAGTGGGCGCGGCCCATGCTTGAAGCCTATCCGGACAACAAGCTTGCCCTCATCCTCCTGTGGGGCTTTTCCGCGCTCGTGATGGCGTTCCTGATGCTGCCGACGCTGGTGGTCGTGCCGCTCTCCTTTTCAGCGTCCGATCTTCTCGAGTTTCCGCCACGCGCATACTCGTTGCGCTGGTACGAGAATTTCTTCGGTTCGACGACATGGATGGCCGGGCTCAGGACGAGCCTGATCCTCGGGACATTGACGGCGATGGTCGCAGTGCCCCTGGCGCTGCTGGCCTGCATCTCGATCATCCGGATCGGCGGAAAGACCGCCTTGGCCATTCAGGGCGTTCTGCTCACCCCCTCCATCGTGCCGGGGATCCTGCTTGCCATCGGCCTGTTCTTCGTGCTGGCGGCGCAAGGTCTGGTCGGAACGCTGTTTGGCGTGCTGGTCGGACATGTGGTGCTGGCCATTCCGGTCGCGTGCATTGTGCTGTTGCCCGCTCTGGCCCGCTTTGACTGGAACCAGGTCCAGGCGGCGCGCAGCCTTGGCGCGGACTGGGCGAGGGCCATTGGCGGAATAATTGTTCCGCAACTCCGGATCAGCCTGTTGTCGGCGACATTGATGGCCTTCCTGACCTCGCTGGACGAGTCCGTCATTTCGATCTTCGTCGCAAGCGGCCGCAACAGCACGCTGCCGAAGCTGATGTTCCTGTCGCTGCGCGATCAGATCGATCCGACCATCGCGGCGATATCAACATTGTGGACCGCCATTGTCGTGGTCGTCGTTCTGATCGTGACCCTTCGCCAAGAATCCTGACCGAGACTGGAAACATGCCTGCCAATCATCACGCAGCCGACGATCTGACGGATCAACCAACGGACATACCCCAGGTGGGGTTGGCGATCATCACCGGCTCGGCAAACTGGGGGCTTGCCTTCCCGGAAGATGTCCAAGTTGACGGAGTGCGCACCTTGCGGCGCGACATGAGTTTCGAAACGCCTTTCGGCCGCACCGACAACTGGAAGCTGCTCGAGTTCGAAGCGTCGATTACCGCCGAAGGCAAACCGAAACGTGCCTTGTGCATGTATTCGCACGGCAATCCCCGCGACCATATCGATCATTCCTGCCATCGCCGCGCGTTCTGGGTGTTGATGCAAGCGGGTGTCCGGCAAGTCTTGTCCTGCTCGACCATTGGCGCCGTCAACAAGGCGATCAAGCCCGGCGACATGGTGGTGAACGCCGATATTATCGAGCTGACGCAGACCCCGTTCTCACTGCTTCCCGGCCGCCAGAGCTTCGACTGCTCGGGCAAGCAGATCGTATGCCCAAGATGTGCGGCAGTTCTGGTCGAAACCGCCCGCCGTCATTGGCCAGCCGAATGCCGCGTTCATGGCATCGAGCAGCAGTTGGTCGCCGCCCACTGTTACGGGCCGCGGCTGACAAGCCCGGCCGAAGCCCTGGCGTTTCGAAGCATGGGGGCGGATGTGCTTAACCATTCGATCGCCCCTGAAGCGACCTTGTCGCGCGAGATCGGCGCCTGTTTCGTCCCTTGCGCGTTCGTAACGGCGGGCTTCAACGAGTATATGGACCGCAATCGCCAGAAATTGCTGCAGGAGGACGTGTTGCCGAACCTCTCCATGACAGCCTCGCGTGTCGCGCTGGAAACCGCCGCACGACTTCCGGCCGATCCGGAATGCTCTTGCCAGGGTTTGAAGTCGCCTCAACCGGAAGAACGCTCCAGCCGTTTCTGAGGTGTCAGGGAAGGTCCTGGCCAACCGGCCTAAAAATGCCGTCGATGGCCGGGTCACCATCAGTGGCGACAAGGCCGCGCGCCACCAGATCCTCCAGATGCGCAAGCACCGACAGGCCGGCGGCGCCATGCAGGCGCGGGTCGGTGTCGCGATAGATTGCCGCAACCATCTCCTTGATCGTCCTGTCGCCGCCCCGGATGCGCTCCAGGATCGCCCGTTCGCGCATCTTGCGGTGCGTCTTCAGGCCGCGCATGAAGCTGCGCGGCGCCGTCACCGGACCGCCGTGACCTGGTAAAAGCAGACGGTCGCCGCGTTCGATCAGGCGGTCGAGCGATGTCATGTAGTCGGCCATGGCGCCGTCCGGCGGCGCCACGATCGAGGTCGCCCACGCCATCACGTGATCGGCCGAAAACAAGACGCCGCTTCCTTCCAGCGCAAAGGCCGCGTGATTGGCGGCATGGCCCGGCGTCAGCACCGTTTTGATCGCCCAGCCGTCGCCATCGACCAGCGTGTCGTCTTGGAGCGCCATGTCCGGGGCGAAAGCCATGTCGGCGCTGGCGTCGAGCGGGTTGATCTCGCCGATGCGCAGCGGCCGCGCCGGGCGATGCGGCCCCTCCGCCAGCACGATCGCCCCGGTGCGCTCCTTCAGCCGGGCCGCCAGCGGTGAATGGTCGCGATGTGTGTGGCTGACGAAGATGTGGCTGACCGGCCGCTGCCCGATGGCTTTGAGCAATGTCTCGAGATGCGTATCGTCATCCGGTCCGGGATCGATGACCGCCAGCGTGTCCCGCCCGACAAGGTAGCTGTTGGTTCCGTGAAAGGTGAACGGGCTCGGGTTTCGGGCGGTGATGCGCTGGATGTCTGGCGCGACGGTTACGGCCTGGCCGTAAGCAGGATCGAAGCTGGTGTCGAACTTAAGGGCCATGAGGGGCGGGGAGCTCTGTTCCTGAGGTGGCAAAACCGATTGCCGCATAACACGGAAGCCAATATAGGAAAATGCGAGGCCGCATGTTGGCGGCTGTCCGGAATGGGGAAGACCATGGCAATTGCAACGACGATGCGTCCGCTTGTTTCTCTGGCTCTGCCTGAAAAAGGCGCGACACGCCTCGCGACGCAGCTGTTGCTGGCGATTGCCGGCACGCTGCTGCTGACCTTGTCGGCCAAGGCGAAGGTCGTGCTCGGCCCCGTCGATATTTCGCTGCAGACGCTGGCCGTCCTCCTGATCGCCTCGGCATTCGGCCTGCGCCTCGGCGTCGCCACGCTGCTTCTTTACATGGCCGAGGGTGCCATGGGCTTCCCGGTCTTCCAGGGCACGCCGGAAAAGGGCATCGGCCTAGCCTATATGGTGGGCCCGACCGGCGGCTATCTTGCCGGCTTCGTTGTCATGGCCGCCATCGTCGGCTGGGCTGCCGACCGTGGCTGGGATCGTCACCCGGTCAAGCTTTTCAGTGCGATGCTGGCCGCCGAAATCGTCATGATGGCGATGGGCTTTGCCTGGCTGGCGCTGCTGATCGGCGCGGAAAAGTCATGGCAGTTCGGCGTCGTGCCTTTCATCGTCGGCGACCTGATCAAGGTGGCGCTCGCAGCCAGCCTGGTCCCGGCAGTATGGTCGCTGCTGCCGAAGCGGCCCTGACATTTATTAAATGAAAGCCAGCCGGCGGAGATCCCACCGGCTTTTTCATGCCTTGGCCACTGCCAGGTGGTGGCGGAAATAGGTGGCCGGTTCCTCCGGCCAACTTTCGGCTGCGGCTCGTTTCGCCAGCGAGATCACCAGGCGCGACCAGCAGCGAGATTGACAAGCCATTGCGCGAAACCTAAGCACGGGCAACTTGATGTCAGGGGCGGGGCCCTCGGTAATTCAAGGAGAGCTTGTTGAAAGGAATTATCCTTGCGGGAGGCAGCGGAACACGTCTTTATCCGCTAACATTGGCAGTCTCTAAGCAAATCCTGCCAATATACGATAAGCCGATGATCTATTATCCGCTGAGCGTGCTGATGCTCGCCGGTATCAGGCATATATTGATCATCTCAACTCCACGTGACCTGCCAGCTTTCCGGGAATTGCTCGGCGACGGCTCGGAGTTCGGGCTTGAGTTCTCCTATGCGGAGCAGCCGCATCCCAACGGGCTCGCCGAAGCCTTCATCATCGGCCGTGAGTTCATCGGCAAGGACAACGTGTCGATGATCCTTGGCGACAACATCTATTTCGGCGAAGGGCTGTCGCAGCTTTGCCGCACGGCGGCGGCCCGCGAAAGCGGCGCGTCGGTATTCGCCTATCATGTCGACGATCCGGAACGCTATGGCGTGGTGTCGTTCGACAAGCTCAGCGGCACCGCCCTGACGATCGAGGAAAAGCCGCAGAAGCCAAAATCCAACTGGGCCGTCACCGGCCTTTACTTCTACGATAATGACGTCGTCGACATCGCCTCGACGATCCGGCCCTCGGAGCGCGGCGAGCTTGAGATCACGGCGGTCAACAACGTCTATCTCGAACGCGGGCACCTGCACGTCCATCAGCTCGGCCGCGGCTATGCCTGGCTCGACACGGGCACCCATGACAGCCTGCATGAAGCCTCGTCTTTCGTGCGCACGATCGAGCACCGCCAGGGCATCAAGGTCGCCTGCCCGGAGGAGATCGCCTTCGAACAGGGCTGGCTGACGGCAGACAAGGTGCTGCAGCGCGCCACCCGCCTCGGAAAGAACGAATATGCCGCCTATCTACGCAGGCGCGTCACCGACCTGACGGAGAACTAGGTGCTGGAGGTAAGGCAACTCGGTCTCGACGGCGTGCTGGAGATCGTACCGAAGCGGCACGGCGACGCGCGCGGCTTTTTCATTGAAACCTGGAATGCCGAGCGCTTCGCCGAGGCCGGCATCGACCTGCGCTTCGTGCAGGACAATCACTCCTATTCCGCCGCCGCGGGCGTGGTGAGGGGGCTGCACTACCAGCTTCCGCCGCGCGCCCAGGACAAGCTGCTGCGCGTCATCAGAGGTAAGATCCTCGACGTCGCGGTCGACATCCGTCGCGGCTCGAAAAGCTTCGGAAAATGGGTCGCCCTCGAAGTCTCGGCCGAGAAGGGCAACCAGATCCTGGTGCCGAAGGGCTTCGCCCACGGTTTCATCACGCTCGTGCCGGATACCGAGGTTCTTTACAAGGTCACCGATACCTATTCGCCCGCGCATGACCGGTCGATCCGTTTCGACGACGCCGCAATCGGCATTGAATGGCCGGCGATATCGGGCGGGTTCCAGCTTTCGGACAAGGATCTCAAGGCGCCGCTCCTTGCCGTCGCGGAGGTGTTCCCATGAGGACTGTTCGTGGAAGGAGAGCGGCATGAACTTCCTGGTGACTGGCGGCGCCGGCTTCATCGGCTCGGCCGTGTGCCGGCATTTGTGCGCCAATCCGGCCTACCGGGTGACCAATCTCGACAAGCTCACCTATGCCGGCAACCTCGCCTCGCTGCGGCCGATCGAGAATGCGCACAATTACCGCTTCGAGCAGGCCGACATTTGCGACGAGCGGGCGGTGCTCGACATATTGCGCCGTGACGACATCGACATCGTCATGAACCTCGCCGCCGAGAGCCATGTCGACCGCTCGATCGACGGTCCAGGCACCTTCATCGAGACCAATATCGTCGGCACCTACCGGATGCTGAATACGACCCTGGAATACTGGCGCGGCTTGCCGGAGGACCGCAAGGCCCGCTTCCGCTTCCACCATGTCTCGACCGACGAGGTGTTCGGCGATCTTCCCTTCGACGGCGGCATGTTCGTCGAGGAGACGCCCTATGCGCCGTCCTCGCCATACTCCGCCTCCAAGGCGGCGTCGGACCATCTGGTGCGCGCCTGGCATGAGACCTATGGCCTGCCGGTGGTGCTTTCCAACTGTTCGAACAATTACGGCCCCTATCATTTCCCCGAAAAGCTCATTCCGCTGGTCATTCTGAACGCGCTCGACGAAAAGCCGCTGCCGGTTTACGGCGCCGGCGCCAATGTGCGCGACTGGCTGTTCGTCGAGGATCACGCGCGCGCGCTCGAGCTTGTCGCGACAAAGGGGCAAGCGGGCGAGAGCTACAATGTAGGTGGCAATTCCGAGCGCACCAATCTGGGCGTCGTCGAGACCATCTGCGATCTTCTCGACCTGAGAAGGCCGCGCGCCGGTGGCAAGCGCTACCGCGACCTGATCTCCTTCGTCACCGACCGCCCCGGCCACGACCGCCGCTATGCCATCGACGCCTCCAAGATAAGCCGTGACCTCGGCTGGTCGCCAAAGGAGAATTTCGACAGCGGCCTGGCAAGGACGGTCGACTGGTTCCTCGAGAACAAATGGTGGTGGGGACCGATTCGCGAGCATCGCTATGCCGGCGAGCGGCTGGGCCAGAGCCCGGTTGAAGACAGCCCGGCTGAAGACAGGAAGGGCGCGGCGTGAGGCTTGTCGTCACCGGACGCGAGGGCCAGGTCGCTACCAGCCTGTGCGAGGTGGCGCGCGCGGTCACGGGCGTGGAGGTGATCGCCGTCGGCCGGCCGGCGCTCGACCTGGCGCGGCCCGAGACCGTATTCGAGGCGCTGGCGGCGGCAGGTCCGGACATCATCGTTTCGGCCGCTGCCTACACCGCTGTCGACCAGGCCGAGGACGAGCCTGACCTGGCCTTCACGGTGAATGCCGTTGGCGCGGGCAAGGTGGCGGAGGCAGCGGCGCGCCTCGGTGTTCCTGTGATCCACCTGTCGACCGACTATGTTTTCGACGGTGCAAAGGACAGCGCCTATGTCGAGACCGACGCGAGCGCGCCGCTCGGCGTCTACGGCGCCTCCAACCTTGCCGGCGAAAAAGCCGTGGCGGCGGCCAATCCGCGCCACCTCATCCTGCGCACGGCCTGGGTCTACAGCCCCTTCGGCAGGAATTTCGTCAAGACCATGCTCAGGCTTGCCGCCGATCGTGACGAGATTTCGGTGGTAGCCGACCAATGGGGAAATCCAACCTCAGCACTCGACATCGCCGACGCCGTTGTGCATGCGGCGGCGATGCTGCAGGGCGACAGCAACTTTGCCGCCTACGGCGTCTATCACCTGGCGGGCAGCGGGGAGACGAACTGGAGTGGCTTTGCCCGCCAGATCATGGACACAAGCCAGGCGTCTGGCGGCCCTCATGCGCGGGTACGCGACATCGCGACCAGTGACTATCCGACCAAGGCAAAGCGCCCGGCCAATTCGCGGCTTTCCAGCGCGAAATTCGCGGCCACGTTTGGATGGACCGCGCCGGCGTGGCGGGGGTCGACGGAGAAGGTGGTGCGCCGGCTGATGGATGGCGAGACGAGGCAGTGATTGGGCGCGTGAACGAGCTCGGTCGTTCGAGCATTGCATGATGGGACGCCGCAGGAGGCGGCGAAAGCTGACGCCACGACCGCTATCGGCCGAAATACTCATCCGCAATCGCTTTAGCCGGGCCATCCATTCTTACCCGGCCGTGCTCCAGCCAAATTAATCGATCGCAATTCCCTAGCAGCAATTCCCTCGAATGGCTGGCCAAGATCAGGATCTTGGTCGAGCTCACGATCTCGTTGAGCCGTTGTCTTGCTCGATCCTTGAAGTCTTCATCGCCTGTCGAAAGCCACTCGTCCATGATCAGAATTTCGGGTCGGATTGAAGTTGAAGTCGCGAAAGCCAACCGCAGCTGCATCCCTGAGGAATATGTACGGAAGGGCATGTCCAAAAAGTCTCCAAGCCCTGAGAACTCTGCAATTTCATCGTATCTCGAGCTAAGTTCCTTCGCCGTCATGCCCATCATTGCGGCCCGCAATTTGATATTTTCACGCCCTGTAGCTTCGGGGTCTATGCCAAGCCCAATGTTGATAAGCGAGACGCATTCGCCGTCGATTGCCGCGCTTCCCGAGGTCGGCGCGTAGATGCCTGAAAGCAATCGAAGCAGCGTCGTCTTCCCGGAACCGTTGTGGCCGACAAGCCCTACTCGTTCGCCCTCATGGATTGCGAGGTCAATCTCGTCGAGACCTTTGACGACGACCAGCCCGTCGAATCGTCTTTCGATGGCGCCGCCGGTCGCAACCTTCAGAACCCGGTTCTTCAAAGACCGGCTCGCAGCGTTGTAAACGGGAAAGGAGACCGAGGCCTTATCCAGATGAATCTTAGCCATTCAACTACAACCAGTACGGGATGCGCTTGCGATAACGGCCGAACAGCCACAACGCGAACAGCCAACCAACGGCTAACATCGCTATTGCGTAAAGCCAGGTGAGAGGTGACGGAATCTGGCCGAGCAACGGACCACGGATCAGCGTAATCAGATGGTAAAATGGATTCAAATCGAAAAGGTACTGAGGCATGCCCGCCGGCAATGTCTTCGTCTGCCAGATGATTGGGGTCAGATAGAAAATCACTTGAAGAAAGTTTTGCATCACCTGCGTCATATCGCGGAAGCGCGCGCAAATTGTCGCAAGGACAAGCATCATCCACAGAAGGTTTAGCGAGACGAGTATGAACCCAGGCAAGGCTAGTATCGCGACCCATGAGATAGGTGCTGCTACAATGACCAACACAACGGGTATGACCACCAGATTATGCGCAAACACTATTGTATTGCGCCAAAGTGTCCTCATCACATGAGTGAACAAAGGCATTCGGACTTGGAGGATGATGCCTTCGGCGCCTATGAAGCTGGTGCAGCCGTCGCTTAGACAAGAGGAGATGAAACCCCAGACAATCAGGCCGCATCCGACAAACGGAAGGAACTCTTGCATCGGCGTTCGAAAAAGATTGCCGAAAATAAGCCCCAGGGCACCGATCATCACGCCCATGTTGATGGTGAGCCAGAATGCCCCGATCCGTGAACGGCGATAGCGCTGGGCGATATCTTGCCAGCCAAACGTCGTCGCCAGATGGTGTTTCTTGATGGCCTCGCTGATGTCCGTGACGGCGTCGGGGAAAGTCATAACTGTCATTTCATCGGCCAATTCAGGGAAACTCGGTGACGCTCAAACCAAACTCAGGCGTCTCCACTACTCGCGATAGAGCACACGTCATTCGTTCTGAGGGATTGTCGCCAGCATCGTGCCTCTCACTGGGGCCAAGAACCATCAAATCTGGTTGATACGATGCGCATCATGCCAACAGGACCGGCGTCAACCTACCTCAATTACCAGCCGACCCATCCTTATTCGGCGACTTTGGGCGGCCATGGCCACCCTCGAAGCAAGCTATTGCTTCTGGTCAGCCGGTCCTCTATCACGGCGCCGAATTCAAATGCAAGGATCATAACCCCGCAGGAGAGCGTGGGCTGTTGAGGGAGCTGTTGGCGGTCAAGGCCGCCGAACACAGCTGGAAAATCCCAAAAAACGGTGAATCGCGAAGATGCTGAATGACGCAAAGACCGCTCAATGAGCTATTTGACGCACACCGTGGCAAAGTGTCAGACAAGTGGGAACACTACCTCAACATGTACGAAAGGCTCTTCGAGCCGCTGCGCCACAAGCCGCTTCGTCTGCTCGAAATCGGTGTGCAGAATGGCGGCTCGCTCGAGATTTGGGCTAAATATTTCAAGCATGCCCGGGAGATAACAGGCGTCGACATCGACCAAGCAGTCGGCCGACTGACATTCGACGACGAACGCATCGGCGTGATAGTTGCCGACGCCACGAATCCCGAATGGAGCGCCACACTTAGCGCAACGCTCGACATCGTGATCGATGACGGTTCGCACCGGTCAGGCGACATGATCAAATCGTTCCTGCTGCTGTTTCCGAAGCTGGCGCGAGACGGAATCTACGTCGTGGAGGACATGCACGCCAGCTACTTCCCGGAGCTCCAAGGGGGGCTCTTCACGCCTGGCTCGGCTATGTCCTTCTTCAAGCGGCTCGCCGATGTCGTCAATCATGAACATTGGGATGTGGATCAACAATCATGGGAACTCGTCATTCCCATCCTCAATCAGCACGATATTGGCCCGACTGATCTCACGTGGCTCGCGACGATCGATTCGATAGAGTTCACAAACTCCTGCGTCATTTTGCGCAAGGGACTGCCAGAAGACAATCGACTGGGCAGGGAGCGCATTCGCGGCGAGATCGAACAGGTTTTGCCTGGTCGATTGCCATATGACGGTCAAATGTATGAGCGGGCACATTTCTCTGCCGGGGCTTCCCTCACGGCGAGAACGGTTCATCCCGAGGATTCAATCGCGAATCTCGAGGCGGAAGTCGCTCATCTTGGCGAGAAGACGCAGAGGTTCAGTGAGGAAGTGCAGGGCATCCGCGAGCGGCTCTCGTCAGCGCAAGACGAATTGTCGGCATCGCTGGAAGCAAGAGCGAAACTGCAGGAGGCATTCGCAAGCGCCGAGGACACTATCAAGGCGCTGAAAGGCGAACTTCATTCATACCGGGGAGAGGTCGCTGCGCTGCGGGCCTCAAACAGTTGGCGAATAACCGGGCCGCTAAGAGCGGTCCGAGTGATCGCGAGAAAGATAGCTCGTTTGCTTGGTTCTGCTCGCCGTTTGATCTCCAGGCAGTCGCGAGCGATTCAGGTGTTGATAGCGCCTCGCAAGACGGTCCGCCTTGCCAGGACCATGCGCCGGCGTGCCGGCGGCGTGCGGCCCCTGTTGAAGATAGGCTGGATTGTGCTGCGGCATGAGGGCATACCGGGCCTATGGTCGAGATTGAGCCGTGCCGCCAACGCCAATTCACCCGGCGACGCCTGGCACAGAGATGTTGTTCGCCGCAGCATCTGGCGCCAGATGAATGGCAACGCCTCATCCGTTCTCGGCAAGCACATTGTCCCTGATTTTCGGCAAGTAAGCGATTTCGCGGACAGCCGTCACGATCCTGAAGAACTCCTTTTCTCGATTCTGACGCCGGTCTTCAACACGGACGACGGCGCACTGCGGGCGATGCTCGATTCGGTGGCGGACCAGTCGTTTGGGATTTGGGAACACATTCTCGTTGATGACGGGTCCACCGATTCCAATGTTGTACGAACATTGAAGGAATATGCTGCCGCGGACCCTCGGTTTGCCGTCGTGGAATGCGACAGAAATCATGGAATTTCGGAAGCAACGAACGAGGCTTTGCGGCGCGCTCGCGGCAAATATGTCGTCCTGCTGGACCATGACGACACTCTACACCCTGATGCCTTGCTCGAGAATGCGCGCGTCATCGGTGCCTATCCGGAAGTCGATCTGATCTACAGTGACGAGGACAAGACCAACTCGGACGGCGAGTTCTACGCGCCGTACTTCAAGCCTGATTGGTCGCCAGTGCATCTGTTAACAAGGATGTGCACAGGGCACCTCTCAGTTTATCGCAAGGATTTGGTGAACACCGTCGGAGGTTTTCGGCCGGAGTTTGACGGGACGCAAGATTACGATCTTGCGCTGCGTATTGCGGAAAAAACCTCAAAAGTCGTCCATATACCAAAGGTATTGTATCATTGGCGCGTTGGAGCCACCAGCACTGCCGGTGATCTCGATGCCAAGGCAGGAATATTGGAAAGACAAAGGGAGGCGCTTGAAGATTGCTTTAAGCGCAGGGGTATTGAAGGGAGCATTCACGCCACCAACTACCCAGGCAATTGGAGGCCTGTTCCCGACATACCCAACCCTGCTCCTTTGGTCTCCATTGTGATTCCAACGGCTGGCCGAAATGGCGTCATTCGTGGCCGGAGTACAAACATCCTGCAGAATTGCTTGGACAGTCTCGCACGGTCCACATACCCGAACTTCGAAATCGTGGTCTCTTGCAATGAGCCGCTTCCACCCGCAG
The DNA here is from genome assembly GCF_044778005.1 of Mesorhizobium sp. IMUNJ 23033. Taxonomy (NCBI): domain Bacteria; kingdom Pseudomonadati; phylum Pseudomonadota; class Alphaproteobacteria; order Hyphomicrobiales; family Phyllobacteriaceae; genus Mesorhizobium; species Mesorhizobium sp. IMUNJ 23033. Next base: position 113,730 of record NZ_JBJACT010000006.1, read on the forward strand.
CGCAGGAGGCCTTGCAACGTTTTCCGCGGCACAAGCTTGTTCGATATGAAAGCCCAGTTCTCAACCTCGCCGAAAAGATCAACAAAGCAGCGCGAATGGCCCAAGGAGAATACCTTGTGCTGTTGAATGACGACATCGAGGTCAAGACACCGGACTGGATCGAGAGCATGGTACGCATCTGTGCCCTCGATGGTGTCGGATGCGTTGGTGCGAAGCTCCTGTTCGAGAACGACACGATTCAGCATGCAGGCGTGGTGTTTCAGGATTCCGGCCCTACGCATGCCATGATCGGCCGCCCCGCTCGTGAGTATGGTCCCAATTTGGAGGCCTATCTGACTCGCGAAGTCGTCGCGGTGACTGGAGCTTGCTTAATGGTCGGATCCCGTTTGTTTTGGGAACTGAACGGCTTCGATGAAAGCTTCCCCCTCAACTACAATGACGTCGATTTCTGTTTGCGCCTGCGCGACCTGGGGCACAGCGTCGTGCAGGAACCGTCGGCTGAGCTCTACCATTTCGAGTCCCTGTCCAAGGAAGGGGTCTTCTCGGCGGAACTCGATCGGTTTGTCGCTCGCTGGGGCGAAATCGACGATCCGTACTACAACGTCAATTTCGATCGCTCCAAGCCATGGTTCAATCCGAAGCCGGGCTGGAACTGGCGCGATCTTCCGTCGGAGGACTATCAAGCCTGGCTCGACCGGAGGGTGGCCGCGCGCATGCCGGGCACACTAGGCCCGAGTCGAACTGAAGAACTCACCCTGTCGGTGGTTACCTCGGCCTATAATACCGAGCGCCGTTTCCTCCTTGAGCTTGCTCAATGCGTCAACAACCAGAGCCATCAAAAGCTGGAGTGGATTCTGGTCGACAACGGATCAACCGATCCTGACACGGTTGCGACGCTTCAGGAAATTGCCTCGACAAGCAATCGCGCTACCCTTGTCCGGGTGGAAAAGAACAAGGGTATTTTAGGCGGTATGCGGGTTGGTCTCGAAAACGCGACAGGCGACTACATCCTGCCGATGGATTCCGATGACCTCATTACCTCCGATGCCATGGCAGTGATCTCCACCTTTCTGATCGACCACGGTCGTCCGGAATTGGTCTATTCGGACGAAGACAAATGCGGTGTGCATTCCGCGCGCTCCAGTCCCTTCATGAAGAGAGATTGGGATCCCATCATGTTCTACGGTTGCTGCTACGTGGCGCACATGTGTGCGATCCGTCGAGACGTGGCGCTGAGACTGGAAGCCTACACGGACGACAAGGCGGATGGTTGTCACGATTGGGATACCTTCTTGAGGTTTATCCGTGATGGGGCCACTCCGATTCATATGAACGAAATTATCTATTCCTGGCGCATGCACTCCCAATCGACGGCCTCGGCTGACCCGTCGGTAAAGCCCTTTACTCTCACTTCGCAGAGCCACGTTCTGACGCAGCATCTCGAGCTAACGGGGCTCGCTGACAGAGTTGAAATCGCCGAAAACGCGCTGTTTGGCCACGCCGGCATGTGGCGGCTCCGGCGCAAGGCCGGCGAACTGCCAGGAACGCTTGTGATCGCGACCCACCAAAGCGGAGCAGACGGCAAGGTCGAGGGCTCTGTGAGCACCGTATCCGAGCTGATGGACGTCATTCGCGCAAAGTCGAGCGACTATGAATACATCGCGGTTGTGGATTCGGCGCTCGCGATCGACGCTGCCGACTGGGTTTCCGAGGCAATCGGGCTGTGTGAGGTTCAGGATGATGTCGCCTTCGTCGGCGGCACCTTGCACTCTGATAGCGCGACCATGCTCTGGACCGGAGGCTATCGCACTTACCGCAATGGCGAGATATGCCCCTACCATGGCCGCCCTTCATACCATTCGGGCTATCATGGAGACGTCTTTTTGCAGCGCAGTGTTGACACTTTCACGCCAATGTTTTGGTTGGCTCCTGCCAAGCGCCTGGAGAATCTCTTGAGAGAACTGCCGGCTGACCTATCGTTTGCAGAACTTGCCGGCATCCTCGCGGTCGAAGCTGCCAAGAACGGATATCGGACCGTCGTTTCGCCATTCATGAAGGCGGTTGTGCGAGGCTCCGTCGGGGAGCTACCCTATCATCCGGTGGTGAAGCATCCGTTCCCCGATGGCAAGGCATACTATCCATCGAGGATGTCGCCAACAGCAGCTTGGGAAATAGGGCCAGCAAACTAGGCGCTCGTAGTCGACGCCTTCCCGGATCTATGGAGCTTATGAATGAAAGCGGTGATACTCGCCGGCGGACTCGGTACGCGATTGGCGGAAGAGACGTCTATTCGACCCAAGCCATTGGTAGAAATTGGCGGCCGACCGATTCTTTGGCATATTATGAAGAGCTATTCAGCGCACGGTATAAATGAATTTATAGTTTGTTGCGGTTATAAAGGGTATATGATCAAGGAATATTTTGCAAATTACTTCCTGCATATGTGTGACGTAACTTTTGACATTGCAAAAAACCAGATGGTAACTCATCAGAGTCGAGCCGAGGATTGGAAGGTTACGCTTATTGACACTGGAGATAGCACCATGACGGGAGGACGCCTTCGTCGCGTGCGTGAATACATAGGCGATGAGACTTTCTGCTTCACCTATGGCGACGGCGTTGGTGATATAGACATTGCGGCAACCATTGAGTTTCATCGTCACCACGGCAAGCTCGCAACGCTTACGGCCGCGACACCGCCTGGCCGCTTCGGCGCGCTTAACCTGGACGGTGATGACGTCAAATCATTTCAGGAAAAACCGAAGGCTGATGGGGGAGTGATCAACGCAGGGTTCTTCGTATTGGAGCCGCAGGTGATCGACCGCATCTCCGGCGACGCGACGGTTTGGGAGAGGGAGCCCCTCGAGACCCTCGCGTCGGATGGTCAACTTGCGGCCTGGCGCCACAATGGCTTCTGGCAACCCATGGACACGTTGCGTGATCGCCACCAGCTCGAGGCGTTGTGGGAGGGCGGCAAGGCGCCATGGCGAGTGTGGCAATGACAGCCGTCAATCCCAACCCGGATTTCTGGGCCGGCAAAAGAGTTCTTGTTACGGGTCACACCGGCTTCAAGGGTAGCTGGATTTGCATCTGGCTTTCGACGATGGGAGCGAGGATCACCGGCCTCTCATTGGACCCGGACACCACCCCATCGCTCTATGATATCGCTGGAGTGAGCAGGTTCCTTGAGGCAGACTTGCGCTGCGACATTCGCGACGCCGGCAGGCTACGCGACGCAGTTTTGTCCGCGGAGCCCGAAATCGTGCTGCATCTGGCGGCCCAACCGCTGGTGCGCCGCTCATATTCCGACCCGCTTGCGACCTATGCAACGAACGTCATGGGCACCGCGCATCTCCTGGAGGCCGTTCGACATACGCCGTCCGTCAAGGTGGTCGTCAACGTCACCACCGATAAATGCTACGAGAATCGCGAATGGGTTTGGGCCTATCGCGAGGACGAGGCGATGGGAGGTCACGACCCCTATTCGAGCAGCAAAGGCTGCTCCGAACTTGTAACCGCGGCGTACCGCCGTTCGTTCCTGGCCGCGGCGGGCGTAGGCGTCGCGACTGCCCGCGCCGGCAACGTCATAGGTGGCGGGGACTGGTCGGCAGACAGGTTGGTGCCAGATTTTCTACGCGCCATCGATCGCAATGAAACACTCGTCATCCGTTCACCCGAAGCGACCCGTCCTTGGCAACACGTGCTCGAGCCATTGTCTGGCTATCTGTTGGTGGCCGAAGCGTTGTGGCGCGACAATGTCGGCTTCGCCGAAGGCTGGAATTTTGGCCCGGACGAGGATGACGCCAAGCCGGTACGCTGGATCGTCGAGACACTGCACGCCTTGCGTCCGCAGACGCGCTGGGAGATTTTCGACGGCGAGCGTCCGCACGAGGCAGGCATGCTGACCCTGTCGAGTTCAAAGGCCCGGGTCAGATTGAAATGGCAGCCCCGCTGGAGGCTTCGTCGCGCGCTCGAAGAGACGGTTCAATGGCATGACGCCTGGACGCGCGACCAAGACATGGCTGAGCTGTGTCGGGAACAGATCGGCAGCTATCTGGATAGCCCCGTCCCATGAGCGCGCGTTTTTCCGTCGAGCAAACGCCCCTGGCCGGGCTTCTGTTGATTGCGCGGAAGGTCATCGGCGATCACCGCGGCTACTTGGAGCGGTTGTTCTGCACCACCGAGTTTGCCTCCTTCCTTGAGGGGCGCAAGATCGTCCAGATCAATCACACGCTGACACGAAACACCGGAGCGGCGCGCGGCATGCATTTTCAGCGTGAGCCCTATCAAGAGACGAAGATCGTGTCGTGTTTGCGCGGCGAGGTCTTCGACGTTGCCGTCGATCTTCGGAAGGGGTCTGCCACATTTGGCAAATGGTATGGCGCTGTTCTAAGCGCCGAAAATCATAGCAGTCTCTACATTCCCGAAGGCTTCGCCCATGGCTTTCAGACGCTATGCAGCGATTGCGAGATGCTCTATTTCCACACGGCTCCCTACGCCGCCGAGGCGGAGGACGCCGTCAACATGCTCGATCCCGCATTCGGCATCGAATGGCCCTTGGCCATCACCGAGCGCTCGGCTCGCGACGAAGGCCATCCTTTCATCACAAGCGCATTCGAGAGTTTGAAGACATGATTTGTAGACACTGCCGTGCACCGGTCACGCAGAGCTTCGTCGACTTGGGCAGCGCGCCCCCTTCGAACGCATATCTAACTGCAGAGGCAATGCGGGGTCCGGAGAAGTGGTTTCCGCTCCGCGTTCTCGTTTGCACTCAATGTTGGCTGGTGCAAACAGAGGATTTTGCCAGGTTTGACGAACTATTTGACCAGGAATATGCGTATTTCTCCAGCTTTTCGGCCTCCTGGCTTAAGCATTCCAAACACTATTGTGAGGCAATGACTGCACGGTTCGGCCTCAGCCCCGCTAGCCACGTGGTCGAAGTTGCTGCCAATGACGGCTATCTGTTGCAATATTTCAAGGCAGCCGACATTCCATGTCTTGGCATCGAACCTACTGAAAGCACTGCCAGGGCAGCGCGCGAAAAGGGGATCGACATAGTCCAGTCGTTTTTCGGCGAGGCACTCGGTCAAAAGCTGGCGAACGAGGGCCGGAGTGCTGACCTTACCGCCGCGAACAATGTGCTCGCTCACGTGCCGGATATCAATGATTTCGTGAAGGGGTTTGCGAGGATCTTGAAACCGAACGGCGTTTCGACTTTCGAATTTCCTTCCCTGCTCAATCTACGTGATCTCGTCCAGTTCGATACGATTTATCATGAGCATTTCTCCTATCTATCTTTGACCGCAGTAGATCAAATATTCGACGCGAATGGCTTGTCTGTCTTCGATGTCGAAGAGTTGTCGACTCATGGTGGCAGCTTGCGTGTATTCGCGCAGAGGAAAGACACGGGGAAGCGCGAAAAACGCACCTCTGTTGAAGCGATGCTGGCGCGTGAGAGGGCTGCGGGCCTCACTTCTCGCGAAGGTTATGCCGGTTTCCAGGCGAGAACCAATCATGCAAAGAACGCGCTGCTTTCATTTCTCATAGCAGCGCGGGACGACGGAAAGAAGGTTGTCGCCTACGGTGCCGCTGCAAAGGGTAACACATTCCTCAACTACGCCGGTATTCGGCCAGACCTGATAAGCGTTGTGGTGGACCTCAATCCTGCCAAGCAGGGGAAGTTCATGCCAGGAAGCAGGATTCCAATCGCCGGCGAGGAAAAGATTCGCGACGAAAAGCCAGACTACATAGTTATCCTTCCATGGAATCTGTCTGAAGAGATAACCAGCCAACTTGCATACGTCCGCGAATGGGGTGCACGCTTCGTGACGTCCATACCCGAACTCAAGGTATTTTGATGCGCGTCGCGGTAACAGGCGCGACAGGATTTATTGGACGTCATGTCCTGGCCGAACTGTGTCGGCGCGGTCATGAAACGACAGCGTGCGTGCGCGACGCTTCGCGTCTGCCGGATGAGTTCCTGCAGATGGGGACGGAAGTCCGGCAGATTGCCATAGGCGCTGGCGACGAGCCTGACTGGCAGAGCTTAGGTTCGCCGGACGTGCTTATCCATCTTGCATGGGATGGATTGCCGAACTATCACTCGCCGCACCATTTTGAGAAAGAACTGCCGGACCAGTACTCATTCCTCGCTCGGCTCGTAAAGACCGGATTGCCGGCGCTAACTGTGACAGGAACTTGCTTCGAATATGGTATGCAATCTGGCGCTCTCGGTGAGGAGACCATATGCTTGCCGAGCAATTGCTACGGATTTGCTAAGAACACCTTACACAGGCAATTGCAATTTCTCTCGGCCCAACATAGATTTAATCTCGTTTGGGCAAGATTATTTTATCTGTATGGCGACGGTCAGTCCTCCAACTCGCTTCTTTCGCAATTGCGTAATGCGGTTACAGAAAGAAAGAAAGTCTTCGACATGTCCGGCGGTGAGCAGTTACGCGACTATCTGCCGGTGACGACTGTTTCAAGGTTTCTTTGTACACTTGCGACGCTGGGGCAAGACATTGGCCCGATCAACATCTGCTCGGGGAAGCCGATTTCGGTTCGTAGATTGGTTGAGACCTGGATTCGGGAATATGGCTGGAAGATAGAGCTCAACCTTGGCCACTATCCCTATCCAGACTATGAGCCGATGGCCTTCTGGGGAAAGACCGACAAGCTTTCGACGATCATCTCCATAGCGGATGCGGTTCAACCCGCTTCGATGGAAGTATCAAAAGCGCCGTGAGCGCAAATGCCTTTGCCGCTGCCTTCTATGACGGCTGCAGCGGAGCCTGGGGCACTGTGGCAGCCCTGCACCCCAGTCTCTTAACCCCACCTCTTTGCAAAAATTCTCTGGCGATGCCCCCAACTCCGCGCTATGCGATAGAGGGCGGCGGGTTGAAGATTTGGCACTCTGATAGGTGGCCGGTGGCGGATGACAGTCGATCTGGCGCCACTTTAGCGCTACTATCTTCGCGCCTGGAGTTCAGTACTAGCCAATGACCTCATACGTAGAAGCCGTGTCCGGACTTCGGCCGAAGATACGGCGCGCCATCATCATGCTTCAGGACATCGTCATGGTCCTGATCGCGATGGTGCTCAGCCTGGTGCTGTCGCGGTCGAATCTTTCGTTCGATACGTTCTCACCTACAGGCCTGGCATTCTGGGCGAGCATTGTCGTTCTCAGCCATTTGCTGTTCAGATATTGCGGCCTCTACAACACCGTGTGGCGGTTCGCCTCGACGCCCGACTTCTTCAACATCCTGAAGGGCTGCGCGACCTTGACTGTGCTGCTCTATAGCGCCTCGCTGGCGTTTCGCGCCTTCCAGCCGGTGATCGGCCTCAACGAGCGCCAGTTCATCGTCTTCTTCCTGGTCTCCTTCACCATCATATCGGCGCCCCGGCTCTACTACCGGTTCCTTCGCGACGGCGCGAGCTGGCGCATCCTCGGCCGCGCTACCAACAACAAGCTGGTCAAGCAGGCACTGTTCATCGGCAGGCTGAGCGAGGCCGACGTGATCATCCGTTTCACGCGCACGGCGCAGCCGGCCGAGTATGCCATCGCCGGCATCATGGCCATTGAGAGCGAGGCGCGGCGGGGCACGCGGATCCAGGGCGTTCCGGTGGTGGCGCTCCGCCCGCGCCTTGTCGAAGTGCTGGAGGAATACACCAAGGGCACCGAGAATCTCGACCTGCTGATTTTCGGCAACGGCGCCGAACGCGAGATCGAGGAGTATTCGGAGCTGGTTCGCGTCGCACGCCACAGCGGCATCGCCGTCGTCCAGTTCTCCGGCTTCTCGGAGCTCGGGCAGGGCGGCAAGCTGGTTCTCGACGCCGTCGAGATGGAAACGATCCTGCGCCGTTCGACCGTGCCTCCCGACATCGAGCGCATCGGTGCTTTCGTCAGCGGCAAGCGCGTCCTGGTGACCGGCGGTGCCGGCTCCATCGGCCGCATCCTGGTCAAGCGCTCCCTGGAACTCGGCGCCGAGGCCGTTCTGGTCGCCGATATCTCGGAATTCGGCATTTTCCAGCTCGACCAGTCCGTTGACGAAAAGGACCATGATCGGCTGAAGTGTCGCATCATCGATGTCACCGACCGGCGCCAGATGACGCGCGTTGTCAGCGAATTCAAGCCGGCCATCATCTTCCATGCCGCGGCGCTGAAGCATGTGCCGCTGCTCGAGGAGAACTGGGAATCGGCCATTCAGACCAACATTTTCGGAACGCTCGCCTGCGCCGAAGTCGCCGCCAAATGCGGGGTGCCGCAGTTCCTGCTGATTTCGAGCGACAAGGCGGTCGACCCCACCTCGGTGCTCGGCATCACCAAAAGGGCGGCCGAGCAGATCGTCAGTTCCTTGCATGGGACGCATGCCACCGGGCTCGGCGGGCGTCGCTCCGGCACCAAATTCATCGCCGTGCGCTTTGGCAACGTGTTTGGCTCCAACGGCTCCGTGGCCACCATCTTCCAGGCGCAGATCGAGGCGGGTGGCCCAGTCACCATCACCGACCGGCGCATGACGCGCTATTTCATGACCGTGGCCGAGGCCGTCGACCTTGTCATCATGTCGGCCGCCGATTCGGAGCGGCGCGAGGGCAAGGACGACTATGCCATCTATATGCTCGACATGGGCAAGCCCGTGCCGATCCTCGAGGTCGCCGAAACCATGATCCGCATGGCCGGCAAGAGCCCCTACACCGACATTCCGATCCGTTTCACCGGCATCAGGCCCGGCGAGAAGCTGCACGAGACGCTTCAGGGCGAGAACGAGGAGATCGTCAAGCTCGATATTGCCAAGATTTTCGGCCTGCGGACCGATGTCGTGGAATGGCCCAGGATCCAGGCCGCGCTGACGATACTGCAGGCGGCAATGCGTGACCAGGACAAGGCGGCGGCACTTGCCGTGCTTGCGGCGCTGTATCAGGCGGAAAAACCAATCGGCGGCGCACGCCAGGAAACCAGACCGAAAACAGTCGGACAAGTCGGCTAGACTCTGTCGCAGATGGCCGTGATTGGCTATTGAAACCAATCCGATAGCCATTTCGGGCAGTTCAGGTGATTCTAAACCCGTGATCAGACAAGACCAGCGCGTGGCCGTTCTGTTGGGCACGAAGGACGGCGCGGCCTTCATCGCCGAGCAGCTGGAGTCGCTGCTCGCGCAGTCGCATCCCCACATAGACCTGTGGGTCTCCGACGACGGCTCCACGGACGGCACGACCGATCTGATCCGCGCGTGGCAGGCCCGCTGGCACAAGGGCCGGCTGACCCTGGTGGAAGGACCGTGCCGGGGCTTCGCCGCCAATTTCCGTTCGATGATCGTCGATCCGCGCATCGATGCCGACTGCTACGCCTTTTGCGACCAGGACGACGTCTGGGAGCCCGACCGGCTGGAAAGCGCGCTGCGCTGGATCGAGACATTGGATGCGGCGACCCCGCTTCTGTTCTGCTCCAGAACCGCGACCATTTCCGAAACCGGAACCGCCGAAGGCCATTCGCCGCTGTTCGGGCAGCCGCCATCGTTTCGCAATGCCCTCGTACAGAGCATCGCCGGCGGCAACACGATGATGATCAACCGCACCGCGCGTGACCTCCTGGCCAAGGCATCGGCAAGGACGGAGTTCGTCAGCCACGACTGGTGGGCCTACCTGATCGTCACCGCCGCCGGCGGCATTGTCCGCTACGATCCGCGGCCCCTGGTGCGCTACCGCCAGCACGCGGCAAATCTGGTTGGCGCCAATGTCTCCTGGAAGGCGAGGCTTTCCAGGCTCGCGCGCCTGTCCAGGGGCGAGTTTGCCGGCTGGACCGACACCAATCTCGGCGGCCTCGCCGTCAACCGCGATATCCTCACCAAGGATGCGGCGGCCTGCCTCGGCCTGTTCATAAGGGCACGCAAGGGCAATGTCGTTCGCCGCTTGCGCCTGCTGCGCAGGAGCGGCGTCTACCGACAGACGTTTTTGGGAACGCTTGGGCTTTATCTGGCTTTCCTCTGGCGCCGGATCTAGAGCATGGACGCGAAGCGGGCCTTCGATCTCGTTGTCGCGGCCGCGATGCTGGTGGTGACATCGCCGGTGTTGGTGGTCGCGATGCTGGTCATCCGGGCGACATCGCCCGGGCCCGCCATCTTTTCGCAAGTTCGGGTCGGGCGCGCAGGCGCGCTCTTTGCCTGTCACAAGCTGCGCACCATGCATCAGGGAACGCCGTCCTTGCCGACGCACGAGGCGCCGGCCAATTCCGTCACCGCCGTCGGGAAGGTTTTGCGCGGGACCAAGATCGACGAGTTGCCGCAGCTCTGGAACGTCCTGAAAGGCGAGATGAGCCTCGTCGGGCCGCGCCCATGCCTGCCCACGCAGACGGAACTGATCGGGCACCGAAGAGAGTTGGGCGTGCTGCAGGCGCTCCCTGGCATAACCGGCCTCGCCCAGGTCAGGGGGATCGACATGTCGGATCCCAAGCTCTGCGCCGAAACCGATGCCGAATATCTGAAGACGGCCTCGATCGGCCTGGATATTCGCATTCTCATCGGCACAATCTACCGGGGCTGAGCGGTACCTGATCTATGGCGCCGCGCAAGTTCAGCCAGCCGCTCGAGCGTATCGGTCTGTGGCACCCAGCCTTCGGCAACCAGCAGCGACGGATCGCAAATCTGAGTCGCTGTCATCGCGTCACATGCCTTGCCTTTGCCCAGCAAGGTCGCCGCCGCCCGTATCGGGCCGGCAGGCACGGCAGACAGCCGCAACGAGAGCCCAAAACCCTGCCGGAAGGCGCCGAGGACTGCCGAGATTGGGAGAGGAGGGAGGTCGCAAGCGACATAGACGGGCCGAAGCGGCTGCGGACAGCTCAACAAATACACCACAGTCCGCGCTGCCGCTTCGCATGACATCAGCGATCGCATGCCGCTAAAGAGCGCCGCGGGCAGCGGCAAATTCACAGGCATGCCACCCAGGCGCATCAGCGTCGCCAGGTTTCCCTTCATGCCTTCGCCATAAACCGGCGGCAGGCGGAGCGCCGTGGCATCGGAGGGCCTGGACGCGTAGGCGTCCAGCGTCCTGATCTCGCCTTCGCGCTTCGAACGCCCATAGGCGCATTGCGGGGCAGGGGGTGTTTTCTCGTCGACGGTGCCGCTGAAGCCGGGACCGGCCACCGCCCGTATCGACGACAAATAGACGAAGCGTCCGCCGGCCTGCACGGCGGCGGCACGCGCCAGCCGTCCGGTCAGATCCGCGTTGGCACTCAGATAGTCGGCCTCGCTTGCGTCGCGGTCGTTGTTCAGGGCGGCGCAGTGAACGACATGCCTGACATCCTGCGTGATGGCCGTGAACGCTGCGGCCGGCGCATCTGGGGCCGGCAGCAGGACGGCATCGCTTGCCGGCTCGGGATGGCGGGAGGCGATCCGCACCTCGAACCCGGCTTCGCGGAGTTGTTGCACGACCTGGCGCCCTATAAACCCCGTCGCGCCTGTGACCAGCACTTTCATGGCCTTGTTCATGGCCTTGTCCGAAAACTGTCAGCCAACTGCCGATGCTTCCGGCAATGCCTGCTGGCGGCCCGAGGCAAGATATGTCCCGCAGACCAGGAACACCATCAAGGTCGAATCAAGAATGTCATGGCCAACCAGGATGCCGGTCAGCCCGCCGATCAGATAGGTGATCACGGTGACGACGAGCATCGTTGCGCCGAAGCGCTCCAGCGGATCGGCGCTGATGCGCAGCACCCTGGCCGCATTTCTGGCGGCAACCACGAATATCCCAGCCAGCGCGATGGCGCCCAGAATTCCAGCCTCTACCATGACCGTCAGGAAGCCGTTGTGGAAATGGCTGAAGCCGCGGTCCATGCCGAACTGGTCCTGGAAACCCTGATGCATGAGGTCACGGCTGGCGGCGATGCCATGTCCGAAAATCGGCATCTCGCGGAATGCGCCAAGGCCGATCTGCCAAAGCGCCACGCGCAGCCCGAGTGCCGTCGAGTGGTCGCCCTTGGTGTTCAGCGCATCCCAGTCGCTGAACAGGAAATCGGCGCGCTCCAATATGATGGGAAAGCCGACCGCCGCGATCACCAGCCCGATCCCGGCGGCGATCAGCAGCAGGCGCATGGAATTCTTGCCGGTGAGCTTGCGCCGGTTGATCAGAAGCACGGCAATGCCGGCGATCAGCATGGCCAGCCAGATGATGCGCGAACCCGAACAGACAATCGCGACGGCACCGGCCAGCGCCGCTAAGATCAACGGCTTCCACGCCCTCTCTATGCCCGACAGGGCGCCGGCTAGGCACATCATGACGCTGAGACAGGCGACGGTGGCGAATATGATCGCATTTCCCGCCCCGCCTTCAGCCCTCATGCCAAGCCAGTAATATTGCACGATGGCCAAAGCCAGGGCGCCAAAACATGCCGCCATGCTGGCCAGCACGACAATGCGCACAAGGGTGGCTTTTTCGGTAATGCTCCAGGTCGAGTAGGAGAGGGGGAAAAACAGCAAGGTTATCAGCGGCAGGAAATAGACCGCGTCAGCCCTGAGCGTATTGTTGACGATCGAAGCGAGGATCATCGCGGCGCAATAGGCATAGATCGCCACGGTCATCGCCAGCATCGGCCGGTCGATGTTGAAGCGCCGCCGCTTCACGGCGAGCAGCAGGACGGACCACAGGGCGCCGCCGCTGAACACAAAGCTGACCACCGATCCCAGAACCGGCGGAGAAAAGAAGCAGACGATGGAGAAGTAAATGTTGATCTGCGAAGGCGTGAAGTGACGTCTTGTGGATGAAAGCCGGTTCAATGCTCTGGTTCACAATTGCGGGGGTTGGGGGACGCTGCTTTCCGGTGGCAGCAAACAAGATCACCTTCGAAATCCACGCGCCGCAAGGCGGCCGCTGGCCCATCTTCTGCGTCCGGTATAGCGGCTAGGTCCGATCTTCGATAGTGCGGAGAGGCCCGGCTCCTGATCAAAAATCACCAGCATGGCCTTTACGCCCCCGTGACATCAGCCTGTGGCCGGGCGGCATCTTGTGGCGGCAATAGTTTTTCGCTGCCTTTCAGGCCCATCAACCAGTCAGGCAGGAATTTCCGGTTTTTAAGCTTTGTGTGGAAAATTCATTCTCTATCCGCCCGGTAGCGGACCTCTCTGGCATTGTTCCCGGCAATGGCGATCTGCTAGAACGCCGGCACGAAATCATAATGTCCAGACGTGAAGCTTGAACCGGGCTGTTGAAAAACTGTGCCTGATGCGTCGATGCAAGGTCTGGATGGCACGAGAGAACGCTCACAGTCCATGAATATTGCACTAACGCACCTGCAGCGGCTTGAGGCCGAATCCATCCACATCTTCCGCGAGGTCGCGGCTGCGTTCAGCAAGCCGGTCATGCTCTATTCGGTGGGCAAGGATTCCTCGGTGCTGATGCATCTGGCGATGAAAGCCTTCTATCCCGCCAAGCCGCCTTTCCCGTTTCTGCATGTCGACACGACCTGGAAGTTCCGCGAAATGATCACCTTTCGCGATCAGATGGCGCAGAAGCTCGGTTTCGACCTTCTGGTCCATGTCAACGAAGATGGGGTGCGTGACAACATCAATCCCTTCGATCATGGCTCCAACACCCACACCCATGTGATGAAGACCGTGGCGCTGCGCCAGGCGCTCGACAAATACGGTTTTGACGCCGCCTTCGGCGGCGCCCGCCGCGACGAGGAGAAGTCGCGCGCCAAGGAACGCATCTTTTCCTTCCGCAACGCCCAGCACGCCTGGGATCCGAAGAACCAGCGGCCGGAAATGTGGAAGATATTCAACACCCGCATCGCAGCTGGGGAATCGATCCGCGTGTTTCCGTTGTCGAACTGGACCGAGCTCGACATCTGGCAGTACATTCTGCAGGAAAACATCCCGATCGTGCCGCTCTATTTCGCCAAGGAGCGCCCGGTCGTCGAGCGCGACGGCATGCTGATTCTCAAGGACGACGAGCGCATGCAGTTGCGACCGGGCGAAACGGTGGAGAACCGGCTTGTGCGCTTCCGCACCCTTGGCTGCTATCCGCTGACCGGCGCCATCGAATCCGACGCCGACACACTTGAGGCCATTGTTGGCGAGATGCTGACGGCGCGCACCTCCGAGCGCCAGGGCCGTCTCATCGACCGCGATGAAGCCGGCTCCATGGAAAAGAAGAAGCGCGAAGGGTATTTCTGAGCATGCGCCACATCCTGGCCAAGAGCCTCGCCCCGACCGACAGCATCCGCGAATACATGGCGGCGCAGGAGAAGAAGTCACTGCTGCGCTTCCTCACCTGCGGGTCCGTCGACGACGGCAAGTCGACCCTGATCGGCCGCCTGCTGTCAGACACCAAGCAGATTTTCGAGGACCAGCTCGCCGCGCTCGAGCGCGATTCGCGCAAGCACGGCACCACTGGCGACGACATCGACTTCGCGCTTCTGGTCGACGGCCTCGAGGCCGAGCGCGAGCAGGGCATCACCATCGACGTCGCCTATCGCTTCTTCGCCACGCCGAAGCGCAAGTTCATCGTTGCCGACACGCCCGGCCACGAACAGTACACGCGCAACATGGCGACCGGCGCCTCGACTGCCGATCTCGCCATCGTGCTGATCGACGCCCGCCAGGGTGTGCTGCGCCAGACCAGGCGTCATTCGATCATCGCCTCGCTGCTCGGCATCCGCCACATCGTGCTCGCCGTCAACAAGATCGACCTCGTCGGTTTCGACCATGGCGTCTTCGATCGGATCGTCGAAGACTACAGGCAGTTCTCGCAGGAACTCGGCTTCCAGACGGTCATGCCGATCCCGATGTCCGCCCGCTACGGCGACAACGTCACCGGCCGCTCCGACAAGACGAAATGGTATTCCGGCCCGACGCTGATCGAGCATCTCGAAAACGTGTCGGTCGATGAAGCTGCCGCCGAGCTGCCGTTCCGTTTCCCGGTGCAGTATGTCAACCGCCCCAATCTCGACTTCCGCGGCTTTGCCGGCACCATCGCGTCCGGCACGGTTGCACAGGGTGACGAGGTCGTCGTCGCCAAATCCGGAAAATCCTCGCGTGTCAGGCGCATCGTCGCGCATGGCGGCGATCTTCAAAAGGCCGTTGCCGGCCAGGCCATCACCTTGGTTCTCGACGACGAGGTCGAGGTCTCGCGTGGCAACATGCTGGTGTCGCCGGCAGCCAGACCGCAGGTCGCCGATCAGTTCGCCGCCAACATCGTCTGGTTCGACGAACACGCTCTGCTGCCCGGCCGCTCCTACATCCTGCGCACCGAGACCGACCAGACCAGCGCCACCGTCACCGACCTGAAATACCGCGTCAACGTCAACGACTTTGCCCATGAGGCGGCGAAGTCGCTGGAGATGAACGAAGTCGGTATCTGCAACATCTCGACCCGGTCGCCGATCGCCTTCGACACCTTTGGCGAGAACCGCACCACCGGCGCCTTCATCCTGATCGACCGCATCACCAACGCCACGGTCGGCGCCGGCATGATTTTGCATTCGCTGCGCCGCGCCGAAAACATCCACTGGCAGTCGCTCGATGTCGGCAAGCATGGCCGCTCCGACCTGAAGAACCAGCGCCCCGCCGTGTTCTGGTTCACCGGGCTTTCCGGCTCGGGTAAGTCGACCATCGCCAATCTGTTCGAGAAAAAGCTCTTCGCCTCGGGCCGCCACACCTACATCCTGGATGGCGATAATGTTCGCCACGGCCTCAACCGCGATCTCGGCTTCACCGATGCCGACCGCGTCGAAAACATCCGCCGCGTGGCCGAAGTGGCGCGCCTGATGGCCGATGCCGGGCTGATCGTCATCGTATCCTTCATTTCCCCGTTCAGCGCCGAGCGGCGCATGGCCAGGGAGTTGATGGCCGACGGCGAGTTCATCGAAGTGTTCGTCGACACGCCGTTCGAGGAATGCGCCAGGCGCGATCCGAAGGGCCTCTATGCGCGGGCGCTGAATGGCGAGATCAAGAATTTCACCGGCGTCGATTCACCGTATGAGGCTCCGGAAAAACCCGAAATCCATCTCGAGACACTCGGCAAATCTGCCGAGGAGATGGTAGAGGCCCTGGAACTCTGGCTGAACGAGCGCGACATTGCCGAAGACCAATACGACAACGGCGGCGGTATCTGACGACGAGGCGATGCTCGGCGTATTCGAGCGCCTTGCGCTGGAGGCCGGTCGCGAGGTCATGCGCGTCTTTCACGACGGCTGCGCGGTCGATCGCAAGTCCGACAGTTCACCGGTGACCGAAGCCGATCGCGAGAGCGAGAAGATCATCCTCGCCGGCCTGCGCGCCGCATTTCCGGAAATTCCATGCGTGGCCGAGGAGGAAGCCTCGGTCGGCGTCATGCCGAGCGATCTCGGTGATGCCTTCTTCCTGATCGATCCGCTCGACGGCACCAAGGAATTCGTCAACCGCAGGACCGATTTCACCGTCAACATCGCGCTGGTTCGCCATGGCGTGCCGGAAGTCGGCGTCGTCTTCGCGCCCTGCACCGGGCGCTTCTTCTCGGGACGGCCAGGCAGGGCGGAAACAATCGAAGTCGATGACGATTTTCGCATCGTCGGCCGCCGGCCGATTTCTGCGCGACCGGCCGCTGAGCCGCCGGCCGTCGTCGCCAGCCGCTCCCACAACACGCCGGAAACCGACGCCTTCATCCGTGATCTCGGCGCCGCGGAGATCGTGTCGGTCGGTTCGTCGCTGAAATTCTGCCTCGTCGCGGCAGCCGAGGCTGATATCTATCCGCGCTTCGGCCGCACCATGGAATGGGACACGGCGGCCGGCGACGCGGTGCTGCGCGCTGCAGGCGGCGTGACGCGCACGCTGGACGGCAAGCCGCTGGCTTACGGCAAGCGCAAGCAGGCTGACGACGCGGATTTCGCCAACCCGCATTTCATCGCCAGCGGGAAGGCAGCAAGTCCGGCCTGACGATTCACCTGGCTGACGGCGCTCGCATTTTACGCCGCGGCAACGTGCGCAGAGTTCGAGCCGATGTAGTTGCGGATCGTCTCGATGATCCGGTCCTGGTCGGCTTCGCTGAGATAGGGATGCATCGGCAGGCACAGGATGCGCTTCGGCAGTTCCTCCGAAACGGCAAGGCCGGTCGGTGTGCGTGGATAGTCGCGATAGGCGATCTGGCTGTGCAGCGGCTTCACGTAATAGATGACCGAGGGGATGCCCTTTTCGCCCAGATGCGCCTTCAGCCCGTCACGTTTCGGCGTTTCGATGGCATATTGCGCCCAGGCTGACCGGCTGCCGTCCAGATTGCGGGACGCCTTGACGATGTCGCCGAGGCCTTCGGCATAGCGC
The DNA here is from genome assembly GCF_044778005.1 of Mesorhizobium sp. IMUNJ 23033. Taxonomy (NCBI): domain Bacteria; kingdom Pseudomonadati; phylum Pseudomonadota; class Alphaproteobacteria; order Hyphomicrobiales; family Phyllobacteriaceae; genus Mesorhizobium; species Mesorhizobium sp. IMUNJ 23033. The sequence continues at coordinate 131,018 of NZ_JBJACT010000006.1, forward strand.
TTGGCGACCACCTGCCGGGCGACCATCTCGTCTTCCAGGATCGCCAGCTTCTCGATCAGGATCGCTGCCTGCAGCGTGTCGAGTCGCGAATTGATGCCGACGCGGACATTGTCGTATTGCGTTTCGCCCTTGCCGTGGAACGCGAAGGAGCGGAGCTTGTCGGCCATCGCATCGTCATTGGTGAACATCGCGCCGCCATCGCCGTAGCAGCCGAGGGGCTTCGCCGGATAGAAGCTGGTCGAGCCGACATGGCCGAACGCCCCGCACATCTTGCCGTCGAGCGAGCCGCCCATCGACTGGGCGGCATCCTCAATCACCAGCAGCCCTTCGCGGTTGGCAATCGCCATGATCGCCTCGTAGTCGGCGGCGAGCCCGAACAGGTCGACCGGGATGATCGCCTTCGGCTGCAGCCGGCCTTCCTCTTTGATCATGGCGATCGCCGCCTCGAGGCTGGCGATGTCGATGTTGTAGGTCTCCGGATCGACGTCGACGAACACCGGCTCGGCCTTGGCCAGCGCCACGACTTCCGCCGTCGCGGCAAAGGTGAAGCTCGGCACGAACACAGCATCGCCCGGTCCGATGCCGGCCGCAAACAACGGCAGCAGCAGCGCGTCGGTACCGTTGGCGCAGGCCACGACATGTTTGGTGCCGACATAGGCGGCGAGGTTGTTCTCGAATTCCGTGACCTGAGGCCCAAGGATGTAGCGGCCATCCTCGACGACATGGTCGATCGCGGCTTTCAGCCGGTCGCGGATTCGTTCGCGCTGCGCGCCAAGATCGATGAACTGCATGTCGGCCTCAAAACGGATTAGTGCGTGTCGCCCAAAAGCTTGCCCACGGGCCGGACCCGAGGGTGTGCCGATTTCGGGACAACGACACGCACAACAAACTTGATCGGCCCGCTGGTACCAGACTTGGCGCGGTCGAGAAAGCCGAACCGGCCAAACCGCGAATTGCCTAGGTGTCGCAGCCTGTTACCGCGATTTCAGGGTGCATTGCCGCAGGATGCCGGAATTCCGGCCTTCGCTGGGCGCGACACGTCCCTTTCATCGCGTCTTTTCGCCTCGCGAAACATAAAGTGATCAGTTGGCAAAGCGCATTTCCGGCCGTTCTGCGCTCCGATCAGGCGATTTCATGCCGCCAAGGCGGATTGGCGCCGGCCCGCGATACGGTCACCGCTGCGGCCTTGGCGCCGAGCGCCAGCGCCTGGCGGATCGCGTCCTCGGGCAGGTCGCCGATCGCCGCCTTGGTGAGCAGGCCCTGTTCGTGCAGCGAGGCGAGGATGCCGGCGTTGAAGGTGTCGCCGGCGCCGACCGTGTCGACCACCGTGACCTTCTGAGGCATGACCGTGACCTTGTGCTTCCGGCTGTATCCGACAGCGCCTTCGCTGCCATGGGTGACGACGATCAGCTTCGGCCCGCGATCGAGCCAATTGCGGATGACGTCCTCATGTGAGCCGGCTTCGCCGAACCAGTCCAGGTCCTCGTCCGACAATTTCACGATGTCGGCCATGGCCATCATCGAGCGAATGCGCCTGAGGTGCTTGGCCTTGTCGGGGATGAAATTCGGCCGGATGTTGGGGTCGAGCATCATGACTCGGCGCTCGTGCTCGCGCCGCATGAACTCCTCATAGGCCGATCCGGCCGGCTCCGAGATCAGGCTGATGGCACCGAACAGCATCGCCTCGATCTCGGCGCCGAGTTCCGGCAGATCCTCGATGGTCAGCATGCGTCCGGCAGTGTTCTCGTCATAGAAGGTGTAGGTCGCCTGGCCGTTGTTCAGCCGCACGAAGGCAAGCGTCGTCGGACGGGGCGAGGTGTGCGCGTAGGTCGAGCTGACCTTGCTTGCCCCCAGAGCGTCCCGGAACTGGCCGCCGAACAGGTCGGACGACAGGCCGGAAAAGAAGCCGGCGGGGGCGCCCAGCCGGCCGAGCGCGATCGCCGTGTTGAACACCGCGCCGCCGACATAGGGCGCAAAGGCCGGCTCGCCCTCGGTCGTCGTGCGCGGCAGCATGTCGATCAGGGCTTCGCCGCAGCAGAGGATCATTGTTTCTTGGTCTCCGGCGGATAGATCACGCCCTTGCGGATGATGATGTTGGCGTAGAGCCTGGGTTCGCTGGTCGCTACGATCGCGTGCGCGGCCTTGACCCGTGCATAGAAGTCGGGGCCGGCCAGCGCAACCACCTTGTGGCCCGGCGCGCGCCTGGCGCAGACCGCCTCCATCTCGTGATGAACCGGATCGGCAAGCGTGGGATCGCCCTTGACCGAGGCGCGAAACAGCGCTTCCGGCACGGCGTCGTCCACGGGCAGGACACTCAGGATGGCGTCGAGCACCGGGACCAGCGGATGACCGTCGGCGCGGATGAGCCGCTTCGCCTGTTCCTCGGCCGGATAGTTGCCGTCGACAAGCGCGATCTCGTCGCCATGGCCCATGCCGCGCAAGATCGCCAGAAGCTCCGGACCGAGCAGCGCCGGAATGCCAATCAGCATGGCTCAGGCGCTCCTGGAAATCGTGGTCGAGCCGATCAGGAAGCGCTCGGAAAGCGGCAGGCTGGCGCCGCCCAGCGCCCGCGCATGGATGCCGACCGTGCCCTCGCGCACGGCGGGAAGCTTGAGGCCTTCGCCGTCGATCGTGCCGATCACCTCGATGACGGCATCGACGAGACGGCGGCGTACGGTGAGCGGCATCCAGCCGTCGATCACCGCCGCTTCGAAATCGATCACCGAGGACGCCGCGACGATGGCATAGGCGAGCGCCTGGGAGGCGGTGGCGATCCACGTGTCGAGCTCGTCGCCGATGTCGCCCCAGTCCTGCGGCGAAGTCCACAGATGCGAAGCCTCGACGCCGCGCGCATTGAGCGCCTTTTCCAGCATGGCGATCGAGGCGACGTCGATCAACTGCGTCGGCTTGCCGTCGGGTCCGGGCACCGGCATTGAACCCAGCGCGCCGGCATTGCCGGTCGGACCGCCGAAAAGCCGGCCGTTGAGCACGATGCCGCCGCCGGCAAAGGCGCCGATATAGAAATAGACGAAGTCGCGCGCCGCCGCCTGGCCGAAGACAAGTTCGGCGCCGCAGGCCGAAGTGGCGTCGTTCTGCAGATAGACCGGAAAATCGCACTGCGCCTGGATGTCTGAGCGGATGTCGCGATGGCGCCATTCGTCCATGACCTCGCGCGGCGCACCCGCCGTGTCCGCCCAGTTCCACAATTCGAACGGCATGGCGATACCAAGCCCGGCAATGCGCTTGTCCTGCGCCGGCGTCAGTTCGCCGCGCATTGTCTTCATGCCGGCGGTGACGAATTCTACCGTCTCGCGCGGCGCCGGATAGCGGTAGGAGTGGTGCAGCATCGAGCGCACGGTGCCGAGGAAGTCGATTAGCACCAGCTCGGCGCTGCGGCGGCCGATCTTAAGGCCGATGAAGAAGGCACCTTCGGGATTGAGCGCCATTGGAATCGAAGGCTGGCCGATCTTGCCGCGCAGCGGCGCCTGGCGGACGAGCAGGCTGTCTTCCTCCAGCTCGCGCATGATGACCGAGACGGTCTGCGCCGAAAGCCCGGTCATGCGCGCTATGTCGGATTTGGCCAGGCTGCCATGTTGGCGCACGAGCGACAGCACCAGCCGCTCATTGTGGTCGCGCATCCCGCTCTGGTTGGTGCCACGGTGCAGACGACTCTCTGCTGCCTCGGGCGAACCGTGCCTCGCAATGCCGGTCTCCACCCTTGTTCCTCCCGTCATTTCCCCACACTGCTTTTGGGCCAGAATGAGCGAACGAGGCAAGTGTGTCAATAATAAATAAGAGTGATTTAATTATTGACACGCCGCCCGGACTGGTGTCTGTTGGGCCGGCGTCCGCGCTGGGAGAATATCGTTGGATGCGCTTGAGATGCCGGTTGGCCGGCATCCTGAATGGTTCCCATGGGAGGAAGATCGTGACCAAGTCAAAACTGTTGAAATCCACCGTGTTTGCCGCGGCCGGCCTCGGCCTGATGGCTTTTGCATCGACGGCATCGGCCGCCGGTGTCGGCGCCTGCCTGATCACCAAGACCGACACCAATCCTTTCTTCGTCAAGATGAAGGAAGGTGCCACCGCCAAGGCCAAGGAACTCGGCGTCGATCTCAAGACCTACGCCGGCAAGATCGACGGCGACAGCGAGAGCCAGGTGGCGGCGATCGAAAGCTGCATCGCCGACGGCGCCAAGGGTATCCTGATCACCGCTTCCGACACCAAGGGCATCGTGCCGACGGTGAAGAAGGCGCGTGACGCAGGCCTGCTGGTGATCGCGCTCGACACCCCGCTTGATCCGATCGACGCCGCCGACGCGACCTTTGCCACGGACAATCTGGAAGCCGGCAAGCTGATCGGCGCCTGGGCCGCCGCGACGCTCGGCGACAAGGCCAAGGACGCCAAGATCGGCTTCCTCGACCTGACGCCGTCGCAGCCGACGGTGGACGTGCTGCGCGACCAGGGCTTCATGATGGGTTACGGCATCGACGTGAAGGACCCCAACAAGATCGGCGACGAGGACGATCCGCGCATCGTCGGCCATGACGTGACGAACGGCAACGAAGAGGGTGGCCGCAAGGCGATGGAGAACCTTCTGCAGAAGGACAACACCATCAACGTCATCCACACCATCAACGAGCCAGCCGCTGTCGGCGCTTACCAGGCGCTCAAGGCCGTCGGTCTCGAAAGCCAGGTGCTGATCGTCTCGGTCGACGGCGGCTGCCCCGGCGTGAAGTCGGTGACTGAAGGAGTGATCGGCGCCACCTCGCAGCAGTATCCGCTGCAGATGGCGGCGCTCGGCATCGAGGCGATCGCCGCTTTCGCCAAGGACGGCACCAAGCCGAAGCCGACCGAAGGCAAGAACTTCTTCGACACCGGCGTCAACCTCGTCACCGACAAGCCGGCCAACGGCGTGAAGTCCATCGACACCAAGGAAGGCCTGGCCAAGTGCTGGGGCTGATGGCTGCCTGACAGCCAGCAACAACCTGACGGCCGGGGGCTTGATCCCCGGCCGCATCGGGTGGACGATGTGTCACTGCAAACGCGAATAATCCCGGCAGCAGACCCGGAAAGGCGTGGACGGCGTCGGCATGTGGCTGAAGCCCAGGGGAGAAAACATGGCTCAAGCTCAGGAATTCGAGAAGGTCCTCTCGGGCAGCGACACAAGCGTTGCCGCTTTTGACGAGCACAAATCGGCCGTCAAACGCGCCCAGCATTTCCTGCATTCCACGCCGGCCGCGGTGCCGCTGATCGTGCTGGTCCTGTCGATCATCATTTTCGGTATCACGATCGGCGGGCGTTTCTTTTCATCCTATACGCTGACGCTGATCCTGCAGCAGATCGCCATTGTCGGCATTCTCGGCGCCGCACAGACGCTGGTCATCCTGACCGCCGGCATCGACCTGTCGGTCGGCGTCATCATGGTGATTTCGGCCGTGATCATGGGCAATTGCGCGGTCACCTACGGTATGCCGGCCATTCTTGCGGTAACCATCGGCCTTGCCGCTGGTGGCGCCTGCGGCCTGCTCAACGGGGTGCTGGTCGCTTACATGAAGCTGCCGCCCTTCATCGTGACGCTTGGCACCTGGAACATCGTCATGGCCACCAACTTCATCTATTCGGCCAATGAGACGATCCGCGACACCGACGTCGACGTCCAGGCGCCGCTGCTGCATCTGTTTGCCCTGAGTTTCAAGGTCGGCACGGCCGTGCTGACGCTCGGCGTCATCGCCATGGTCTTGCTCGTGCTCCTCTTGTGGTACGTGCTCAACCACACCGCATGGGGGCGTCATGTCTACGCCGTCGGCGACGATCAGGAGGCCGCGAAACTGTCGGGCATCCAGACCAAGAAGGTGCTGATGACGGTCTACGCCCTTGCCGGGCTGATCGCCGCTTTCGCGGCCTGGGTCTCGATCGGCCGCAATGGCTCGATCTCGCCGTCGGCCGCCGTGACCGACTACAATCTGCAGGCCATCACCGCGACGGTGATCGGCGGTATCTCTCTGTTCGGCGGACGCGGCTCGATCCTCGGCACGCTGTTTGGCGCCATGATCGTCGGTGTCGTCTCGATGGGCCTCAACATGCTGGGCGCCGATCCGCAATGGAAAGTGCTGCTCACCGGTGTGCTGATCATCGGCGCCGTGGCGATCGATCAATGGATCAGAAAGGTTTCGGCATAGTCATGACCCAGGAACCCATCCTCACCGCGCGCGGCCTAGTCAAGCGCTATGGCCGCGTCACCGCCCTCGACAATGCCGATTTCGACCTCTATCCGGGCGAAATCCTGGCCGTCATCGGCGACAACGGCGCCGGCAAGTCATCGCTGATCAAGGCGATTTCCGGCGCGGCCGTGCCCGACGAAGGTGAAATCCGGCTTGAAGGCAAACCCGTTGCCTTCAAGTCACCGATGGAGGCCCGCGAAGCCGGCATCGAGACCGTCTACCAGAACCTCGCGCTGTCGCCGGCGCTGTCGATCGCCGACAACATGTTCCTCGGCCGCGAGATCCGCAAGCCGGGCCCGCTCGGCAGCTGGTTCCGCATGCTCGACCGTCCGGCGATGGAAAAGCGGGCTCGCGACAAGCTGACCGAACTCGGCCTGATGACCATCCAGAATATCAGCCAGGCGGTGGAAACGCTGTCGGGCGGCCAGCGCCAGGGCGTGGCGGTGGCGCGCGCTGCTGCCTTCGGCAGTCGCGTGGTGATCATGGACGAGCCGACGGCCGCCCTTGGTGTCAAGGAGAGCCGCCGCGTGCTCGAACTGATCCTCGACGTCAAGAAGCGCGGCCTGCCGATCGTGCTCATCTCGCACAACATGCCGCATGTCTTCGAGGTCGCGGACCGTATCCACATCCACCGGCTCGGCCGACGCCTTTGCGTCGTCGATCCGAAGCAGATTTCCATGTCGGATGCTGTGGCCCTCATGACCGGCGCAAAGAAGCCGCCGGAGGACGCGCTGGCGGCCTGATCTGCCTCGACGGGTAAAATTGCCGCAGGTGAACCCGGTGGCGTCCCGATCTAAATCGATTGAACATATGCTGCAATGCACTAGGATGGGCTGGGAGTAGCGGTGAAAGCCGGTATGATCGCGGCACGATCACGAGAGGCATTATGACGCGCACGATGACATCCGAAGCCCCCGTCCTCGAAATCCCCGACCCCAAGACGCTCGCCGACGAAGTCCTGCTGGCCCTCAAATACAGGGTCGGCAAGGGCACCAACGTCGCCACCCAGTACGACTGGCTCACCGCTTCGATCAAGGTCGTGCGCGACCGCATCGTCGATCACTGGATGCAGGCGACGCAGGAGGCCTACGCCCAGCAGGAAAAGCGCGTCTACTATCTGTCGCTGGAATTCCTCATCGGCCGCCTGATGCGCGATGCCTTCTCCAATCTCGGTTTGATGGACAATATGCGCGAGGCGCTCAAGTCTCTCGGCGTCGACCTCGACCTCATCGCCGGGCTCGAACCGGATGCAGCGCTTGGCAATGGCGGTCTCGGCCGGCTTGCCGCCTGCTTCATGGAAAGCATGGCTACCGTCGACATTCCCGCGCACGGCTACGGCATACGCTATGCCAACGGCATGTTCCGCCAGGAAATCCATGACGGCTGGCAGGTCGAGCTGCCCGAAACCTGGCTCGACCACGGCAACCCCTGGGAGTTCGAGCGTCGCGAACGCTCCTTCGAGGTCGGCTTCGGTGGCTCGGTGGAGTCGATCACCTCGAAGGACGGCCGGCTCGAACGCCACGTCTGGAAACCGACCGAGCATGTGCTGGCCGTCGCCTACGACACGCCGGTGGTCGGCTGGCGGGCCAACCGAGTCAACACGCTACGCTTGTGGTCCGGTATGCCGATTGATCCGATCCTGCTCGACAAGTTCAATGCCGGCGACCACATCGGCGCGCTTGCCGAGAGCAACAAGGCCGATGCCTTGTCGCGCGTGCTCTATCCGGCCGATTCCCACAAGGCCGGGCAGGAACTGCGGCTGCGGCAGGAGTATTTCTTCTCCACCGCCTCGCTGCAGGACATTCTCCAGCGTCATCTCAGCCAGTATGGCGATCTGCAGTCGCTGCCCGACAAGGCGGCGATCCATTTGAACGACACCCATCCGGCCATCGCCGTGCCGGAACTGATGCGCCTCCTGATGGATGTCCACGGCATGGATTTCGACGAGGCCTGGGACATCACCAAGCGCACTTTCGGCTACACCAACCACACGCTGCTACCCGAAGCGCTTGAAAGCTGGCCGGTGCCGCTGTTCGAGCGGCTGCTGCCGCGCCACATGCAGATTGTCTACGCCATCAACGCCGAGGTGCTTCTGGAGGCGCGCGCCACCAACAAGTTCTCGGGCGAGCAGATCAGCCGCATCTCGCTGATTCAGGAAAACGGCGACCGCCGGGTGCGCATGGGCAATCTGGCCTTTGTCGGCTCGCACTCGATCAACGGCGTTTCGGCGCTGCACACCGAATTGATGAAGGAGACGGTCTTCGCCGATCTCCATAAGCTCTACCCTGGTCGCATCAACAACAAGACCAATGGCATCACGCCCCGGCGCTGGCTGATCCAGTGCAATCCCGGCCTCACCGCGCTGACCCGCGAGGCGATCGGCGACCGCTTCCTCGATGACATCGATGCGATCAAGGGGCTTGACGCCTTTGCCGACGACGCCGCCTTCCGTGACAAGTTCGCCGCCGTCAAGCGGGCGAACAAGGCCAGGCTCGCCAACCTGGTCGCCGACCGGCTCGGCATCAAGCTCGATCCCTCGGCGCTTTTCGACATCCAGGTCAAGCGCATTCACGAATACAAGCGCCAGCTGCTCAACATCCTGGAAGCGGTCGCGCTCTACGACCAGATCCGCTCACACCCCGAGCGCGACTGGATGCCGCGCGTGAAGTTCTTCGGCGGCAAGGCGGCACCCAGCTACCACAACGCCAAGCTGATCATCAAACTTGCCAACGACGTCGCCAGGGTCATCAACCGCGACCCGGCTGTGCGCGGCCTGCTGAAAGTGGTGTTCGTGCCGAACTACAATGTCAGCCTGGCCGAGATCCTGATGCCGGCCGCCGACCTCTCCGAGCAGATATCGACCGCCGGCATGGAAGCATCCGGCACCGGCAACATGAAGTTCGCGCTGAACGGCGCCCTGACCATCGGTACGCTCGACGGCGCCAATGTCGAGATTAAGGAATGCGTCGGCGACGACAACATCTTCATTTTCGGCCTGACCACCGCCGAGGTCGCCGAGCGGCGCAACAACGGCTACGATCCGCGCGCCGTGATCGAGGCATCGCCGGAACTGTCGCAAGCGCTCGCCGCCATCTCGTCGGGCGTCTTCTCGCCTGACGATCCCGACCGTTATCGCGAGCTGATCAACGGCCTCTATGGCAGCGACTGGTTCATGGTGGCGGCCGACTTCGACACCTATGCCGCCACCCAGCGCGACGTCGACACCGTCTGGCGCAACAGTCCCGACTGGTACGCGCGGGCGATCCGCAATGTCGCTCGCGTCGGCTGGTTCTCGTCCGATCGCACGATCCGCCAATATGCGAAAGACATCTGGAACGTGCCCGCCTGATATGCTTGCATGAGACCACGAACAATGTGGTCCGCGTGCATGTCGCCCAAAAGTGTGCAGCGGTTTTGGGACGACGACATGCGCAACAACAAAGGTGCCGCCCGGGGAGGGTAACTGCCTGATGAGGAAGCCGCGCGCGACCGCTGCGACAAGCGGGCCGGACGGACTGGCGCCAGCCGGCGATGTCGCGGCGATTGTCGCCGGCACGCATGGCGATCCATTCGCGGTGCTGGGCGTGCATGAAGCCGGTAAGGGCTTTGTCGCCCGCTGCTTCGTGCCGCATGCCGAGTTCGTCACCGCCTATACGCTGACCGGCAAGAATGCCGGCGAATTGTCCCGGCGCGACGATGGCGGTTTCTTCGAGGGCAAGCTGTCGCTCAAGAAACGCCAGCCGCTGCGCTATCACGCCAGGAATGCCGGCGGCGACTGGTGGCTGACCGATCCCTATTCCTTCGGTCCCGTGCTCGGCCCGCTGGACGATTACTACATCGCCCAGGGATCGCACCTCAGGCTGTTCGACAAGCTCGGCGCTCATCTCATCGACCATGAGGGCGCGTCGGGCGTGCATTTTGCCGTCTGGGCGCCCAATGCGCGGCGCGTCTCGGTGGTCGGCGACTTCAACGAATGGGACGGTCGCAGGCATACGATGCGCGACCGCCGCGACACCGGCATCTGGGAGCTGTTCATTCCCGACATAGGCGCCGGCCGGCCCTACAAATACGAGATCATCGCGCCCGATGGCGTGCGCCTGCCGCTCAAGGCCGATCCGTTCGCCTTCAAATCCGAGCTGCGCCCGGCCACCGCTTCGGTGACGGCGGTACCGCCGGCGCATGAATGGGGCGACGAAGCGCACCGCAATTTCTGGCGCAACGCCGATCCCCGCCGCGAAGCGATCTCGATCTACGAGGTCCATGCCGGCTCGTGGCAGCTGCGCGACGACGGCACCTTCCTGTCATGGGACGAACTCGCCGACCGGCTGATCCCTTATGTCGCCGAAACCGGTTTCACCCATATCGAATTCATGCCGATCTCCGAACACCCCTATGATCCGTCCTGGGGCTACCAGACCACCGGCCTCTACGCGCCGTCGGCCCGCTTCGGCGATCCGGACGGTTTTGCCCGTTTCGTCGATGGCGCCCATCGGGCCGGCATCGGCGTCATCCTCGACTGGGTGCCGGCGCATTTCCCGGTCGACGCGCATGGGCTGGCCAATTTCGACGGCACCGCGCTCTACGAGCATGCCGACCCGCGCAAGGGTTTTCATCCCGACTGGAACACGGCGATCTACAATTTCGGCCGCCGCGAGGTGGTGTCTTTCCTCGTCAACAACGCGCTGTTCTGGGCCGAGAAATACCATGTCGACGGTCTTCGCGTCGATGCGGTGGCCTCGATGCTCTACCTCGATTATTCGCGCAAGGCCGGCGAATGGATCCCCAACGAGAAGGGCGGACGCGAAAATCTCGAAGCGGTCAGCTTCCTGCAGAAGATGAACAAGGAGATCTACGGCCATCATCCCGGCGTGATGACCATCGCCGAGGAATCGACCTCATGGCCGAAGGTGTCGCAGCCGGTGCATGAGGGCGGCCTGGGCTTCGGCTTCAAGTGGAACATGGGCTTCATGCACGATACGCTGGAGTATTTCTCCAAGGAGCCGATCTTCCGCAAGCATCACCACAACGACATCACCTTCGGCCTGGTCTACGCCTTCTCCGAGAATTTCGTCCTGCCGCTCTCCCATGACGAGGTCGTGCACGGCAAGGGCACGCTGCTCGGCAAGATGGCCGGCGACGACTGGCAGAAATTCGCGACGCTGCGCGCCTATTACGCCTTCATGTGGGGCTATCCCGGCAAGAAGCTGCTGTTCATGGGCCAGGAATTCGCGCAGCTCCGCGAGTGGAGCGAGGCGCGCGCGCTCGACTGGAACCTGCTCGATTTCAGGCTGCATCGCGGCGTCTGGCAGACCGTGCGCGACCTCAACTACCTCTACCGTTCGCGCCCGGCGCTGCATGCGCGCGACTGCGAGCCGGAGGGGTTTTCGTGGCTGATCGTCGACGACAGCGCCAACTCGGTGTTTGCCTGGCTGCGCAGCGCGCCGGGCGGCAACCCGATCGCTGTCATTTCCAACTTCACGCCGGTGCCGCGCGACAATTACCGCGTGCCGTTGCCGCAGGCCGGCAAATGGCGCGAGATCATCAACACGGATGCTTCGGACTATGGCGGTTCTGGCCAGGGCAATGGCGGCGAGGTCGAGGCACGGGCGGAAGGAGGAGGCATATCGGTGACGATGCTTTTGCCGCCGCTGTCGACGACCATGCTCGAATTTGTTCCGGACTGAGTGATGTTTCAGACTGAGTGACTTGGGAGGGTAATATGGCAGACACGAAACGGACCCAGCCGCTGGCGCGCGACGCTATGGCCTATGTGCTGGCGGGCGGGCGCGGCAGCCGCCTCAAGGAATTGACCGACCGGCGCGCCAAGCCAGCGGTCTATTTCGGCGGCAAGACGCGCATCATCGATTTCGCGCTCTCCAATGCTCTCAACTCAGGCATTCGCCGCCTCGGTGTCGCCACCCAGTACAAGGCGCATTCGCTGATCCGCCACCTGCAGCGTGGCTGGAACTTCCTGCGCCCCGAGCGAAACGAAAGCTTCGACATCCTGCCCGCCAGCCAGCGGGTTTCGGAAACGCAGTGGTATGAGGGCACGGCCGATGCCGTCTACCAGAACATCGACATCATCGAGGCCTACGGGCCCGAATACATGGTCATCCTCGCCGGCGACCACATCTACAAGATGGACTACGAGCTGATGCTGCGCCAGCACGTCGACGCCAATGCCGACGTCACTGTAGGCTGCCTCGAAGTGCCGCGTATGGAAGCGACCGGCTTCGGCGTCATGCATGTCGACGCCAAGGACAACATCATCGCCTTCGTCGAAAAGCCGGCCGACCCGCCCGGCATTCCCGACAAGCCGGAGTTCGCCCTGGCCTCGATGGGCATCTACGTCTTCAAGACCAAGTTCCTGATGGAGCAACTGCGCCGCGATGCTGCCGAGCCCGGCTCGAGCCGCGACTTCGGCAAGGACATCATTCCCTATATCGTCCAGAACGGTAAGGCGATCGCCCACCGCTTCGCCAAATCCTGCGTGCGTTCGACCGCCGAGAACGAGGCCTACTGGCGCGATGTCGGAACAGTCGACGCCTATTGGGAGGCCAATATCGACCTCACCGACGTGACGCCGGAGCTTGACCTCTACGATCGCGACTGGCCGATCTGGACCTATGCCGAATTGAAGCCGCCGGCAAAGTTCGTGCACGACGAGGATGGCCGGCGCGGCTCGGCTGTCTCCTCGCTGGTGTCGGGCGATTGCATCGTCTCGGGCGCTTCGCTGAAGCGCAGCCTGATCTTCACCGGCGCCCGCATCAATTCCTATTCGACGCTGGAAGAAGTCGTCATGCTGCCCGACGTTCATGTCGGCCGGAACGCAAAGTTGAAGCGCGTGGTCATCGATCACGGCGTAAGGATACCGGAAGGGCTGGTGGTCGGCGAAGATCCCGTGCTCGACGCCAAGCGTTTCCGCGTCTCGGAAAAAGGCATCTGCCTGGTCACGCAGGACATGATCGACAAGCTGAAGCTGTAGGCAGAATTGGATTTGTAGGCGCATGCAGGTTCTGTCGGTCACGCCCGAGATCTTCCCGCTGATCAAGACCGGCGGGCTTGCCGACGTGACCGGCGCGCTGCCCATTGCGCTGGCCGGCAAGGGCGTCGCCATGCGCACGCTGATCCCCGGCTATCCTGTCGTCATGGACGCTTTCAAGAAAAAAAAGGCGGTCTATCAATACCCGCTATTGCAGGGCGGCAAGGCCTCGATCCATGCCGTCCAGATCGCCGGGCTCGACCTGTTCGTGCTCGATGCGCCGCATCTGTTCGACCGTCCCGGCGACCCCTATGGCAATGCGACAGGCGCCGACTGGCCGGACAATTGGCGGCGCTTCGCCGCCTTGAGCCAGGCCGGCGGCGACATAGCCGGTGGCGCCATCTCCGGCTACCAGCCCGACATCGTGCACGCCCATGACTGGCAGTCGGCGATGACGCTGGCCTATATGCGTTACGGCAAGGCGGTCGGCATACCGTCGCTGATCACCGTGCACAATCTCGCTTTTCAGGGTCAGTTCGGCGCCGGCATCTTCGGCGAGCTTGGCCTGCCGGCGGTGGCGATGGCGCTCGACGGCGTCGAATATTACGGCGGTGTCGGCTTCCTCAAGGCCGGCCTGCAGGCCGCCTGGGCGATCACCACGGTGAGCCCGACCTATGCGCAGGAGATCCGCTCGGCCGAATTCGGCATGGGCCTCGACGGCCTGATCAACATGCGCTCGACCGATCTCTACGGCATCGTCAACGGCATCGATGTCGACATCTGGAACCCGGAAACCGACAAGCATCTGGTGGCAAGTTATTCGGGCGCGACGCTTGAGGCGCGGCGCGCCAACCGGACGGCGGTCGAGGACCGCTTCGGCCTCGAGCGCGACGACAGCCCGATCGTCTGCGTCATCAGCCGGCTGACCTGGCAGAAGGGCATGGACATACTCGCCGCGGTCGTCGACGGCGTCGTCGCGGCCGGCGCGCGGCTGGCGATCCTGGGCTCTGGCGACGCCGGTCTCGAAGGTGCGCTGCTCGCCGCCGCCGCCCGCCATCGCGGCCGTATCGGCGTCGTCGTCGGCTATGACGAGGGGCTCTCCCACACCATGCAGGGCGGTTGCGACGCGATCATCATTCCGTCGCGCTTCGAGCCTTGCGGGCTGACCCAGCTCTACGGCCTGCGCTATGGCTGCGTGCCCATCGTCGCCCGCACTGGCGGCCTTGCCGATACCATCATCGACGCCAATGAAGCGGCGATTTCGGCCGGCGTGGCGACCGGCTTCCAATTCGCGCCGAACAATGCCGGCGCGCTGCTGCACGCCATCCGCCGGCTGGTCGACGCGCATGCCAGCGCCGCAACCTGGCAATCGATCCAGCGCCAGGGCATGAAGGCCGATGTCTCGTGGGACAAGAGCGCCGAAAAATACGTCGAACTCTATCGCTTGCTGCTATCGAAAAGGGCTGCCTGAGGCATGATCAGAACCGTCGCCACCAAACCTTATCTCGACCAGAAGCCCGGCACCTCCGGCCTGCGCAAGAAGGTGCCGGTATTCCAGCAGGAGCATTATGCCGAGAACTTCATCCAGTCGATCTTCGACGCGCTGGAGGGATTTGAGGGCAAGACGCTGGTGATCGGCGGCGACGGCCGCTTCTACAACCGCGAGGTCATCCAGAAGGCCATCGCCATGGCCGCAGCCAACGGTTTCGGCAAGGTGATGGTCGGGCAGGGCGGCATATTGTCGACGCCGGCCGCTTCGCACGTCATCCGCAAATACAAGACCTTCGGCGGCATCATCCTGTCGGCCAGCCACAATCCCGGCGGTCCGCATGAGGATTTCGGCATCAAGTACAATGCCGGCAATGGCGGCCCGGCGCCGGAAAAGCTGACCGACCTGATCTTCGAAAAGACCAAGACGATTGCGAGCTTCAAGATCGCCGACATCGGGCCGATCGACATCGACAAGATCGGTACCGTCAAGGCGGACGGCATGACCGTCGAGATCATCGATCCAGTCACCGACTATGCCGAGCTGATGGAAAGCCTGTTCGATTTCGACGCCATCCGCGCCAATTTCAAATACGGCTTCCGCATGCGCTTCGACGCCATGCATGCGGTCACCGGGCCCTATGCCAAGGAAATCCTCGAACGGCGGCTTGGCGCTCCCAACGGCACCTGCTGCAACTTCAAGCCATTGCCTGATTTCGGCGGCCATCACCCCGATCCGAACCTGGTCCATGCCAAGCATCTCTACGACGAGATGATGGGACCGGACGCGCCGGATTTCGGCGCCGCCTCCGATGGTGACGGCGACCGCAACCTGATCATCGGCAAGGGCATCTTCGTCACGCCGTCGGATTCGGTGGCGATGCTTGCCGCCAACGCGCATCTGGCGCCGGGCTACAAGGAAGGCCTCAAAGGCATCGCCCGCTCGATGCCGACCAGCGGTGCGGCCGACCGCGTCGCCGAAAATCTCGGCATCGGCATCTACGAGACGCCGACCGGCTGGAAGTTCTTCGGCAATCTGCTCGATGCCGACATGGCGACGATCTGCGGCGAGGAAAGTGCCGGCACCGGCTCCAACCATGTCCGCGAGAAGGATGGCCTGTGGGCGGTGCTGTTGTGGCTGAACATCCTGGCGGTGCGCGGCGAAAGCGCCAAGCAGATCGTCACCGAGCACTGGGCAACCTACGGCCGCAACTATTATTCGCGCCACGACTATGAAGAGGTCGAGACCGATCGCGCCAACGCCCTGGTCGACGAGCTGCGTGCCAAGCTTGGCTCGCTGCCGGGCACCAGCGTGCGCGGCATGACAATCGCCAGCGCCGATGATTTCGCCTACCACGATCCGGTCGACGGCTCGGTCAGCAAGAACCAGGGCATCCGGGTGCTGTTCGAAGGCGGCTCGCGCGTGGTCTTCCGCCTGTCCGGCACCGGCACCTCGGGCGCGACGCTGCGCGTCTATATCGAGCGCTACGAGCCCGACAAGGCGAGGCACGATCTGGACACGCAGGAGGCGCTTGCCGATCTGATCGAGGCTGCAGACGATATCGCCGGGATCAAGAGCCACACCGGCCGCAACAAGCCGAGCGTGATTACTTGAGGTTGGTTGAGAGGGCTCCCCCTTCTCCCCTTGTGAAGGGGACCGAGCGAAGCTCGGTCGGATGAGGGGTGCTCCAGCTTGGCGCAATCGGCGTTCAAATCACTGATGCCTCATTTCTTCCAACACCCCTCATCCGTCTCGGCGCTGCGCGCCGATCCACCTTCTCCCACAAGGGGAGAAGGGGAGGCGCTCGCGTGAGCCAGCTCGGCGCAACCGTCAGCCGCGAGGGCATCCGTTTTGCCGCCTGGTCGTCGTCGGCGAGGCGCCTTTGGGTCTCGATCTTCGACAAGACTGGAAACCGCGAAATCGACCGGCTCGAGCTCCAGCCGGAAGGCGAGGGCGTCCATGCCCTGTTCGTCGCTGGCCTCGGTGCCGGCGCGCGATACGGCCTTCGCGCCGATGGTGATTATGCGCCCGATCGCGGCTCTTGGTTCGATCCGGAGAAGTTGCTCGTCGACCCCTATGCCGTTGAGATCGACAGGCCTTATGCCCATCACTGGCGGCTTGCCGCGCGGCGCAACGAGGGCGCAGACACCGCGCCGTTGATGCCGAAGGCCGTGGCCAAGACCTTGCCGAAGCCGCTGCCTGTCTTGCCGCCCCTGTTCCGACCTGGTGGCCTCGTCTACGAAGTGCCGGTGCGCGCCTTCACCATGCTGCATCCGGATATCCCCGAGAGACAGCGCGGGACGATTGCGGCCCTTGCCCATCCTGCAATTATCGAGCACCTGAAGAAACTCGGCGTTGGCGCCGTCGAACTGATGCCGGTCACGGCCTCGATCGACGAGCGGCATTTGCCGCCGCTCGGGCTCAGCAACGCATGGGGCTACAATCCCGTCACCTTCATGGCGCTCGACCCGCGCCTGGCGCCAGGCGGGCTGACCGAATTGCGCGACACGGTCTCGGCACTGCGCAAGGCCGGCATCGGCACCATCCTCGACCTCGTCTTCAACCACACCGGCGAAAGCGACCGGATCGGCCCGACGCTGTCGCTGCGCGGCCTCGACAACAGCGCCTACTACCGGCACGAACCGGACGGCAGGCTGGTGAACGACACCGGCACCGGCAACACAGTCGCCTGCGATCACCCGATCGTCGCGGAGATGGTGCTGGACACGCTCCGTCATTTCGTCCGCCATGCCGGGGTCGATGGTTTCCGCTTCGACCTCGCGCCCATTCTCGGCCGCATCGACGGCGTGTTCGACCCGGCCGCGCCACTGCTCAAGGCCATCGCCGCCGACCCCGTTCTCGCCGACAGGGTTCTCATATCGGAGCCCTGGGACATCGGCCTGGACGGCTATCAGCTCGGCAATTTTCCAGCGCCCTTCCTCGAGTGGAACGACAGATACCGCGACGATGTCAGGCGCTTCTGGCGCGGCGACGTCGGCATGGTCGGCGCGCTGGCGACAAGGCTCGCCGGCTCGTCCGATGTGTTCGCCAAGGCAGATCAGTCGGTGAACCGCACTGTCAACTTCATCGCCGCGCATGACGGCATGACGCTGGCCGACCTCGTCGCTTACGAGCGCAAGCACAACGCGGCCAATGGCGAGCAGAACCGCGACGGCCACAACGAGAACCTGTCGTGGAACAACGGTGTCGAAGGCGAGACCTCGGATACTGGGATTGCCGAAGACCGTTTTCACGACCGCTGCGCGCTGCTCGCCACGCTGTTTGCCTCGCGCGGCACGATCATGCTGACGGCGGGCGACGAATTCGGCCGCACGCAAAAGGGCAACAACAACGCCTATGCCCAGGACAATGCGATCACCTGGCTCGACTGGGCCGGGCGCGACCTGAAGCTGGAAGCCCACGCATTCGTGCTCGCCGCAATACGCCGCGCCGCACCAGTGCTTTCCGGCACAGATTTTCTGACCGGAGAGCCGCCGGCGGGTTCGGACTTTCCCGACGTCGCCTGGCTGACCGAGACGGGAGCGCCGCTTCGCGAGGCGGACTGGCACGATCTGCGGCGGCATCGCCTGGTCATGCTGCTTGGCGGCGCCGGCGCTAGCGATGGCCGCTTTGCCGTCATCGTCAATGGCGACCGTCGCCAATCGATATTCACGCTACCCGGGCGTGAGGGATTTCATTGGGTTCCGGCGATCGAAGCCCCGGCCGGCGGCGTCGACATCGCACGGCCTGTGCCGGGGCGGACGGTGATTTTCATGATTGAGCGCCGAGCCGGAAAGGCCAGCGCCAGGAAGGGTTCGTAAATGGCTGACCAAAATGCCGAATGGTGGCGCGGCTGCGTCATCTACCAGATCTACCCGCGCTCCTTCCAGGATACGACGGGCGACGGCAGCGGCGACCTACGTGGCATCACCAACCGTCTGGAGCATGTCGCCTCGCTCGGCGTCGACGCCGTCTGGCTGTCGCCCTTCTTCAAGTCGCCGATGGCCGACATGGGCTATGACGTATCCGACTATCAGGACGTCGATCCGATGTTCGGCAGCCTCGAGGATTTCGACGCGCTGATCGCCGAAGCGCACCGGCTCGGGCTTAAGATCATCATCGATCAGGTCCTGTCGCATTCCTCCGACAAGCATGAATGGTTCGTCGAAAGCCGCGCCAGCCGCGACAATCCCAAGGCCGATTGGTATGTCTGGGCCGACGCAAGGCCCGATGGCAGCGCGCCCAACAACTGGCTGTCGCTCTTCGGCGGCCCGGCCTGGGAATGGGATGCCACGCGGCGGCAGTACTACATGCACAATTTCCTGGCCTCGCAGCCGGACCTGAATTTCCACAATCCCGAGGTTCAGGACGCGCTGCTGGAAACGGTGCGGTTCTGGCTGGAGCGCGGCGTCGACGGCTTCCGGCTGGACACGGTCAACTACTATTTTCATGACCAATGGCTGCGCGACAACCCGCCTCTGGCGGCAAGCGTCGCCGGCACCAACGAGGCCACCACCACCTATGCCTTTCAAATGCATCTGTTCGACAAGACGCAGCCGGAAAATCTGACTTTCCTCGGGCGCTTTCGGGCGCTGCTCGACGAACATGGCGGCCGCGCCGCGGTCGGCGAGGTCGGCGACGAAGACCGCTCGCTGCAGACGCTCGCCGCCTATACCTCCGGCGGCGACAAGCTGCAGATGTGCTACACTTTCGACCTGCTCGGCCCGCAATTCTCGGCCGCGCACATTCGCGGCTGCGTCGAGGCGTTCGAGACCGCGGTCGCCGACGGCTGGGTCTGCTGGGCCTTTTCCAACCATGACGTGGTGCGCCATGTCAGCCGCTGGACGCGCCCGGGCGGCGACCCCGAAGTGGTAGCGAAATTCTCCATCGCGCTGCTCTCCTGCCTGCGCGGATCGATCTGCCTCTACCAGGGCGAGGAACTCGGGCTGGAGGAGGCGGAACTCGCCTTCGAGGATTTGCGCGATCCGTTCGGCATCCGCTTCTGGCCGGGCATCAAGGGCAGGGACGGCTGCCGCACGCCGATGGCCTGGGAAGCGGGCGCCGACAATGCCGGCTTCACCTCGGGCAAGCCGTGGCTTCCCGTGCCGGTCGGTTATCGCGCCTGCGCCGTTGACATCCAGAACGGTGAGCAGGCGTCGGTGCTTGCCGCCTACCGGGCGATGCTCGGCTTGCGCAAGCGGCATCCGGCGCTGGTCACCGGCTCGATCCGCTTCCTCGATGCCGAAGGCGATGTTCTTGCCTTTATCCGTGAAGGCGGCGGCGAGACGCTGCTCTGCGTCTTCAACTTCGCCGACGAGCCGGCAAGCTGGGCGTTGCCGCCGGAATTGGCCAGCGTCGAGGCGATCGATCCGGGTGGCGCTGCTGCTGTTGCGCAAGAAGAGGGTCTGTCGCTGGCGCCGCTCGGCTGGTTTCTCGGGCGGGCAGGCTGAAGCATCCTATTGAACAAGCACGGAGCGCCCGCAGGTCGCGCCGGTAACACGGATATCGGCCTCGCCGACATACACGACGAGCGCGGCAAGCACATTGTAGACCAGGTCGTCGACTGGCGCGGTTGTCGAGGCCAAGGCCCAGCGTGCAACCATGCCGAGCAGAAGCGGACGAAGTTCCCGCGGCGTCTGTCCGGAAGCGAGGTCATGAACTGCGGCTTTTGGGGCTCGGCGGCATAGTGCCGAGCATGCCAAATCCCGACTGCAAAAACAGAAAACAGGCCGAGCAACCGTTGGGTGTGCCAAGTTGAAGGGCGTTAGACTTTAGACGTCGCTGTTTTAGCGGAAGGTTGCTCACTTAGCGTCAAGCAAGACTCGGTTGAAATCGCATTTCCGTCTGTCTAGTCTCCTGCCACCAGCCGCCGGACAGGGAACCGGCAGCGCGCTCAAAAGGGGCCAGATATCGGTTCCGGGGCGTCAACACGTAAAGGCGCGCCGACGGCAGTGCCGACAGGGAGAAACGTCATGCTGAAAAATATGCTGAAGGCGACAGTGTTCGCTACGACGATGGCTTTGACGGCCGGAACGTTCTACACGCCGGCTTTCGCCGAGACCGTCTATAACAGAGGCAGCGCCGCCGAAGCGGAGACGGTCGATCCGCACAAGACCTCGACCGTCTACGAAGCCGATATCATACGCGACCTGTTCCAGGGACTGGTCATGCACGATCAGAAGACGAACCTCATTCCGGGCGCCGCCGAAAGCTGGACGGTATCGGATGACGGCACCGTCTACACCTTCAAGCTGCGCAAGGACGGCTTATGGTCGGATGGCAGCCCGGTGACGGCGGACGACTTCGTCTACTCCTTCCGTCGGCTGGAGGATCCGGCGACCGCCGCCGAATACGCTTCCATGCTCTATCCGGTGAAGAACGCCGAGGAAGTCAACACCAAGAAAGGCAAGCCCGAGGATATGGGCGTCAAGGCGATTGACGCCAACACCCTGGAAGTGACGCTGAAGGCACCGACACCATACTTCTTGGAGATGCTGACCCACCAGGCCACCTATCCGGTCAACAAGGCCTCAATCGAAAAGCTCGGCGCCGACTGGATCAAGGCGGGCAATCTGGTTTCGAACGGCGCCTATACGCTGGCCGAGTGGATTCCCAATGACCACATGAAGCTGGTCAAGAATCCGAAATTCTGGGACGCCGCGAGCGTCAAGATGGACGTCGTCAACTATATCCCGACCGAAGACCGCTCATCGGCGATGAAGCGCTTCGAGGCAGGCGAACTCGACAGCTACGGCGACCTGCCGACCGAACAGCTCGCTGACCTCAAGACCAAGTTCGGCGATCAGGTCCGCGTCGGACCGTATCTCGGAACCTACTACTATGCGATCAAGACCGACAAAGCGCCGTGGGACAACCCAGAGCTGCGCACCGCCATCTCGATGGCGATCGACCGCGACTTCCTCGCGGAGAAAGTCTGGCAGAACTCGATGCTGCCCGGCTACTCGATGGTGCCTCCGGGCATCGCGGGCTACACCCCGGCAATGGCCAAATACGCCGACATGCCGCAGATCGACCGCGAGGACGCTGCCAAGAAGATTCTCGAGAAACTCGGCTATACGCCCGAGCATCCGCTGAAGATGGAGATCCGCTACAACACCTCGGAAAACCACAAGAACACCGCGGTTGCCATCCAGGAACAGCTGAAGCCGCTTGGCGTCGAGGTCACGCTGCTCAACACCGACACCAAGACCCACTACTCCTTCCTTGAGCAGAAGGGCAACTACGACGTGGCGCGTGCCGCCTGGATCGCCGACTACAAGGATCCCGAGACCTTCCTCGGCATCACACGCAAGGCCAGCGGCAACAACTATTCGAACTATGTCAGCCCGGCATATGAAGCGGCCATGGACAAGGCCGCGGCTGCCGGCGGCAAGCCAGAAGAGCGCATGAAGGACCTCACTGAGGCCGAGCGCATCCTTGTCGATGACGTCGGCAACATTCCGCTTCTCTACTACAGCTTCCACGATATCGTTTCCTCGAAGCTGCATGGCTTCGATGACAATGTGATGGACATCCATCCGTCCCGCTTCGTCTCCAAGGACTGAATCATCCTTGACCAGCCCGCCGCGCCTCATCTGGGCGCGGCGGGCTGGTCGGTCATCGCATCGGTCCGAAAGTCGTGCTCGATTTTCGGCAAGCCCGGTGCGAAGATTTGGCGCCGGAGCATGGCAATGCGTCCGCATTGACGTAATGTCGCTCTGGCCGAAGCGGGGCGCCGATGCTGCGATATATTCTCCGGCGGCTTCTGACCGCCATACCGACGCTATTCGTCATCGTGACCATGGCGTTCTTCCTGATACGCGTCGCACCAGGCGGCCCATTCAATCAGGAGCGGGGCTTGAGCCCCGAGATCAGGGCCAATCTGGAAGCTCAGTTCGGCCTCGACGATCCGCTCTGGCTGCAATATGCCCATTATCTCGGCAATCTTTTGCGCGGCAATTTCGGGCCGAGCTACAATTTGCCTGACTTCACCGTCACCGAACTCTTCGCCAAAGGCTTGCCGATTTCAGTCCAGCTTGGCACCTCCGCGCTGATCCTGGCGCTTCTGCTGGGTTCGGTGCTCGGCACCGTTGCCGCGCTCAACCAGAACAAGCTTGGCGACTATACGGTGATCGCGCTGGCGACCGCCGGCAGCACCATCCCTACCTTCGTCATCGCTCCTGTGATTCAGCTGGTGTTCGGATTGACCTGGAAGCTGTTGCCGATCGGCGGCTGGGGTGATGGCGCCTTCATCAACAAGGTCGGCCCGGTGCTGACGCTGGCTTTGCCGCAGATCGCCATCGTTGCCCGCCTGATGCGCGGTTCGATGATTGAGAGCTTGCGTTCGCATCATATCCGAACGGCGCGTGCGCTCGGCCTCTCCGACTGGTCGGTGGTGGTCAAGCACGCGCTGCGCGGCGCCATCCTGCCGATCGTTTCCTTCACCGGTCCGGCGGCCGCGGCGCTGCTCACCGGTTCGGTCATCGTCGAGACCATTTTCTCCATTCCCGGTGTCGGCCGCTATTTCGTCGATGCCGCGCTCAACCGCGACTACACGCTGGTGATGGGGACCGTGGTGGTGATTGCGCTCTTCACCATCGTCTTCAACCTGATCGTCGACGTCATGTACGCGGTCGTCGACCCGAGGGTGCGCTATGACTGACATCGCAGCCACCGCCGCTCCTCCGGCCGTCGTCGGCCGCTCACTCTGGGGCGATGCCTGGGCGCGGCTCAAGGCCAACCGCGCCGCCATGTTCAGCCTCTATTATCTCGCCTTCATTGGCGTCATCAGCGTGTTCGGCCCCTGGTTCGTGCCGCATCAATACACCACCATCTACGCCGACTACGTGCGCACGCCGCCAAGTTTTTCAGCCTATCCGAAGGCCGACATGATCGAGACTGCGCTCAAGGATGCGATCAAGCGCATGCGCGTCGACATCAAGGAGTGGAAGCAGAAGGGCGATCGCGTCACCGTAACCGTCACCTCGACCAAGCCGATCGACGAGCGCAACATCCGCTATCTCGACCGCTCCGATGCCTTCGACGACACCAAGATAGAGAGCAAGTCGCCTGACGGGCTCGAAGTGACGATGAGTACCTCGGTCAAGCAGCAATATTTCCTGTTCGGAACCGACAATACCGGCCGCGATCTGTTGTCCCGCACGCTGATGGCAGGCCGCATATCGCTCGCCATCGGCCTGCTTGCCGGCGTTGTCGCCGTGGTCATCGGCGTCCTCTACGGGGCGGCGGCCGGCTTTTCCGGTGGCAAGATCGACGAGGTGATGATGCGCATCGTCGATGTGCTCTATTCCTTGCCCTTCATCTTTTTCGTCATCATGCTGGTGGTGTTCTTCGGCCGCAACTTCGTGCTGATGTTCCTGGCGGTGGGTGCGGTGCTATGGCTCGACATGGCGCGCATCGTGCGCGGCCAGGCGCTGTCGATCCGGCGCCAGGAATATGTTCAGGCGGCCGAGGCCATGGGCGTCGGCCAGCGCGGCATCCTGATCCGCCATGTCATCCCCAATTTGCTCGGACCGGTGGTGATCTACATGACGCTGCTGGTGCCGCAGGTCATCATCCTTGAAAGCTTCCTGTCCTTCCTCGGCCTTGGCGTGCAGGAGCCGATGACCAGCTGGGGCGTGCTGATATCGGTCGGCGCCAAGAACATCGGCACCGCCAACTGGCTGCTCCTGTTCCCCGCCTTCTTCCTCGTCTCGACGCTGTTCGCGCTGAATTTCGTCGGCGACGGCCTGCGCGACGCGCTCGACCCGAGAGATCGATAAAGATGGCAACCGTTGATATGGGAATTCCCGAAACGATCCTCAGCGTCAAGGACCTTCGTGTCCGCTTCCGCACGCTCGACGGCGCAGTCGAAGCCGTCAAGGGCATCAACATCCACGTCAAGGCAGGCGAAACCGTTGCCGTGGTCGGCGAATCCGGTTCCGGCAAGAGCCAGACGATGATGGCGGCGATGAGCCTGCTGGCCTCCAACGGCGAAGCCACCGGCAGTGTCGACTACCGTGGCCGCAACCTTCTGACGCTGAGCAAGTCCGAGCTAAACAAGGTCCGCGGCCGCAAGATCAGCATGATCTTCCAGGAGCCGATGACCTCGCTCGATCCGCTCTATTCGATCGGCAACCAGCTGATGGAGCCTATCCGCAGGCATCGCGGGCTGAATGCGACCGAAGCACGCGAGGAGGCCCTCAAGCTGCTGCGGCTGGTGCATATTCCCGATCCCGAGCGGCGGATGAAATCCTATCCGCACGAAATGTCGGGCGGCCAGCGTCAGCGCGTCATGATCGCCATGGCTTTGGCCAACGATCCCGACATACTGATCGCCGACGAACCGACGACGGCGCTTGACGTGACCATCCAGGCGCAGATCCTGATGCTGCTCGCCGAACTGCAGCGCAAGCTCGGCATGGCCATTGTCTTCATCACCCACGATCTCGGCATCGTCAGGCGCTTCGCCGACCGCGTCTACGTCATGCGCCAGGGCGAAGTGGTCGAGGAGGGCGACGCCGAAGCGCTCTTCGCCAGCCCGCAGCACGCCTACACCAAGATGCTGCTTGCCGCCGAGCCGACCGGTTCCAAGGCGCCGCCGCCGGTCAACGCGCCGGTGCTGCTCGAAGGCAGGAATGTCGAAGTGGTGTTCAGGATCGGCGGCGGCTTTCTTTCCGGCGAGCCGCTGATGCTGCGCGCCGTCGACCGCATCTCAATCCGGCTGCAGCGCAACCAGACGATCGGCATCGTCGGCGAATCCGGCTCGGGCAAGTCGACGCTCGGCCGCGCTTTGCTCAGGCTGCTGCCCAGCGACGGCCTGATCCGCTTCGGCGATCGCGACATTTCCGGTGCCGGCCGGCAGGCGATGCGGCCGCTCAGGCGCGAAATGCAACTCGTCTTCCAGGATCCGTTCGGCTCGCTGTCACCGCGCATGACCGTCGGCCAGGTCATCACCGAAGGGCTCCTGGTGCATGAGCCGAACCTTTCGGGCAAGCAGCGTGACCAGCGTGCCGTCGAGGCCTTGCTTGAGGTCGGGCTCGATCCCAATTCGCGCAACCGCTATCCGCATGAATTCTCCGGCGGCCAGCGCCAGCGCATCGCCATCGCGCGGGCCATGATCCTGAAGCCGAAGCTGGTGGTGCTGGACGAGCCGACCTCGGCCCTCGACCGCTCCGTGCAGAAGCAGATCGTCGAATTGCTGCGCAAGCTGCAGGCCGACCACGGATTGTCCTATCTGTTCATCAGCCACGACCTCGCCGTCGTGCGCGCCATGGCCGACTACATCATCGTCATGAAGCAGGGCAAGATCGTCGAGGAAGGGCCGACAGAGGCAATCTTCAGCAATCCGCAAGCCGCCTACACGCAAACGCTGATGAACGCGGCGATCGATGTCACGCGGTTTCGGTTGAGCGCCTGAGGCGACAGTCGTCCGACGGCTTGCCACTCATTGCGAAGAAGGGCACTGGCGCTTCCTTGCCGCGACGATGGCTAGTTGTTGCTGCTGGAGCCGTTCGATTCTGGCCGTCTCGCGGTTGGCGACCGCTGTCTTGACGGTCGAGCCGCCGAGCAGCCAGCGTGGGACGCTGGTATTGGCAACCTTGCCGTGGGTGATAGCGGTTTGCGAAATGTCGCTGGCCGTGTCGCCGAGCGCGCTGTTGAGCTCGGTGCACGTCATCTTGTCGTATTTCGCCGGGTCGAGCGATCTGCCCGTCGACGAACAGCCTGCTGCAAGAAGGAGCATAGCGGCCAGGGTGAATGGCAAGGCGGCCGTCGACGTCAGCTTCATGTCTTGTCCGGTCTCGCCATTCCTGACTCCATCATACCCGTGCAACTAGGGCAGGGCGCCATTAGGTCAAAGTGAGGGCTTGCTGTCGAGCATCATCGCGACTGGCCACGATCCGGCACGCATTTGGAGCTGCTCGATTGATGTGGGGGCGGCGGGAGGAACAAACACCCAAGTGCTTGTTTTTTCTGGTCGGAGTGGCAGGATTTGAACCTGCGACCCCCTCGTCCCGAACGAGGTGCGCTACCAGGCTGCGCTACACTCCGTGACCAGACCGCGGGCTTATAGCCGCCGTACTTCGTTCCTGCAAGCGGCAATGGCAGCGCTTCTGTCGCATTTCGTCCGCTTTCGTCCGGCATGGCCGGAATGCTCGGATTTTCCCCCGGGATAAACACGGTCTAAAGGCTTGCGTGCTAAGCCGCTGCCTCGATAGATCGTATTTTCTGCCGCCTGGAGTTCTGCTGTCTTGCCCCTAAAAATCGTTGGCGATGCCCGGCCCAACAGCTTCGAATTCGAAACCGACGCGCTGATCAAGGCGTCCGGCTTTCGCGAATACGACGCGCGCTGGTGGTTCGGCCATCCGGGCTCGACGGTGCAGCCGGAGCTCAACCTGATCGGCGTCCAGGCGCTCGGCATGGGGCTGGGCACGCTGATCCGTCGTCTCGGCGCCGGGCCCGACATCGTCGCCGGGCATGATTTCCGCTCCTATTCGCTTGGCATCAAGCTGGCACTGGTGTCCGGCCTGATGGCCGCCGGCGCCAGGGTGAAGGATATCGGGCTGGCGCTGTCGCCGATGGCCTATTTCGCCCAGTTTGCGCTGGATACGCCCTCCGTCGCCATGGTCACCGCCTCGCACAACGAAAACGGCTGGACCGGCGTCAAGATGGGTGCGACGCGGCCGCTGACCTTTGGCCCCGAGGAGATGGGCGCGCTGAAGACAATCGTGCTGGCAGGCGATTTCGACCTTGCCGGCGGCGGTTCCTACGAATTCGTCTCCGGTTTTCGCGCGACCTATCTCGACGACCTGGTCGGAGACAAGCGCATAGCGCGCAAGCTGAAGGTGGTCTGCGCCTGCGGCAACGGCACCGCCGGCGCCTTCGCACCGGAGGCGCTGGCGCGCATCGGCTGCGAGGTCATCCCGCTCGACGTCGAGCTCGATCATACCTTCCCGCGCTACAATCCGAACCCGGAGGACATGCAGATGCTGCATGCCATCAGGGACAAGGTTTTGGAGACAGGGGCCGATGTCGGCCTCGGTTTCGACGGCGATGGCGACCGCTGCGGCGTCGTCGACAATGAAGGCAACGAGATCTTCGCCGACAAGGTCGGCGTGATGCTCGCGCGAGATATTTCGCGGATCTATCCCGGCACGACCTTCGTCGTCGACGTCAAGTCGACCGGCCTGTTCAACACCGACAGCGTGCTCAGCGCCAACGGTGCCGTCACCGACTACTGGAAGACCGGCCATTCCTACATCAAGCGCCGCGTCGCCGAACTCGGCGCCGTCGCCGGCTTCGAAAAGTCCGGCCATTTCTTCTTCAACCCGCCGATCGGCCGCGGCTATGACGATGGGCTGATCACCGCTATCGCCATCTGTCAGATGCTCGATCGCAGCCCGGACAGTTCGATGGCCGATCTCTACCGCGCGCTGCCGCTTACCTATGGCACGCCCACCATGTCGCCGCACTGTGCGGACGATGTGAAGTATGGCGTGGTCGAGCGGGTGGTTTCCGACTTTCAGGCAATGCAGCGCGACGGCGCTATCTTCGCCGGCCAGAAAATCGCCGCACTCGTCACGGTAAACGGGGTGCGCGTCGTTGCCGAGGACGGCACCTGGGGTCTGGTGCGGGCCTCCTCCAACAAACCGGAGCTGGTCGTCGTGGTGGAGAGCCCGGTATCGTCGGAGCGGCGCCGGCAGATGTTCGAAGCCGTCGACGCCGTGCTGCGCCGCAGCGCCGAGGTTGGCGCCTACAATCAGACCATTTAGGTTCAGGCCTCGGCTTTGGGTTCAGGCGAAGAGCAGTCAGGCGGAGGAAGATGCCCGCTTGAGTGCGCTCCAGTCGAATGCGCGCGCCCAGTCGGCAAAACTGTGCCAGCGGACCTCCGGGAATTCCTTGTGCAGGGCGGCGATATCGACGTCGTAACCGATACGGTCGAACCATTCGAACATGAGTGCCGCATCCTCGCTCTGCTCGCGGGCCACGGCGATCGGGATTTCCTGGTAGTGGATTGGGCGGCCGATGGCTTGCGTCAGGATCTTCGCCTGTTCCTCGCCGGACAACTCGTCCCCGGCAAAATCAAAGCGCTTGCCGAACACCTGTTCGCGCTGCTCGACCAGAGCGGCAACGAAAGCGCCGATATCCATCAGGGTGACCAACTGGAGGACGCGCTTCGGGGGCATCGCAAAGGCATGCGTGCCCTGGCTGAGCGCGCCGATCGACCATGGCGCGACGACATTCTCCATGAAGGCGACCGGCGCGCTGATCGTGTAGGGGACGCCGAGCCCGACGATATGCTTCTCAACGAGATACTTGCTGTCGAAATGCGGGATGCCGGTTTGCTTGTCCGCGTCGGCAACCGACGAATAGATCAGATGCCCGACGCCGGCAGTCTTCGCCGCATCGGCGGCAAGAATCCCCTGGCGCGTCTCCTCCTCCATGCCGGCCTCATAGCTGTTGCCCATCAGGAACATGGTGTCGACGCCGCTTGCGGCTCTCACGACGGAGGCTGTGTCGGCGAGATCGCCGCCCACGACGTCGGCGCCCGCCAACGCCAGCTGCCTTGCGGCATCGCTGTCCGGCCTGCGTGTCAGTGCCTTGACGCGATGTCCTTTCGACAGCAGGGCGCGCGCAACCGCGCCGCCTTGCTGGCCGGTGGCGCCGGTCACCAAAATGCTTCGTTTGCTGGTCATTGAGTCTGCTCCTTCGTTGCGGTGGAGCAAATTTAGGGACTGCCATATTGATGCATAACTGCCTATAATTGAAAAACTTTGTCCCACATTCGGATACAATGCTCGATCTCAACGATATCGTCGTGTTCGCTCGCGTCGTCGAAGCCGGCAGCTTCACCGCTGCCGCGCGCCTGCTCGCCATGCCCAAGACGACGGTCAGCCGGCGCATAGCCGCGCTCGAGCGCGAGGTCGGGGTCCGTCTTCTGCAGCGCACGACACGCAGCCTCAATCTGACGGACGCCGGGCGCCTCTACTATGAGCAGAGCAGCCAGGCGTTGCGGACGCTCGAGGAAGCAAATCTGCGCCTCGCGGAAGCAAGGGCCGAACCTTACGGCACGATCCGCATTTCAGCACCCGTCGGCTTCGGGGGATATTTCCTCACCGGCGCCGTAGTTGAGTTTCTGGCGATGTATCCAAAGGCCAAGGTCGAGCTCCGCTTGACCGACGACAGGCTCAATCTGGTCGAGGACGGGATCGACCTCGCTTTCCGCACTGGCGTCCTGCAGGATTCGACGCTGATCGCCCGCAAGCTCGGCTCGACCCACAGGCTGCTCTGCGCCAGCCCGGACTATCTCGCGCGTCGCGGAGTGCCGGAAGCACCCACGGATCTCGTCGGCCACGACTGTGTCATCGCGGGTGCCTCGGCTACCGGCGCTCATTGGGTGCTGGAGGGGCCGGACGGTCAGGTGACGGTCGCCGTAGACGGGCGCTTCGCCGCCAACGAGATGCAGGCAGTCGTTGCGGCCACGCTTGCGGGCTTCGGTATCGCCCAATTGCCGCACGGCATGGCCGAGGCGCTCATCAGCGAAGGGCGCATGAAGCGTGTTCTCAAAGATTACACGACGCCGGCCGGCGGGCTGCATGTCCTTTATCCGAGCAGCCGCCACCTTTCGCCGCTGGTCAAGGCTTTCATCGAGCTGGCGGCCGAGCGCATTTCCAATCGGCTAAACACAGCTTAAAGGCATGTGTAGTAAGCAGTCGGCCACAACCTTGAGCGCGAGACCTGAATGAGCGAGCGGATCGTCAGTTTTGTCATGAGCGGCGGCGTCGGGTCGCGGCTCTGGCCGCTGTCGCGCGAGGACAATCCGAAGCAGTTCCATGACCTTTCCGGTCATGGCTCGATGCTGGCCAAGACCTTGCGCCGCCTGACGGCAAGGCCAGATGGCGAGACGCCGATCTTCCTGATCGCCGCCGAGCGTCACGCCGAGCGTGTTCATGCCGATCTCGCCGGCCTCGATCTCGCCGGCGGCGGCCCGCTGTTCGAACCGACCGGCCGCAACACCGCCGCCGCTGTCGCGCTGGCTACGTTGCGCACGCTGTCGGAATTCGGCGACAGCCTGGTGCTGGTGGTGCCGTCCGACCATGAGATTTCCACCACGCGGCAATTCTGGGAGAGCATCGAAGCGGGTGCCGCGGCGGCCAGCGATGGCCGGCTGGTGGTGTTCGGCATCAAGCCCACCCAGCCCGAGACCGGCTACGGCTATATCGAGGTATCGCGCGACAAGGCCGGCATCTTCGACGTGTCGCGCTTCGTCGAAAAGCCCGATCTCGCGACCGCGCAGAGTTATCTCGAGGCCGGAAATTTTTATTGGAACACCGGCATCTTCCTCTTTCGCGCCGGCGCCATGCGCGATGCGTTCGCGGCGTTTGAGCCAAAAATCTGGCAGGCGACAGAAACGGCCTACAAGGCGGCGACATCGGACCTCTCCGGCCTCTACATGCCGCTGGAACTCTACGCGGCCATTCCCTCGACCTCGATCGACTACGCCATCATGGAGCGGGCGACGGGCATCGCCATGGTGCCGGCCGGCTTTCGCTGGAACGACCTTGGCTCCTGGCAGTCGCTGCTCGATGTCGGTCCTTCCGACAGTCAGGGCAATGTCATCGTCGGCGATGTGGTCGCCATCGACTGCGAGAACTCCTACATCCGCAGCGACGGTCGGCTCCTGTCGGCCATCGGCATGAAGGACGTCGCCATTGTCTCGACCGCCGACGCCACCTTCGTCGCCCCGGTCAGCCACAGCCAGCACGTCAAGAAGATCGTCGAACAGTTGGAAAAGTCGGGCCGGCTGGAGACCCGCTTCACGCCAGCGCATGACCGGGTCATTGAAAGCGGCGCCTGGCGGCGGCGTGTTCGTCACTGGCTGTTCGAGGAGACCTTGCCGCTGTGGTCGACATCAGGCGTCGACGAGCGCCATGGCGGCTTCCACGAGGCGCTCGGCTTCGACGCCGCGCCGCTGCTGAAGCCGAAGCGCATGCGTACGCAGGCCAGGCAGGTCTATGCCTTCGCCGTCGCCAAGGCGCGCGGCTGGACCGGCCCGGCCGACCGGCTGATCAGCCACGGCATCGACTTCATGGCCGGCAAGGGCCGCACCGACAGCGGCGGCTGGGTGCGCACTCTGAATGTCGACGGTTCGGTCGCGGATTCCGCCGAGGACGCCTACGATCATTCCTGCGTTCTGCTGGCACTGGCGCACGCCCATATGTCGGGCAATCCCGATGCCTTGCTGCTCGGCGAGGAGACCTTCGCCTTCCTCGATGCCCATCTCGAGGATGAGCGCATGACCGGCTTCCTGGAAACCTCGAGCGGCGAGGGCGAGCGGCGCTCCAACCCGCATATGCACCTGCTCGAGGCCTTCCTCGCCTGGCATCAGGCGACCGGCGAGCGCGCCTATCTGCGCCGCGCGGCGCGCATCATCGACCTCTTCCGCAGCCATTTCTTCGACCCGGAAAGCTGGACGCTGGGCGAATATTTCGACCGGGAATGGAAGCCGTCCACCGGCGAGAAAGGCCAGGGGACCGAACCTGGCCATCATTTCGAATGGGCCTCGCTGCTGGTCGATTTCGCCGCCCGCAGCGGCCAGACCGAGTTGAGCGGCTTTGCCCGAAAACTCTATGCCTCGGCGATCGCCAACGGCCTCAACCGCGCCACCGGCCTGTCCTACGGCGCCGTCTCCAGGCAGGGCCTGCCGCTTGACCTTGTGTCGCGCAGCTGGCCGCAGGCCGAGGCGGTCAAGGCGGCGATCGCGCTGGATGGCTCAGGCGGGCCGGACCTGAAGCCCGAGATCGAAGCCCGCGTCGGTCGTCTGTTCCGCTGGCACATCGACCCGGCGCCGCTCGGCCTCTGGATCGACCGCATCGACGAGCGCGGCCGTTCGCTGGCATCAGACGTGCCGGCCAGTATTTTTTATCATCTGGTTTGCGCGCTGACGCAGTATCTGGATGGGACGGCGGAGAAGGGTAGCTGAGAGGTTGAAGCTGCCGACATCCCTCGCAAGGGGGAGATCGGCTCTCATGTCGGCTTTCGCCAATCGCCAACCTCAATATGGGCTCGCCACATCCCCAGTCTCGACATAAATCGCCTTCAGCTGCGAGTAATGCGCAAGCGCCGCCAGCGAATTCTCCCGCCCGATACCTGACTGCTTGAAGCCGCCGAAGGGGATTTCCACCGGTGTCAGATTGTAGGCGTTGATCCAGCAGGTGCCGGCCTGTAATTCGGCGATGACGCGATGGGCGCGCTGCAGGTCGCGCGTGAAGACGCCGGCGGCAAGCCCGAACTCGGTGTCGTTGGCGCGGTCGATCACCTCGTCCTCGCTGTCGAACTTCAACACGCTCATGACAGGCCCGAAGATTTCTTCACGGGCGATGCGCATCGTATCGGTAACGCCGGTGAACACTGTCGGCTCGACGAAGAAGCCGCCCTGGAAACCCTGCAGCGACGGTACATTGCCGCCGCAGGCAAGCGTTGCGCCATCCTGCTTGCCGATCTCGATATAGCCGACGACCTTTTCGTGTTGCGCTTTGTTGACCAGCGGTCCCATCTGCGTCTCGGGGTCGAGCGGGTCGCCGATGCGGATCTTCTTGGTCCGCTCGACCAGCCTTTCGACGAAGCGGTCGTGGATGCCCTTCTGCACGAAGACGCGCGTGCCGTTAGAGCAGATCTGACCGGTCGAGTAGAAATTGCCGAGCATGGCGCCGCCGATGGCACTTTCGAGATCGGCGTCGTCGAAGACGATCAATGGCGACTTGCCGCCGAGCTCCATCGTGGCATGCTTCATCTTCGAGCCGGCGAGCGACAGCACCTTGCGGCCGGTCGGCACGGAGCCGGTCACCGAGACCTTGGCGACGACATCATGGCCAACGAGGCCGGCGCCGACATCGCCATAGCCCTGCACGACGTTGAACAACCCGTCGGGCAGGCCGGCCTCGGTGTAGATCTCGGCCAGTGCCAGCGCCGACAGCGGTGTGTTCTCCGACGGCTTGAACACCATGGCGTTACCCATGGCGAGCGCCGGCGCAGACTTCCAGCCGGCGATCTGGATCGGGTAGTTCCAGGCGCCGATGCCGACGCAGACGCCGAGCGCCTCGCGCCTGGTGTAGGCGAAGGGTCCACCGAGATCGATGGCCTCGCCATTGAAGGCGGCGACCGCGCCGCCGAAATATTCCAGGCAGTCGGCCGCCGACGGCGCGTCCGCCACCAACGTCTCCTGGATCGCCTTGCCGGTATCTAAAGTCTCGATGCGGGCGAGATCGGCATTGCGTGCGCGCAGAATGTCGGCGGCGCGGCGCAGGATGCGTCCGCGCTCGACAGGCTTCAAACGTGCCCAGGCGGGCTGTGCCGCCCGCGCGGCCTCGATCGCCAGCTCCAGCACGTTGGGCGTCGCCGAATGCAATGTCGCGATCGTCTCGCCGGTGGCCGGATAGATGACCGGCAACGGCGCACCGCGCTCGTCGTCCAGGTAGCGGCCGTTGACATAGTGCGATGCCGTTGGCTGGGCGCGCATGGCTGTTCTCCAATTTACATGCGGATCGTTCAGTCCGCCCGACAATGCTCTA
Organism: Mesorhizobium sp. IMUNJ 23033; assembly: GCF_044778005.1. Lineage (NCBI taxonomy): Bacteria > Pseudomonadati > Pseudomonadota > Alphaproteobacteria > Hyphomicrobiales > Phyllobacteriaceae > Mesorhizobium > Mesorhizobium sp. IMUNJ 23033. The sequence continues at coordinate 165,284 of NZ_JBJACT010000006.1, forward strand.
TCTGTCCGACACCTGCCAGCGCGGATTGATCCAGGGTTCCTGGTTGGACGGCGCCAGCGGCGTGCGGCCGAGGATGTGGTCGGCGGCCTTCTCGCCGGTCATGATCGACGGCGCATTGAGGTTGCCGTTGGTGACGCGCGGGAAGATCGAGGAATCGGCGACACGCAATCCCTCGACGCCGATGACGCGGCATTCCGGATCGACGACGCTCATTTGATCGTCGGCGCGGCCCATCTTGCAGGTGCCGCAAGGATGGTAGGCGCTCTCGGCGTGATCCCGGATGAAAGCGTCGAGATCCTCGTCCGATTGGACATGGCTGCCAGGCGAAATCTCCTTGCCGCGAAAGCCGTCAAAAGCCTTCTGGCCGAAGATCTCGCGCGTCAGCCTTATGCAGTGGCGGAACTCGGTCCAGTCGTCCGGATGCGACATGTAGTTGAAGCGGATCACCGGCTTCGATTTTGGGTCCGGCGAGCGCAGCGTCACCGAGCCGCGCGACTTCGAGCGCATCGGTCCGACATGCGCCTGGAAGCCGTGCGACTTCGCCGCCGCCTTGCCGTCATAGCGCACCGCCGCCGGGATGAAATGATACTGGATATCAGGATAGTCGACACCGGCCTGCGAGCGCACGAAGGCGGCCGCTTCGAAATGATTGGACGCGCCGAGGCCGGTTTTGAAGAACAGCCACTGCGCGCCGATCAGCGCCTTCGAGAACGGATTGAGCACTGAGTTCAGCGTGATCGGCTTGGTCGATTCCTGCTGGATGTAGAGCTCCATATGATCCTGCAGGTTGCGGCCAACGCCAGACCTGTCGGCCACGACCTGTATACCGTTTTCCTGAAGATGCGCGCCCGGGCCGATGCCGGACAGCATCAGGATCTTGGGCGAATTGATCGAGGAAGCGGCGACGATCACTTCACGTCGCGCCTTAACGACCTGAATCTGTTTGTGAGCTTCGATCTCGACGCCAATGGCGCGCTGATTCTCGATGATCACCCGCCGGGCGAAACCCTTGAGCAGGCTAACATTTCTTCGCCTGAGCGCCGGCTTCAGATAGGCGCTTGCCGCCGACCAGCGGCGGCCGCCGCTTATCGTCTGCTCCATCGGCCCGAAGCCTTCCTGCTTGGCGCCGTTGTAGTCGACGGTCAGCTCGAAGCCGGCCTGGCGGCCTGCTTCGACGAAGGCGCCGTAGAGCGGATTGCGTCGCGGCCCGCGCTGCACATGCAGCGGGCCGCTTTTGCCTCGCCAGCCGTCCTCGCCGCCATCCGAGTTCTCCATCCGCTTGAAGTAGGGAAGCACGTCGGCGAAGCCCCAGCCGGTCGCGCCCTCTTCGGCCCAATGGTCGAAGTCGCGCGCATGGCCGCGCACATAGACCATGCCGTTGATCGAGGACGAGCCGCCGATGACCTTGCCGCGCGGCGTCGCCAGCACGCGGCCGCCGAGATGCGGTTCCGGTTCGCTGGCAAAACCCCAGTCGTAGAGGCTCATGTTGAGCGGGATCGACAGTGCCGACGGCATCTGGATCAGCGGCCCGAGATCGGTGCCGCCAAACTCGACGACGATCACCGAATGCTTGCCGTCTTCCGACAGCCGGTAGGCCATGGCCGAGCCGGCCGAGCCGGAGCCGATGATGACGAAATCTGCTTCAAGCATGGTTCATATGCGCCATGAAATCGGCGAGCGAGACATTGCCGCCGGTAGCCACAACAAGGACGGTTTTGCCCGCCACATCCACCTTGCCGCCGAGCAGTGCCGCGAGCGACGCAGCGCCCGACGGTTCGAGCACGAGCTTCATCCGCTCGAAGGCGATCCGCATTGCGTTGCGCACCGACGCGTCGTCGACGGTGATGCCGCGAACGCCAGCCGTCTTGACCGCCGCGAACGGCGCGTCACCCGGCCGCCGCGACATCAGCCCGTCGCAGATCGACTTCGGTCCGATCGGCATCGTCTCGATGGCGCCATGCGCCAGCGACGAGCCCATGCCGTTGAATCCCTCCGGCTCGACGCCGATGATTTCGGTGGCCGGCGACAGATAGTGGAAGGCGAGCGACACACCGCCGATCAGTCCACCGCCGCCGACCGAGCAGAACAGGAGGTCGGCCTTGGTGTCCTTGGCGTCGAGTTGTTCCAGCGCTTCCAGCCCGGCGCCGGCCTGGCCGGCGACGATTTCCGGATCGTCGAAAGGATGCAGCAGCGTGAGGTTTTCGGTCTCGGCGATCTCGCGCGCCTTGGCCGCCGCGACCTCTTCACGGGCCCGCTCGCCATGGTCGGTCAGCACGACGCGCGCGCCGTACCCCGCGGTCGCGTCGCGCTTGGCGGCCGGCGCGTCGATCGGCATGACGATGGCGATGGGGATGCCGAGCGCCTGGCCGGCAGCCGCCAGCCCTTGCGCGAAGTTGCCCGAGGAATAGGCGACGACGCCCTTTTTGGCCTCGTCAGGCGAAAGCCGTTTCAGCCGCCAATAGGCGCCGCGCACCTTGAAGGAACCGGCCCATTGCAGCGATTCCGGCTTGATGAAGACGCGGGCGGCACCCGTCTCGCGGGCAAGTGCGGCCGATTCCAGCAGCGGCGTGATCTGCGTCGCCTTCGAAGTAACAGCATAGGCCTGCTTGAGGTGATCGAGGGAGGGGACGAGAATTGTCATCATTCGCCTCGCGGATACCTTTTGCTCTCTTCGAGATTGTCGAGGTTCATGTGGTTGCGCATGTAGCGCTCCGAGGCCTTTTGCAGCGGCTGGAAATCCCAGGGGTAATAGGCGCCGTTGCGCAGCGCCGGATAGACGACCCAGCGGCGCGCCTGGCTTTCGCGCACGGCGGCGTCGAAACCGGCCATGTCCCAGCGCGCCCGGATCTTGTCCATGAACGCCGCCACCAAGGCCGCATTGGCCGGGTCGGCGGCAAGGTTGTCCCGCTCGAGCGGGTCGGCCTCGAGATCGAACAATTGCGGCGGGTCGAGCTCGCAATGGACGAACTTGTATTGGCCGTCGCGGATCGCCACCAGCGGCGCGTAGGAGCCTTCGGCGGCATACTCGATCAGCGCAGGCGCGGCGCGCTGTCCGCCCTTGGTAAGCGGCAGCAGAGACTGGCCATCGGTCCACGGCGCGATGGCGCCGATGTCGATGCCGGCGAGGTCACAAAGCGTCGGCGTCACGTCGAGATTGGAGACCGGCGCTTCGACCAGACCGGCCGGCACACCCTTGCCGGCTATCATCAGCGGCACCCGCACTGAGCCTTCGAAGAAGTTCATCTTGAACCACAGGCCGCGCTCGCCGAGCATGTCGCCATGGTCCGAGCAGAACAGGATGACGGTGTCGTCGAGCATGCGCGTGCGCTTGAGGACGTCCAGAAGCTCGCCGAGCTTGTCGTCGACATAGGAGATGTTGGCGAAATAGCCGCGCCGCGAACGGCGCACCTGCTCGCGGGTAATGTCGAAGGAGGGGTAGTCAGAGGCATGATAGAGCCGCTGCGAATGCGCGTCCTGCTCGTCATGCGCGATGAACCCGGTTTCAGGGTCGAGCGCCTGGCAATGTTCGTAGAGATCCCAGTACTGCTTGCGCGCAACGTAAGGGTCGTGCGGGTGCGACAGCGAAACGGTGAGGCACCAGGGTCGATGGGTGGCATCATCCTGCTCGCGCGAGAGCTGGTAGAGCTTCTGCGTGGCCAGGAACACGACCTCGTCGTCATACTCCATCTGGTTGGTGGTCTCGGCGACGCCGGCGCCGGTCACTGAACCCATATTGTGATACCACCAGTCGATGCGCTCGCCGGGCTTGCGGTAATCCGGCGTCCAGCCGAAATCCGCTGGATAGATGTCGGTGGTCAGCCGCTCCTCGAAACCGTGCAACTGATCCGGTCCGACGAAATGCATCTTGCCGGATAGGCAGGTGTAGTAGCCGGCGGCACGCAGATGATGCGCGAAGGTCGGGATGGAAGACGCGAATTCGGCGGCATTGTCATAGACCCCGGTACGCGACGGCAATTGCCCGCTCATGAACGAGGCACGGCCCGGCGCGCAGAGCGGCGAGGCCGTATAGTTGTTGGCAAAGCGCGCCGAGCGGGCGGCAAGCGCCTTCAGATGCGGCACATGCAGGAAGTCGGCCGGTCCGTCCGGGAACAAGGTCCCGTTGAGTTGATCGACCATGACGATGAGGAAATTGGGTCGATTCACTGCGCGCTCCGGCCGTTGAGTTTGGTTTCGAGATAGTCCTCGACCAGTGCGATCGCCGTCGCGGCATCGGGCACGCCGTCCTTCAACGCGCGCCTGATGTATAGCCCGTCGATCAGCGCCGCTGTCGCCTCGGCGACGCGGTCGGCTTCGGTGCGCGGCAGGATGCTGGTCAGCCCGCTCAACAGGTTGGAATGCAGCCGCCGCGCATAGACCTTGAGCAGCCGGCGAAGTGCGGCCGATTTCTGAGCCTCGACATAGAAGGCGAGCCAGGCGGCGATCGTTTCCGGCTGGAACTGGAGATCGGAGAAATTGACCGCGACCACCGCCGAAACACGCTCGCGTGAGGTTTTGGCCGAACCCAGGGCGCGCAAAGTGTCGGCGGTCAGTTCGGCCAGTATGTGCCGCATCGTCGCCAGCAAAAGCTCGTCCTTGGCGCCGAAATAGTGATGGGCAAGTGCCGACGACACGCCGGCGCGGCCGGCGATCTCCGACATGGTCACGTCAAGAGAGCCGCGCTCGCCGATCGCCGAGATCGTCGCGTCGATGAGCGCCTTGCGGCGCAATGGCTCCATTCCGACTTTCGGCATTCTTGTTCCCGGCTCTTTCGCCATGATTATTTTTTATTGACCCGTCAATCAACAAAAAATTGACAGAGCGTGTGCGCTGCACCAAGCGATTGTTCGGTTCCGGCCCTTCACGGATCGACAGAAATGGTTCATGCTTGAACAATGCTTGAACAGCGCGCCGTTGCCTTACGTGCTAAACTGGCGCCGAGGATGGAGACCGCCATATGACCGCATGCATCGTCGGCTGGGCGCATTCGCGCTTCGGCAAGCTCGAAGGCGAGACGCTGGAGGGCCTGATCGTCAAAGTGGCAACGGACGCGCTCGACCACGCCGGCATCGGCCCGGACGATGTCGACGAGATCGTGCTCGGCCATTTCAACGCCGGGTTTTCCGCCCAGGATTTCACCGCAAGCCTGGTGCTGCAGGCCGACGACCGGCTGCGCTTCAAGCCGGCGACCCGGGTCGAGAACGCCTGCGCCACCGGCTCGGCGGCGGTCCGGCAAGGCATTCGCGCCATCGACGCCAATGCCGCCCGCGTGGTGCTGGTGGTCGGCGCCGAGCAGATGACGACGACGCCCGGTCCCGAGATCGGCAAGAACCTGCTCAAGGCATCCTACCTGCCGGAGGACGGCGAGACGCCGGCCGGCTTCGCCGGCGTGTTCGGCAAGATCGCGCAGGCCTATTTCCAGCGCTATGGCGACCAGTCGGACGCACTCGCGATGATTGCCGCCAAGAACCACAAGAACGGCGTCGACAACCCCTATGCGCAGATGCGCAAGGATTTCGGCTACGAATTCTGCCGTCAGGAAAGCGAGAAGAACCCCTTCGTCGCCGGCCCGCTGAAGCGCACCGACTGTTCGCTGGTTTCCGATGGTGCGGCCGCTCTGGTCTTGGCCGACACTTCGACAGCGCTCAAGATGCGCCGCGCGGTCGCCTTCCGCGCCAGCGAGCATGTGCAGGATTTCCTGCCAATGTCGAAGCGCGACATCCTCGCGTTCGAAGGTTGCGAGCAGGCCTGGAACCAGGCGCTGAAAAAGGCCGGCGTGACGCTGGACGACCTCTCCTTCGTCGAGACGCATGACTGCTTCACCATCGCCGAGCTGATAGAATATGAGGCGATGGGCCTGGCCAAGCCGGGCGAGGGCGCGAAACTGGCCCTGGACGGCACCACGGCAAAGGACGGCCGGCTGCCGGTCAACCCCTCCGGTGGGCTTAAGGCTAAGGGCCACCCGATCGGTGCTACCGGCGTGTCGATGCATGTGTTGACCGCCATGCAGCTTGTCGGCGAGGCCGGCGGCATCCAGGTGCCGGGCGCCAAGCTCGGCGGCATTTTCAACATGGGCGGTGCCGCGGTCGCCAACTACGTTTCCATTCTCGACCGGATCAGGTAGAAGCGGCCCGCATTTCGCGGGTGATTTCATGACAAATCCGCTTCTGGTCGAGGTTTTGCGCGGCGCGGTGGTCGAGAGCGGCCATCGCGGTGCGGTCGCCGTGTTCAATGCCGACGGCAAGCCCGTCTGGGAGCTCGGCGACACGGCGCGCCCGGTGTTTCCGCGCTCGGCGGTCAAGGCGATCCAGGCGCTGCCGCTGGTCGAAAGCGGTGCTGCAGACGCCTATGGGTTCGGCGACCGGGAACTGGCGCTCGCCTGCGCCTCGCATTCCGGCGAACCGGCACATGCCGAACTGGCCGACGCGATGCTGGCCAAGGCCGGCCTTGACCGGACCGCACTCGAATGCGGCGCGCACTGGCCGATGGATCATGACGCGACGGTGGCGCTGGCGCGCACCAGCGGCGTACCGAACCCGCTGCACAACAACTGCTCCGGCAAGCATGCCGGCTTCCTCTGCACCTGCGTGCACACCGGCATTGCGCATCGCGGCTACGTCAAGGCGGGCCATGCCTTCCAGGAGTTGGTCCGCGACGCCATGCAGGCGGTGACGGGCGCCGCCCATGATGTCGATCATTGCGGCACAGACGGCTGCTCGATCCCGACCTATGCCGTGCCGCTGAAAAACTTTGCGCTGGGCTTTGCCCGCATGGCGACGGGTGCGGGCCTCGAACCTGTGCGCGCCAAGGCGGCGAAGCGGCTGTTTTCCGCCTGCATGGCCGAGCCTTTTCTCGTCGCCGGCACCGGCAGGGCCGACGTCGCGTTGATGCAGGCCGCGCCCGGCCGCATTTTCGTCAAGACCGGCGCCGAAGGCGTCTACTGTGCGGCAGTTCCCGAACTGGGCCTGGGCATTGCGCTCAAATGCGACGACGGCGCCGGACGTGCCGCCGAAGCCATGACCGCTGCCGTGCTGGCGAAGCTGCTGCGCGCCGATGAGGCGCTGGCGGCAAAGCTGATCGAACAAGCCAATCCGGCCATCGAGAGCCGCATCGGCGTCAAGGTGGGTTCGCTTCGGCCAACGGCGGCGCTCAGCTAACGTGGTTTCGTTCAACCGTCAGATGCGCATAGCCGGCATTGCCCAGTGAGGCGAGGTCACCCGTCGCCGGTTCCGCCCAGCGCTGGCCGATGATGGCGCCGTTTTTCGCGCCGTCGATGACGTTGTCCGAGATAACTGCCGTTCCGGCGCCTTCGACGACTGACACGACGATGCCGGTTCCGGCCTTGCGGATGATGTTTCCGGTCGCCACGACATTGCGCAGATACGACCCCCAGCCGATCTGCATACCGTAGAGCGGTGCGTTCTCGACGACATTGCCAGAGACGGTGGTGTCGGCCTCGACGCTGATGCCGACGCCGAAGCCGGGGGCATCGGCGGGGTAGGGGCCCGTCGTCGAGAGGTTACGCACGATGTTGTTCGAGCACACTCCCAGACGGCCGCCTTCGTTGAAATTGACGATCGAGATGCCGTTGGCCGCGCCATCGATGATGTTGTTGCCGATGATCGCGCCTTCAAAAGAGAATTCGGAATAGAGCGCGGTTTCCCCGGACCGCGAGCAGGTGTTGCCGGTGACCTGCAGGTTGCTCGAACTGTTGGCGCGGATCGCCGAGAAGGCGCAGTCCGAAACGCTGTTGCCCGAAATGGCGACATTGCCGGCGCGGAAGGTGTTGATGCCATTGCCGTTCTGGCCGGTGCCGCCGCTGCGCGCCTGGATGCGCTGGACGCGGTTGCCGCTGACGATGGTGCCGTCCTCCGCCTGCTGCCAGCGATGCACGAGGATGCCGCCATTGCCGCAGTCGGACACGGTGTTGCCCGATATCTCCAGGCCGCCGGCCTCGACCGAATAGATGCCGGCGTCCGCCGCGCCCGATATGTCCGAACGCTCGATGCGGCCGGTCACATGCTCCAGCGCCAGACCGTTCTTGCGGCTGCCGGTGACCTGGCAATTGTCGATCATCAGGTGGGCGACGCGGCGCAGGTCGAGCAGCCCTTGTGCATAGTCGGCCATCCAGCGGTTAGCGCCGTCGAACACCAGCCCGCTGAGATCGATATGCTCAGCCTGCTCGGCCATCATCAGATGGCCGTTGCCGCCATAGACGATCCGCGTTGCGCCCGGCACGCCGGAGAGCCTGACACGGGCTGGAAGCGTCAGATTGGACACGACATAGGTTCCCGGCGGCAGGAACACCGGCATGTCGCGCTCGGTGGCGTCGCGCAGCAGTTTGGCAAAAGCCTTGCTCTGATCGTCGAGCGCACCGGGCTGTACGCCAAGCTCGGTGGCGTCGATCGAGCCGCGCATCGAGGCATTCTCGATGCCAGGCAGGACTTTCGCCGAGACCCTGCTCAGCGCAAGGCCGATGACCGCAAAACCGGCGGTTCCCGTGAGAAGCGTTCGTCTGTTCAACATCGGCACAGATTCCTGGCGTTTGTCGCTCAAGTCGCAGGAAACGTGCCAGGCCGGACCGACCTGGCCGGAACGCAGGCAATGGCTTGTGAAGTCACTGCTACACGCCTAAGTTTGGTTTATGAGCAGGGCCTTCACCCGCGAGGAAGACAGCGAAAACGCCATTGCCGGCATCGGCGAGCGGCCGGTCAGCCAGCACCGCAACCTGGTGACGGAGCGCGGTCTCGCGCTGATAGACTCTGAATTGGCCGAATTGCGCGATGAACTGGCCAAGGCCGAGAAAAGGGCCGACCGCGAGCGCATTGCGCTGGTGTCGCGCGATCTGCGCTACTGGACTGCCCGGCGCGAAAGCGCCGAGCTATCCGTGCCGGAGCCGGGCAGCGACCTGGTTCGTTTCGGCATGGGCGTCACACTGGAAGGCGATGACGGCAGGAAGGTGCACTGGAAGATCGTCGGCGAAGATGAGGCCGACCCGGCCAAGGGTTCGATTTCCCATGTCTCGCCGATGGCCGTAGCGCTGTTCGGCAAGAAGGTCGGCGACGTGGCAAGCGTCAACGGCAAGGAGTGGGAGATCGTCAAGCTCTCGGACAGCTAGTCTTCAAGCTTGACGACATGATCGTGGAAGAACGCTGTCGCGCCCGCTTCATCGATTTCGCTGGCTGCGACCATCATAAGCAACTGGATGATATCCGCCTGCTCAGCTTCTAAGCTCAATCCGTTGAAGTAGAGAAACAAGTCGGCTGCCGCAAAAGCCGTGCGTTTGTTGCCGTCAACGAACGGATGGTTCTTGGCGATGCCGAAAAGATAGGCGGCCGCCAATTCGCAAAGATCGGGCTCGCCGTAGGCCTCTTTCTGCTGCCGTCTGGCGAGCGCTGATTCCAGCATGCCTTCGTCGCCGATACCCGGCGCTCCGCCGTGAAGGCGTAACTGTTCTGCATGCATCGCTTCAACGAATTCCCGCGAATGATGCTCGATCATTTCGCCAGCGCGCGGTAGGCAACCTCGTATTTCTTCATCCGCTCACGCGCGATCTTCATCTTGCGCTCGAATTCCTCGGCAGAGTCCTCAAGGCGGCGCAGCCGGAGCTCCTCGCCCTCCCGAACGACAGCTACCTTATCGCCCGTCTTCAGATTCAGCTGCTCAAGAAGCTCTTTGGGCAGGATCAAGCCGTCGGAATTGCCGATCTTACGAATGGTGGTGTTCATGTTGAAATGTCCTGTTTCAACATCGATTATAACGCAACATGCCGGATGTTGCAACCGGAATTATAACAAGCTACCCCGCCAGCAGTCTGTCCAGCAAACGATCCGCCGCTTCCGGGATGACGGTACCCGGCGGGAAGATTTCCGCCGCACCTGCTTTGAGCACGGCGTCGTAGTCCTGCGGCGGGATGACGCCGCCGGCGACGATCAGCATGTCGCCGCGGCCGAGCTTCTTCAGCGCGCCCTTGAGTTCGGGAATGAGCGTCAGATGTCCCGCCGCCAGCGACGAAGCGCCGACGATATGGACATCCTGCGCGACCGCCAGTTTCGCGATCTCTTCCGGCGTCTGGAACATCGGACCGACCGTGACGTCGAAGCCGAGATCGGCGAAGGCGGTGGCGATGACCTTCTGGCCACGGTCATGACCGTCCTGGCCCATCTTGGCGACCAGAATACGCGGCTTGGCGCCAGCCTTTTTCTCGAAAGCCGCGATCTTGTCCTGCAACCGGTCGACCGCCGGATTGTCGCCAAGCGCATTGCGATAGACGCCGGAGATCGTCTGCACCGAGGCGACATGGCGGCCGAACACCTTTTCCAGCGCCAGTGAAATCTCGCCGACCGTGGCACTTGCGCGCGCAGCGCGGATGGCGAATTCGAGCAGGTTCTCGCCGCTCTCCGCGGCGCGGGTGAGTGCCGCGAGCGCGCTCTCGACCGCGCTGACATCGCGCGTGCCTTTCAGCCGCTGCAGCTTCGACAACTGCCGAGCCCGGACCTCGGCATTGTCGATCTTCAGCACGTCGACCTCGATGTCTTTCTCCGGGCGATGTGCGTTGACGCCGACCAGGGTCTGCTCGCCGGAGTCTATGCGGGCCTGGGTGCGGGCGGCGGCCTCCTCGATGCGCAGTTTTGGGATGCCTTTTTCGATCGCGGCGGCCATGCCGCCAAGGCTTTCGACCTCCTCGATATGGGCAAGCGCGCGCGCCGCCAGATCATGCGTCAGCCGTTCGACAAAGGCCGAGCCACCCCACGGATCGACGATGCGCGTGGTGCCCGATTCCTTCTGCAGGATGAGCTGCGTGTTGCGGGCGATGCGCGCCGAATGGTCGGTCGGCAGCGCCATCGCCTCGTCGAAGGAGTTGGTGTGCAGCGACTGGGTATGGCCCTGCGTGGCCGCCATCGCCTCGATCATGGTGCGGGTGATGTTGTTGTAGGGATCCTGCGCCGTTAGCGACCAGCCGGATGTCTGGCAATGGGTGCGCAGCGACAGCGAGCGCTCGTCCTTCGGCGAAAAATTCTTCTTCATCAGGCTCGACCACAAAAGGCGCGCGGCCCTGAGCTTGGCGACCTCCATGAAGAAGTCCATGCCGACGGCCCAGAAGAAGGAAAGCCGTGGCGCGAAGCGGTCGATGTCGAGGCCGGCGGCGACGCCGGCACGGGCATACTCGATGCCGTCGGCAATCGTGTAGGCGAGCTCGAGGTCGGCGGTCGCTCCCGCCTCCTGCATGTGGTAGCCGGAGATCGAGATCGAATTGAACTTCGGCATATGCTGAGACGTGTAGGAAAAAATGTCCGACACGATCCGCATCGAAGGCTTTGGCGGATAGATGTAGGTGTTGCGCACCATGAACTCTTTCAGAATATCGTTCTGAATGGTTCCCGCGAGATCCTTCGGCGCAACGCCATGTTCTTCCGCCGCCACGATGTAAAGAGCCATGATAGGCAGCACCGCGCCGTTCATGGTCATCGACACCGTCATCTCATTAAGCGGAATACCGTCGAAAAGCTGGCGCATGTCGAGGATGGAATCGATGGCGACGCCCGCCATGCCGACATCGCCGGCGACGCGCGGATGGTCGCTGTCATAGCCGCGATGGGTGGCGAGGTCGAAAGCGACCGAAAGGCCTTTCTGGCCGGCGGCAAGATTGCGCCGATAGAAGGCGTTCGATTCCTCGGCCGTCGAGAAACCGGCATATTGCCGGATCGTCCACGGCTGCTGGACATACATGGTTGGGTAGGGGCCGCGCACGAAGGGTGGCAGGCCGGGATAGGTGTCGAGATGCGGCAATCCTTTGAGATCGCCCTGGCTGTAGAGATGCTTGACCGCAATGCCTTCCGGCGTCAGCCGCTGGCCCTTGACCTCGGCCGGCATGCGCCGTGGCGCCGACCAGCCGATCTGGCTGAAATCCGGGATCATGATCCGGCTCCGATCGACTGATCGATGCGGACCGGAAACAGCGGCTCACACACTGCCACGCCCTCGGTCAGGGCTGGCCGCCGCTCAGCCGGCAGCGTCTCGACCGGACGCTCGGTGCCGGACCGGAAAAGCGTCGTGCCGACGATTGCGCGTTCTCCCGATCGATATGCGGCATTGCGCTTCGCGGACGCGGTCTGGACGCGGTTCTGGATGTATCCCTGCTGCAGGCTGACCAGCACGCCACCCTCCGCCTCGATCCGCTGGAATTCCTCCCAGGCGGCCGCGCACAGATCGGCGGTCAGCGCTTCGACGGCGCCCGAACCGCTCGCCGGATCGGCGACATGGTCGACATGGCTTTCATTGGCCATGATCAGCTGCGTGTTGCGGGCGACGCGACGGGCAAAGCCGGCCGGCAGTCCATGCGCGATCGTATGCGGCAGGACGGAGATTGAATCGGCGCCCCCAGCGGCCGCGGCAAAACCGGCGATCGCGGTGCGCAATATGTTCGTCTCCGGATCGGCCGCGGTCATCATGCGATAGGACGTCTCGGCATGGATGCTGGCCGTCGAGGCCGGGATCGAGCAGGCTTCCTGGATTCGGGCCCACAGCCGGCGCAAGGCGCGGACCTTGGCCATCGACAGGAACTGGTCCTGGTCGACGCTGAGCGCGAAGCCGATATGGGGTGCGGCATAGACCAGCGGCTGGCGCGCCTGCTCGAACATCCTGAGATAGGAGACCGCCGAAGCCAGCATCGTGCCGAGTTCCTGCGCCTCGGTCGCGCCGGCATTGTGGAAGACGCGCCCGTCCGCCTCGAGCAGCACGCCCGGCACGCCCATCGAGAAGAAATGCGCCAGCGATTGCGGCATCGAGGCCTGCAGCGCCTCGATCGACATGCGCAGCCGGCCGGTGCCGGCAAAGATCGCCGCCGGATCGATACCGAAGGACAGATTGAGCTTTGCCGGGTCGGAGCGCCGCTTGCCGAGGAACGCCACCAGCCAGTCGGCCACCGCACGGCTCCAGGGATGGGCATCGATGCGGATCTGGACGCGGTTGAGCGGCACGCCGTCCAAAACCGTTTCCAGCGCTTCGGCCGTCCTCGGCAGGCCGTAGCCAAAAGCGTTCGGCGCGCCTTCGAAAACCAGCGACAGTCCGGTCGCGCCTTGCGCGACATCGTCCAGCGCCTGCGCCTTGGCGCGGCCGATATCCGGATCGTCGATGCGCTGGCTGACAATCCATGGCGCTCTCGGATTTGCCCGCACCAGCGGCTCAGCCGTGACCGAACGCTCGTAAAGCGGCTCGATGCGGATGCCGTCATCGCTATGCGACACCAGCTTGTCCTCGAAGGATCCGCCGGCAAGCGCCTTTTCCGCCAAGGCCAGCCAGCGCTGGCGCTCAACGTTCGGAAGGTCGACATCCATGGTCAAGGCGCCGGCGCCCATTGCATTCCCCGTTTTCTCGGCCGCATCAGCCGGGAGTCCAGTCTAAGGTCCCCGGTTGGATATCACAATGCGGCATCCGTTCCGCCAGTTCCCGGGGATAGCTAACCGATTGCCAAACATGCGCAAAATCCGCAAGTTTCGAAAGGCCAATTTCAATGGCGGCCATTGCCGCTGCACGATAGCGTTACTATAGCTCGGATGAGCCTGACATTTTCGACGGATCAGTTTGCGGAGACCGGACATATGGCTGACGACAAGAGCATTTTCATCGGCGCCAGCCGCAAGCCCGACGACAGCTATCAGCGCGCCGAGCAGCTTCTGCTGCAATACGGCAATCGCCATGGCCTGATCACCGGCGCAACCGGCACCGGCAAGACGGTTAGCCTGCAGATCCTGGCCGAGGGCTTTTCCAACGCCGGCGTGCCGGTGTTCTGCGCCGATATCAAGGGCGACCTGTCGGGCATCGCCATGATGGGCACGGCGCAGGATTTCCTGGTCAAGCGGGCCGAGCAGGTCAAGCTCGATCCCTATGATTTCCAGGAATTCCCGGTCATCTTCTGGGACCTGTTCGGCGAGCAGGGCCACCCGATCCGCGCCACCGTCTCGGAAATGGGGCCGCTGCTCTTGTCGCGGCTGATGAACCTTTCCGAGGCGCAGGAGGGCATCATGAACATCGCCTTCCGCATCGCCGATGAGGACGGCCTGCTGCTGCTCGACCTGAAGGACCTGCAGGCGCTGCTTGCCAACATCGCCGAGCGCGCCGACGAGATCGGCTCCCGCTACGGCAATGTGACCAAGCCGTCGGTCGGCGCCATCCAGCGCACGCTGCTGGTGCTGGAGCAGCAGGGGGCGGCGAACTTCTTCGGCGAGCCGGCGCTGCACATCGCCGACATCATGCGCACCACGCGCGACGGGCGCGGCGCCATCAGCGTGTTGGCCGCCGACAAGCTGATGATGAACCCCAGGCTCTACGCCACCTTCCTGCTCTGGCTGATGTCGGAACTGTTCGAGGAACTGCCCGAAGTCGGCGATCCCGAAAGGCCGAAGCTGGTGTTCTTCTTCGACGAGGCGCATCTCCTGTTCGAGGACGCGCCGAAGGTGCTGGTCGACCGGGTCGAGCAGGTGGTCCGCCTGATCCGCTCCAAGGGTGTCGGCGTCTATTTCGTCACCCAGAACCCGCTCGATATCCCCGAAACCGTGCTCGCCCAGCTCGGCAACCGCGTCCAACATGCGCTGCGCGCCTATACGCCGCGCGAGCAGAAGGCGGTCAGGACCGCCGCCGATACATTCCGCCCCAATCCCGATTTCGACTGCGCCACGGCGATCACACAGCTCGGCGCCGGCGAGGCGCTGGTCTCGACGCTGGAAACCAAGGGCGTGCCGTCCATGGTGCAGCGGACGCTGATCCGCCCGCCGTCGTCCAGGCTGGGTCCGATCACGCCCGACGAGCGCCGCCAACTGATCGGCGAGAGCCCGGTCTCCGGCCAGTACGACCAGACCGTCGATCGCGAATCGGCCTTCGAGATGCTGCAGAAGAAGGCCAAGGAGGCGCAGGAGGCGGAAGAGCAGGCGCAGCAGGCCGACAGCGGCCGCTCGCGCTGGACCATTCCCGGCTTCGGCAATGACGACCCCGCGCCGCAGCCAGGCGGCCGCCGCGCACCGGCGCCACGGCCGTCCAACCGCCAGACCGTGGCCGAAGCCGCGATCAAATCGGTGGTGCGCTCAGTGGGTTCGTCGGTCGGACGGGCGATCGTGCGCGGGATTTTGGGAAGCCTCGCCAGGGGGCGCTGAACTGCATCGACCTAAAGCCCGCATATCGATCGGGATCGGCATTGAATTGAACTACTTGGGCACGGTGTAGAACTCGTGGGTGTTCATCTGAGCATTGATCCCAGGCATGCCGTCGGACTGGAAGGAGCCACCAGCGACATGGAACTCGTTGCCAATGAAACCGGCTACGAAGCCGTGGCGGGCAATCTGCATATGCGGTAGGGTCTGCCACGTGTCGGTTGCGGGATCGTAGGCCTCGAAGGCCCAGAATGTGCGCTTGCCTGCCGGGTCCTGGTACTCGCCACCCGTCACATAGATCTTTCCACCATAGGCACTGCCCGACACCCCGCCCCGCGGCGTGGGGGAACGGCCCTTGTAGGTCCAGGAATCGGATTTGGGATCGTACTCCTCGACCAGATCGGTGACGTCGCTCTTGGTCACGAAGGGCAGACCAATTCGACCGTCAATCGCATAAATTTTTCCACCGACAGCAGCGGCGAGAAAGTGATTGCGGCCGGTCTGCATGGGAGATCGGCTTGTCCAAGTGTTGGATGCGGGGTCGTAGACCTCGACAGTCCTGCCGACGATGTTGGGAACGTCGGCCCAAAGGGGCTCCTTCATGTCACGGCCATGTTCATGGGCATGTGCGCCGCCGACCACGTAGATTTTTCCGTCGAGCACCACAGCCGCTGCCGCTCCGCGGGCAGTTGGCATAGGTGGAAGCCTGGACCAGCCGTCGGTCTTCGGATCGTAGACAAAAGCATCAGCTGTCGGTTGCCATTCTTTGGTGCCCGGCTCTCCGACGAAACCACCGAACACGTACACTTTGCCGTCGTAAGCTACAGTTGCAGTATGATGGGCCGGCTCAGGCATTGCCGCCCTCTTCGACCAGGCCTTCGTATTTTCGTCATACATCACGACCGTGCCGACGGGCATAACCTCCGGCACGTCGATGCCGCCAATGACTAACCACTGATTGCCAACCACAGCGCTGGAATTCTCGCTCTGAGGCTCAGGCATCGGCGTTCCCATCTGCCACGTGCCATCCTGGGCGAACGCTGGCGCAAGATTGAGTGCCAGACTTATCATCGCAGCGGAAACCAGCAATTTCGTCTTCATAGGAAGCTCCTTGGTTGCGGTTAGGCGCCGACCCGGAGTTGCCTGAACGCCTTCGTCTCGCAACAGGAGGTAACTGAACGTATGAACAGGTAGAATTATCGATTACGGAATGGGCTCTTTGGGCCCGCCAAACAATGTGATGCTCAACCTTGCTATTCCGAAGCGGCCTTGTCAGAGCTTCGGCCGCGACGCCGCGCCGGTCGGGAAATTGAAGCTTGAGCACTTACCGAACCGTCAATCGACGGCAGGCCCTAGCGAGGAGGACAAATGCACAAGCCAGAACTGCGGGAGCTCATCGCCTTCGCGGAGGCCGCTCGGCAATTGAACTTTACCAGGGCCGCCGCCGCACTGGGGGTGTCGCTACCCAGCTTCAGCCAAACGCTGAGGGGTCTGGAAGAGAAGCTCGGCGTGAGACTGCTCACACGAACCACCCGTAGCGTGTCGCTGACCGCGGCGGGCGAAGAGCTTCTTACCAACATAGGCCCGATATTGAGCGGACTGGACAGTGTCCTCGACGGATTGAACAAGTTCCGTAGCGCTACGGGCGGGAAACTGAGAATTCTGGGTTCACGGACGGCAACAACTGTCCTGATAGCCCCTCTTATCGGCCGCTTCCTTGCAAGGCACCCCGAAATTGAGTTCGAAATCCTTGTCGAGGATCTTCACCTTGATCTGGTGGAACACCGCATCGACGCGGGCATTCAGGTCGGAGAACGCATCGAGAAGGATATGATCGCCGTCCGGATCGCCGAACCTTTCAACGAACTTCTTTTTGCTGCGAAAGACTACCTGCTGGCTCATGGCGAGCCCAGCGCGCCCGGCGCGCTCGTGGATCACCGGTGCGTTCGCCTTCGATCCCCGTGGGACGGCACGATCCAGCCCTGGACCCTCTACAAGGGGGATGAGAAGGCCGAACCCGCCACCGGCACGCATGTCGTGGCCAACGATCTTCGTGCGGTTGCCAGTGCAATTGCCGGAGGCGCCGGAATCGGCCTGGTGCCAGCCGTTCTACTGCAGGAACAGCTGCGATCGGGACGCGTCGTGACTGTCCTCGAGGGGTGGGGTTCCCCGATCTCCGGGATCTACTTGTACTATCCCAGCCGCCGACAGATACCTGCAGCCCTTGCTGCCTTCATAACGTTCATGAAGCAGAATCGACCCGCGCTACATGTGCCTGCAAAGGGAAAGCCGCAGGCGCAGTAGAAACCTTGGAGGGCAGCGGCAACCTGTTGGGTGGCCGCCGCCCCCAAAGAAAGCGGAGTTCAGGGTTGCGGAACAAGGATGTCGCGGGAATAGACAGGCAACGATACGACCGAGACAAGGCTCTCGCTGCCGTCGAAGATCGCGGTCAACTTTCTGCCTTCGGCCTTCAAGGACAGGCTGCGGAGATGGTTTGCGTCGCCGGACTTCACAACGTCAGTAGCCTCCTTGTAGCGATAGATGCGCGAGAATTCTGGCTTGAGCTGCGAGTAGACGTGACTGTCGCCCTTCTCCAGGGTCATCGGGCCACGTTCGAATTCCGTTTGCAGTGAAACCTTCTCACCGCTGCCTTCGAAGTTCCAGTTCTCGCTCACCGTCGTCGGGCTCGAGTTATAGTGAACCCCACGATTGACGTCGTCTTTGGCCGTTTCGGCAATGCCGTAAGGACCGGCTCCACCGCGCGAAAGGCCATCGAACAACATCAGCACGTTCTCACTGCTTCCCGTCTTGTGAACAGGGATGCCGAAAAGCACGTAGCGGTACGGAGCTCCGACTGTACCCTTGGGATCCACCGCATAGAGCTGGTCCACAAATTCCACCTGGAGGTTGGCGCCGGCGGAAGGTGCTGTTGTAAACGGGCTGAGTTCCCAGCCTGCTGGCAGGAATCTGGAGAGCGCAGCCGTCGAAGCCTTGTAGTAGAGAACCGTGCGGACATCGGAATTGCTTCCGCTATAAAGCTCGGCGGCGTTTACGAGCGAAGGCAATGCAAGCGAAATGGTGAGCGCGGCGGCCGCGGCAAGACGGTTACCCAGCGATTTGAGATGCATCATGTCAATGGTTCCTTTGGAGTGCGGCAGCTCCGTCCGGAGCCGTCGCTGAACGAGGATCAAAAGCCGGCAAGGCCGGCCTTGGCGCACTGCTCGTCCTGCGCGCCCGTGCCGCCGCTAGCCGAGATCGCACCGACGATCTTGCCGTCCTTCATGACCGGAATGCCGCCAGGCGCTGCGATGACGTGATCCATGTTCAGCATGAATGGACCCATCTTGGCCGTGACGTCGAAGAAGTCGCGTGTCGGACGCTTGTAGACGGCTGCCGAAGTTGCTTTGTCCAAGGCGATCTGGGCGCTCGCCACCTCGGTGTTATCTGCCTTTTCGTAATAGACCAGGGCGCCGTGCGTATCGACGACGGCGATGGCCATGAGCCACTTGTTGGCTGCGCATTCCTTGATAGCGCCGGCGGCAACCTGCTTGGCCTCCGACAGAGTGATGTCGGGACCATAAACATCAGCGTCGCTGGCAAATGCTAAGGTGGTAACCGAGAGAAAGCCAATGGCTGCTGCTGCGGCCGCGGCCCATTTTGACATAGACATATTTGAACCTTTCGTTGGTCATGCGACCTTGTTTCGTCGAGACGAAGCGAAGGTCGTTGCCGCTTCACGAGAAGACCTGACGGGCGCTCATCAATCATTGGTAGATCTGAGAGTGAATGCCGTTGGTCACTGGACATGGATATTCCTGGCCGTCCCGCGAATGAATGACGAATTCCGAAATGGAGTATTTGGGGATGTGAAAGAATGGGTTTGCACGGACAATGACGCGGCCGATAGGCGGCACACGAACGCGATGAATTGCGCCCAACGCAAGCCGCCTGGTGCGCGACGGTTAAGCCGCCGTTATTCAACGGAGTTATGATGCTGCCCCTAAACTCTGAATTGGACGGGGCTGGCCATCTCGGCAACGGTACGCCCGCAACAGCCCGGCCGAGGCGTGCAGAACTTCGGCGAGTGAGCAGCGAGGCGGAAGTCCAGCTGCAGTGCCCCGACAAACGCAAACAGAGGTCCGAGAATGGTCGCTCCCCGGATGCCGCTCGATCGCTTGTTCGACGACACCAAAGGCTCTGTCCAGCTGCCCAGCGGCGACGCCGTCAATCCTACCCGTCGCGCCTTTTTGGCAGCTGGCTGTCTTTGCCTGGCCTGCGGTTTTGCGACGCCTCTGCTCGCAGATGCGCCCATGGTGAAAAGCCAGGCACCCGGGTTCTATCGCCTGGCGGTCGGCGATTTTGAGATAACGGCGCTGTCCGACGGCAGCGATATGCTCCCTGCCACGAAGTTGCTGCAGGGCGACCCGGCTCGGATCGAAGAAGCCCTGAAACGCAACTATCTCGGCGACCTTGTCGAGACCTCGCACAATTCCTTCCTCGTGAATACCGGAGCCAAGCTGGTCTTGATCGACGCTGGTGCAGGCACGCTATTGGGGCCAACGACGGGCCATCTACTCAGCAATTTGCGCGCCTCGGGTTATCGGCCGGAGCAGGTCGACGAGCTCTACCTTACACATCTGCACACGGATCACGTTGGCGGTCTCATGGCCGAGGGCCAGAGGGCTTTTCCCAACGCGATTGTGCGTGTCGAAAAGCGGGACACCGATTACTGGCTAAGCGAGGCAAATATGCGCGCTGCTCCGGCTGAAGCGAAGCGGTTCTTTCAGGGCGCCATCGCATCGATTACGCCATATATGCGAGCCGGCAAGCTCGCCGTTTTCGAAGGCAACACCGATCTCGTGCCGGGTGTGCGCGCGCAAACAGCCTATGGCCACACGCCCGGACACACCATGTACGTGGTCGAGAGCAAGGGCGAGAAAATAGTGCTGTGGGGCGATGTCGTGCACGTCGCCGCCGTACAGTTCAAAGACCCTTCCGTCACGATCCAGTACGATGCGGACGCATCCGAGGCCGAACGCGTGCACCAACTCGCATTCGCGGATGCGGCAGAAAATGGCTACATCGTGGGCGGTGCGCACATATCGTTTCCTGGGCTGGGCCATGTGCGACGCGAGGCCGAGAACGCCTACACCTACGTGCCCCTAAATTACGAACAGGGATAGGCCTCCATAAGCCAGACTATGTTTGCGTAGCTGGGGCAGCATCTTCAGTCGGCGGGCCGTCGAAGCGCGATCCGCAGACATCTCCTACCAGCGAACGAAACCATTGGTGGGCAGGGTGGGTGTGCAATCGTTCGTGCCAGATCAGCTTGTAGAGCAACTTCTCTGTCTCGAAGGGCAAGTCTCGCGCCACCAGCTGTCGCTCGGCAGCAATGGTGCGCCAGGGTCCGTTGAAGAAGCCCAGCGGCACGCAAGTCAGAAGGTCGCTGCGGGAGACGATCCTCAGCGCGTCGGCAAAGTGATTGACGACGACGGCGATCGTCCTTGTCCGCCCCGTCAGGCCGAGCCAGCCATCCACCAATCCCAGTTCCAGACCGGATGGGGTTACCAGAACATGCGCCGCGGCGGTGAACTGATCGAGCGTTAGTCCGTCGGCAAATTCGTGCCCGCTGCGCATGACGCAGACATAGCGATCCGTCCGCAGGCTTTGCACATGCACATCTCTTGGCAGCGAGGCAAACATGCCGACGGCGCAATCAAGCGTACCGCGGTCGATCCCTTCCAGAGAGCTTTCATGGGTATGAACCGCAAAGGAAACGCGGGCGCGTGGGGACGCCGCCTGCAACGTCAGCGTGATTGAGCTGACACCTTCCATGGCGAGACTGTCGGTGACGGCAATTCGAAAACTGGTCGCATCCGATGCGGGATCGAAATCGTCCGGCGCGAAAGAGGCGCGGATTGCCGTAAGCGAGCGATGCAGTTCGGGCCACATCGCGACCATGCGGGCCGTCGGCTGGACACCAATCGCTGTCTTGAGGAAGAGCTGATCCTTCGTCAGCTTGCGGGCGCGGCGCAATGCATTGCTGACCGCCGGCTGGCTCATTGCCAGGCTCGAGGCCGCACGCGTCACGTTCCTTTCCAGCATGATAGCCTCGAGGACTGCGATCAGGTTCAGATCGAGGCGCACGTTATTCACCCAGGAAATGACGCTTGTGTCTAATTCTAAATTGGACGCACTGCCCGCGGCAAGCAATCCTGTTTCGAACGAGCCACCGAACGCATGCGAGTGAATGCGCGCACCTCGCAACTGGTGCTAAAAGCTCCGCCCAAAACAGAGGATACGCCATGAATGATCTCGCTTTCGCGGACGTGCTGCCGAAACTTACCGGCAAGATCAGCGCCGACCGAATTCGGCTGATGCGGACGCCGCGTCCGCCGAAGGAGCTGATCGACGGCTTCAAGCGGATCGGCGACGCCACCAGCGTTATTTCGGATATTTTGGATGAACTCGGCATCACCGGTGCGATTGGCGCATCGCTTCTGAAGCCGACCCTGCCTTCAACGTCAATCGTTGGTCCAGCACTTACGGTACGCAACATCCTGCAGCGCGAGCATGTCTACGAGACGGCGCGAAACCACGTCAACCGGATGGCGGAGTTCGAAGCCCACAATCTGGCTCTGCCGGGCGACGTGGTGGTCATCGACGGCGTCGCCGGCGTTTCGAACATGGGCGGGATCTCGGCCCAGACGGGAAAGAGACAGGGGGAGGCAGGTGCAATCGTCTCCGGAGGCATTCGCGACCTCGGGCATTCGCGACGGGTCGGCTATCCGCTTTGGGCCACCGAGGTCACGCCCGTCACCGGCAAGTGGCGGATCGAGACCGTGGAGATCAACGGCGATATCCAGATTGCCGGCGTCCGGGTTGCTCCCGGCGATATTGTCGTTGCGGACGAAACAGGCGTCTGCTTCATCCCGATCGCCCGGGCCGCCGAGGTCCTCGCAAAGGCGCTGAAGAAGTCAGCTTTTGAATGGGCGAAGTGCGAAGCAATCGACGCTGGCACCTCGGTCGCAGACCTGCCGGGCAATGCATGAAGCGGTGGATCATCCAGTGAAAAAGCTTCGCGTCGCCATCATCAACGATTACCAGGACGTGGTCCGGACACTGGACTGCTTTTCCAGGCTGGAAGGTCATGAAATTACCATCTGGACCGATATCGTTGACGACATCGACCTGCTCGCAAATCGTCTGTCCAACGCAGACGTCCTTGTGCTGATGCGCGAGCGGACCAGGATCGATGAAGATCTGCTCAGCCGCCTGCCCAATCTGAAGCTCATCAGCCAGAACGGACACATCCCCCATATCGACCTGGCGGCGTGCGAGAGGCATGGCGTCGTCGTTTCGTCCGCTCTTACGTCGCGCCCGTCTTATTCGACGGTGGAATTTACCTGGGGGCTGATCCTTGCAGCGATGCGCAACATTCCGTTCGAGAGCGCCTCGCTGCGGCAAGGCCATTGGCAGACGACCATCGGGCTCGGCTTGAGAGGCCGTGTCCTGGGCATCTATGGTTTCGGCCGCCTGGGCTCGATGGTGGCGCGCATCGGCAAGGCCTTCGGCATGGATGTGCTGGTTTGGGGTCGCGAGGGCTCGCTCGCTCGCGCCAGGTCCGAGGGGTTTGACACCGCCGCGGACAAGGATTCGCTGTTCAGGCTGTCGGATGTCCTCAGTTTGCATCTGCGGCTGAATGCCGAGACCACCGGTGTGATTGGTCCTGATGACCTGGCCTTGATGAAGCCAACGGCCCTGCTTGTGAACACCAGCCGCGCCGAGTTGATTGAGCCGGGAGCTTTGGTGGCGGCGCTAAAGAATGGCCGACCCGGCAAGGCGGCCGTCGATGTGTTCGAACGCGAGCCGCTCACCAATCCGGACGACGCCTTGCTCAGGCTCCCCAACGCGCTATGCACGCCGCATCTCGGCTACGTCGAACGCGACAATTACGAGTTCGCCTACGGCAACGCGTTCGACCAGATCGTCGCGTTCGCTGAGGGAAGTCCGATCAACTTGCACAACGCCGACGGCTTAAAACAGGATCACTGATATGAACCTCGAACTCGACGGCAAAGTCGTCCTGATAACTGGCGGCAGCAAGGGAATAGGGCTGGCTTGCGCCCGGGCCTTCGGCAGGGAGGGCGCTCGCGTGGTGATTGTCTCGCGCAGCCAGCAGAACCTGGATGCCGCGAAAACAGCACTCGCTGCCGAGGGCCTGTCGGTAGCGAGTTTCGCCGCCGACCTGTCGGACGAGCTTGCGGCAAAGGAAATGGTCGCCGCACTCGAGGATCAGGTGGGTCCGATCGCGTCCCTGGTCAATTCAGCCGGCGGCGCCAGGCGAGTTCCTCCGGACGAACTGACGCCAGACAAGTGGCGTATTGCGATGGACGCGAAATTCTTCACCTACATGAACGTTACGGACTACGTCCTGCCCCTGATGGTGGCACGGCGCGCCGGCACGATCGTCAACATCGTTGGCACCGGCGGCAAAATCGCATCACCCATGCATTTGCCGGGAGGGGCCGCCAACGCGGCGCTGATGCTCGCCTCGGCGGGGCTGGCGGCTGCCTGGGGGCACGCCGGGGTAAGGGTCAACGTCATCAATCCCGCCGCCACCATGACCGAGCGTCTGCAGTTGTCGCTTGAGGTCGAGTCCAAAATGACGGGCAAGACGCCGGAGGAGCTGCTGCGATTGAACGAGCAGCGCATCCCGCTGCGGCGCTACGCAAATCCTGAAGAAGTGGCCGACGCCGCGCTTTTTCTCGCCAGCGTAAGATCCTCCTACGTGACAGGGGCGTCGCTGACCATGGACGGAGGTCTCACTCCATTGGTCGTTTGACCCAGCCTTACAGCAAAGAAAATCACGGGAGGAAAAGATGTTCGCTTGGTACAGGGAGTTGACGGAGCGGGAGCGGAACACCTTCTGGGGTTGCTTCGCCGGCTGGGCAGTCGATGCGATGGACGCGCAACTCTTCAGTTTCGTGCTGCCAATTCTCATTGCGGCCTGGGGAATGACGACGGCGCAGGCCGGCTATCTGGCCACGGCAACGCTGCTCTCCGCGGCGATCGGAGGATGGGCCTGCGGATATCTTGCCGACCGTTTCGGCCGTGCCCGCATCATGCGGTTCACGATCCTGTGGTTCTGCGCCTTCACCTTCCTTGCCGGTTTTGCGCAGGACTTCCAGCAGTTGATGGTCCTGCGCATCATGCAAGGGCTGGGCTTTGGCGGCGAGTGGGCCGCCGGCGCGGTTCTCATGGGCGAGATCATTCGCGCCGAACATCGCGGCAAGGCCGTGGGCACCGTCCAGAGCGGCTTCGGCGTTGGATGGAGCGCTGCCGCCATATTGGCAGGCCTGGTTCTGGCGCATCTGCCCCAGGAGTATGGATGGCGCGTTCTGTTGATGATCGGTGTTCTCCCCGGCCTTCTGGTTCTCTATTTGCGCCGCAAGATCGAGGAGCCGGAGATTTTCGTCAAAACGCGCGCACATGTTGAGAAGACCGGGACTCGTCCGGGATTGGGCGCAATATTCCAGCCGGAAACCTTGCGGATAACGATCCTGTCCTCATTGCTTGCCTTCGGCGTGATTGGCGTTGGCGGTGCGATCGTCAACTGGCTGCCCACCTTCATGAAGACAGTGCGCGAACTGTCGCCGAGCGATTCGGGGTACTACGTGTTCGTGGCGACCGGTGGCTCGTTTTTCGGATTTCTGGCGAGCGCATACCTGTCCGATTATCTGGGACGGCGCCGCACGTTCCAGCTGTTTCTCCTGTGTTCCTGGCTGATCACCATCGCGTACATGTTTTTGCCGCTCTCCGGCTGGCCGCTGGTTGTCCTGGGAGCGCCGTTCGGTTTCTTCACGATCGGAAACTATGCGGCGCTGGGCCCGTTCTTCACCGAGCTGTTCCCCTCCGCCATTCGCGCCAGCGGCCAGAGTTTCGCCTACAATTTCGGCAAGGCGGCAGGCGCGGTAGCCGTGTCCACCATTGGAATACTGGCGCAATACATCACTCTGGCGGAGGCGATCGGCCTGGTTGCGCTGCTGGGCTACAGCATCGCCTTTGCCGCAACCCTCATGCTGCCCGAGACGCGTGGAATTCAACTCACTCCTGGTTATGAGCCTCTCGCGCCGCGCCCCGACAGCGGCGTTTCTTCCCCGCCTGCCGAGGCCGCCGTTGTGCGCGCGAGACGATAGCCGGCTTCGGTTTTGCTCTTGCAGCAACCTTGATTCCTAGACTCGCCACCAGCACCCCACGAACCAGATCTCGCGGAGGATCATCAGACCATGCGCAAGAGCATTTCGGTGAAGGGACTGAGCCACAGGCATCCGGTTCCCAATGCCTGTCGGATTGGCAATATGGTGTTCTCAGGCGCGGTTCACGGGGTGAGCCCGATCACGCACGAGCTGCCCTCCGGCATGGCCGATCAGTCCGCCAATGTTTTTGCCAACATGCTTGCCATCATCGAAGCCGCCGGCGGCAGCGCGGCGGACATCATCAAGGTGGAAATCTATCTCCGTGACAGCAGCGACAGGAATGCCGTGAACCAAGAATGGCTGCGGATGTTTCCTGATCCGCAATCGCGCCCGGCTCGGCACGTTCGGCCATTGCCCCCGGATAGCCCATCTCTGGTGCAATCCGAATTCATTGCCGTCATCGAGGATGTCGCTTGATCTCGGCGCAAAGGCTGGTGTGTGGCTGATAGGCTAGTCCAACAGCACACCGCGAGGTGTGCGTTGCGCACCGACCCACATTCGATGCTGACGTGAGCCACAGGGCGGCGACATTCGCCGCCCTGTACGACGAGCTCAGAAAATCGAATTCGGGATCAGTTCACAGGGCCGAGCAGGGTCGATCCATCCGGGACGCCGGCGTCGATCGGAATAGCCCTGCGGTTCGCCGTCGCCACCATGGGCTGACCGATATTGGCGGTAACGACCACAGGCGTCTTCGAAGGCACGCGGTCGTAGAGGTCGATGATGTCCTGGTTGATCAGGCGAACGCAGCCCGACGATACCGACTTGCCGATCGAATTCCATTCCGGCGAACCGTGCAGGCGATAGAGCGTGTCCTGGTTGCCCTGGAACAGATAGAGCGCGCGTGCGCCGAGCGGGTTCTTGAGCCCGCCGGGCATGCCGCCATTGTCGGCACTGTATTCCTTCAGCTCCGGCTGCCGGGCGACCATCTCGTCCGGCGGCGTCCATTTCGGCCATTTCTGCTTCCACTGGACGACGGCATCTCCCGCCCATTCGAAGCCGGCGCGGCCAAGGCCGACGCCGTAGCGGATCGCCTGGCCGCCCTCACGCACGAGATAGAGGTGGTGGCCGGTCGTATCGACGACGATGGTGCCCGGCCTCTGGCCGGTCGGGTCGGGAACGATCTGGCGCAGGAACTGTGGGTCGATCTTCTGGTACGGTATGGCGGGAACCTCGAAGCCTCCGTCGCTCATCGGACCGTACATCATCGCATAATCGGACAGGGGCGGCTCGACATAGGCCGGCGGTGGCGGCTCGACCGGCTGCTGCCCGATTGTGCCGCAGGCGGAAACCGCGACCGAGGCTGCGCCAAGCGCGGCGGCATTAAGAAAGCCGCGGCGGCTCAGGCGAAGGGAGGACGAATCGGGTGTGAACATGGTTGCCTTTTCTAGGTCTTAGTTTGCAAGATAGCGTGAATGTACCGAGCGTGCGGTCCACCTAACGGTCGGTGGCGATAGGCGGTTCCGATTCTGGCCTGACGGTGGACAAACAAAGGCAAAGCTGTGACTGCCATGCATCTGTTGCCCAACAGCAACAGGCCACGTCACAGGCCTTGAACCATGGGCGGGAGCGGTTTCATCCACCGGTCATCAGACCTTCTAGCGACGGCAGGATCAGTGATGGTGGAAGATCCCGGTATTCGTCGGGCTGGTTGGCGCGGTTGATCCACACCGTGCGGAAGCCGAATTTGGTGGCGCCGGCGACGTCCCAGCGGTTGGAGGACTGGAACGACACCGCCGCCGGGTAGAGACGCCATCCAGTGCTCACCATGTCGTAGACCGACGGATCGGCCTTGAAGCGCCTGACAGTATCGACGGAAAAGACGTCGTCCAGCACCTGGTCGAGCGCCGCCGACTTGACCGCCGCCTCCAGCATCTCAGGCGAGCCGTTGGAGAGGATGGCGAGCTTTGCTCCCGACGCCTTGAGCGCCTTGAGCACGGCCGGCACCTCTGGGTAGCAGTCGAGGCGCCAATAGGCGTCGAGCAGCTTGGTCCGTAGCCCTTTGTCTGCCGAGGGCACCTTGCGAAGTGCGAAATCCAGCGCCTGCTCGGTCAGCTGCCAGAAATCGACATAGGCGCCCATCAGCGTCCTGACCCAGGAATATTCGAGCTGCTTGGCGCGCCAGATTTCGGACAGCAGCTGGCCGTCCGGGCCGATCTGGTCGGCATGGCGTCGCACGGCGGCATGCACGTCGAATAACGTGCCGTAGGCGTCGAAAACATAGGCTGCGTGATGCATGGCGACAGTTTTGAGGCGAGCAGGCAAAAGGCGCAAGCATTGATTGCAAGGCGCTCATGCTGGCCTGAACGATTCTCGGCGATGCCGGTTGACGGCAGCCGTCAAAGCATCTTCCTATGCTGCCCCGGAATATCATTCAGGGAAGCAAGCGATGACACTGGCGGCAGCGGCGCAATCCGTGACATGGACCTTCGTCGACGGCGACTGGCATGAGGGCAATGTCGCCATCCTGGGACCGCGCAGCCACGCTATGTGGCTTGGCACCAGCGTCTTCGACGGCGCCCGCTGGTTCGAAGGCGTCGCGCCCGACCTCGAGCTTCATGCAGCGCGGGTGAATGCGTCGGCGATCGCGCTCGGCTTGAAACCCACCATGACCACCGACAAGATCGTCGGGCTGACCTGGGACGGGTTGAAGAAGTTCGACGGCAAGACCGCGGTCTACATCAGGCCGATGTACTGGGCCGAGCACGGCGGCTACATGGGCGTGCCGGCCGATCCGGCCTCGACCCGCTTCTGCCTCTGCCTCTACGAATCGCCGATGATCTCGCCGGCGGGTTTTTCGGTCTCCGTGTCGCCGTTCCGGCGGCCGACCATCGAGACCATGCCGACCAACGCCAAGGCCGGCTGCCTCTATCCCAACAACGGCCGCGCCATCCTCGAAGCCAAGATGCGCGGCTTCGACAATGCGCTGGTGCTGGACATGCTGGGCAATGTCGCCGAGACCGGAACCTCGAACATTTTCCTGGTTAAGGACGGCCATGTGCTGACGCCGGCCGCTAACGGCACCTTCCTGTCCGGCATCACCCGTTCGCGCACCATAAACCTGCTCGGCGACTATGGTTTCAAGACCACCGAAAAGACGCTGTCGGTGCGCGACTTCCTCGAGGCGGACGAGATCTTCTCGACCGGCAACCATTCCAAGGTCGTGCCGATCACCCGTATCGAGGAGCGCAACCTCCAGCCGGGGCCGGTGGCCAAGAAGGCGCGCGAACTCTATTGGGACTGGGCGCATTCGACGTCCGCCGCCTGAGCCGCCAGGCGACTTGCGGCGGGCTACTTCGCTTGCCCGCCGTTTGTTTTGACGCAGGGTCCATTCGCAAAACCGTGTGACAGTTTTCCGGAACCTCTCTAGAAAGGGAACCGGCGCTTCATTCCGGAGTTGTCCCTAATCATTCCAGACCTATGTTAGTCCGGTATCGACACCGGATTTTTCCATGAGGGAGTACCATCCATGGCTTTCGAATTGCCCGCTCTGCCGTACGACTACGAGGCGCTCCAGCCTTACATGTCGAAGGAGACGCTGGAATACCACCACGACAAGCACCACAAGGCGTATGTCGACAACGGCAACAAGCTGGCCGCCGAGGCCGGGATGGGCGACCTGTCGGTCGAGGACGTGGTGAAGCAGTCCTTCGGCAAGAATGCCGGGCTCTTCAACAACGCCGCCCAGCACTACAACCACATCCATTTCTGGAAGTGGATGAAGAAGGGCGGCGGCGGCGGCAACAAGCTGCCGGGCGCGCTGCAGAAGGCCTTCGACAGCGACCTTGGCGGCTACGACAAGTTCAAGGCGGACTTCGTCGCCGCCGGCACCACCCAGTTCGGCTCGGGCTGGGCCTGGGTTTCGGTCAAGGACGGCAAGCTGACGATCTCGAAGACGCCGAACGGCGAGAACCCGCTGGTCCATGGCGCCACGCCGATCCTCGGCGTCGACGTCTGGGAGCACTCCTATTACATCGACTACCGCAATGCCCGGCCGAAGTACCTCGAGGCCTTCGTCGACAGTCTCATCAACTGGGACCACGTCCTCGAACTCTACGAAAAAGCCTGATCGCACTTTTGAAAAGCCCCGGTCGACCGGGGCTTTTCTTTTTCGGCGCTGAAGCAGCGTCAACAAAATTGCACCTGGGGGAGGGGAATATTCAGGCCATCCACGCCGTTATTGTTTTGTCTCGAACTATCTTCACCATGGAGCCAATTGAATGAGAAAGCTTGTCATCGCCATCTCTATGCTCGCCTTTGCCGGTTCGGCGGCGTTTGCCGACCCGATCATGGATCGCCAGGCCCTGATGAAGGAACGTGGAAAGATTGCCGGCGGATTGTCGAAAGTGGTCAAGGGTGAGGAGGCTTTCGATGCTGCCGCCGTGCTGACTGCGTTGCAGTCGCTGCAGGCGAATGCCGAGAAACTTGACGTCGATGCCCTCTTCCCGGCCGGCAGCGACAAGGGCGACACCAAGGCGTCGCCGAAGATCTGGGAAGACACGGCCGGCTTCAAGGCGGCCAACGATAAATATGTCGCCGACGTCAAGGCGGCGGTCGCGGCCGCCCCCGCCGATGTCGATGCCCTGAAGGCGCAGTTCAACACCATCGGCGGTGATTGCGGCACCTGCCACGAGGGATACAGGATCAAGAAGGGCTGACGGCGGGCAATGCCCTTGCTGAAAAAGCTCATCGGCGCCGCCCTCGTTCTGGGCGGCGTCGGCGCTGTTGCCGCGTGGTTTATGTCGGCGCCGGTCAGGCTCGACGCTGAAACCGTGGCGCAGCTCGGTCCCGGCGATGCCGCCAGGGGCAAACGCATCTTCTATGCCGGCGGCTGCACCTCCTGTCATGCCAAGCCCGGCTCGCAAGGCGAGGCGCGTCTGCAACTGGCCGGTGGTCTTCAGCTCAAGACGCCGTTCGGCACTTTCGTGCCGCCGAATATTTCGCAGAATGCCAAGGACGGCATTGGCGCCTGGACGGAGGAAGACCTGGCCAACGCCATGCTGAACGGCGTCTCGCCGGGCGGCGAGCACTTCTATCCGGCGTTTCCCTACGCCTCCTACGCCCGCATGAAACCATCTGATATTGCCGACCTCTACGCCTTCCTGAAGACGCTTCCGGCGGTGGCCGGCAAGGCGCCGGGCCATACGCTCGGCTTCCCCTTCAACATCCGCCGCGGCATTGGCCTGTGGAAGCTGCTCTATCTCAGCCCGCAGCCGGTGATCGCTTTGCCTGAAGGCACGCCGGACAAGGTGATGGCGGGCCGCTATCTGGTCGAGGGGCCAGGCCATTGCGGCGAATGCCACACGCCGCGCGATCTTGCGGGAGGAACGAAGAAGGCCGAGTGGCTGGCGGGTGCGACTGCCGCCGAAGGCAGCGGTATCGTGCCCAACGTCACCTCGGGCGAGGGCGGCATCGGTGACTGGTCGGATGCCGACATCGCCAACTATCTCGAAACCGGCTTCACACCGGACTTCGATTCTGTTGGCGGCGCAATGGTCGACGTGCAAAGGAACATGGCCCAATTGACGCCCGAGGACCGCGCGGCCATCGCCGCCTATCTCAAGGCGGCCCCGCCGCATCCCAACGGCTATCCCGCACGCAAAAAGCCGGCGGGCTGATCAGCGCAATTTACGGGTGGCGGTCCCCGAGGAAATCGAAGCCGCTGTCGAAGAAGTGATTGTAGTCGCAGGTCAATTCCTCGCCGGGCGCGATGTCGCGCAACGCATAAGTCTCCTCGGGCGAGGAGACGTCGCAGTTCGGTTCATCGGCATGGTTCATGTAGCGCGCGTCATCGGCTTCGAAGACGATGTATCCGGGGTTGCGCCGATCAGGATAGGAGTAGCGGTCGAGATAGCCCTTCACCGGCCCGGTCTCACCCTCATAGGTGTCGACCTCGATCAGCCGGTCAAACCGGGGGTCGAGCTTCCAGACCAGCGTGCCCCGTGGAATGTGTTTCTTGGCGAAGACGCCGATGCCCTGGATGGACGATTTGTCGAGATAGACGTCGACGAGCAGCATGGCGGACCCTTGCGAGGTTGTGACGGGCAGGTGCGGCTCTGAAAAGCCGAGCATTGGGTAGCGCGCGGCGATGCCAATTGCGAGCGGAAAATCAGCGGCGCTTGCCGCTCATTCAAAGCTTCGAAAAAGGTCATGCGCAAATCAAAAAATCATTACCCAAGGCGGGGCATCGCATCGCATTCACCCGGCCAGATCGGCCTTGCCTGTCACCTTGAGCGCGAAGGCATAGGTGTAGGCGATCTCCTCCAGCCTGGAAAACCGACCGGAGGCGCCGGCATGGCCTGAGTCCATGTTGATCTTGAACAGCACCGGGTTGTCGCCGCTCTTGCGCTCGCGCAACCGCGCCACCCATTTGGCCGGCTCCCAATAGGTGACGCGCGGGTCGGTTAGCCCCGCCAGCGCCAGGATCGGCGGATAGTCGAGCGCCGCCACATTGTCATAGGGCGAATAGGCAGAGATGGTCCGGTAGTCCTCCACCGATGCGATCGGATTGCCCCATTCCGGCCATTCCGGCGGCGTCAGCGGCAGCGTCGCGTCGAGCATGGTGGTGAGCACATCGACGAACGGAACCTCGGCGACGATGCCGCCAAAACACTCCGGCGCCATGTTGGCGATCGCCCCCATCAGCATGCCGCCGGCCGAGCCGCCTTGCGCGACGATACGGTCATGCGCGGTGTAGCGCTCGGCCACGAGATGGCGGGCGCAGGCGATGAAATCCGTGAAGGTGTTCATCTTGTGCTGCCGCTTGCCGTCGTCGTACCAGCCATAGCCCTTGTCCTTGCCGCCGCGGACATGGGCAATCGCATAGACGAAGCCGCGATCGACCAGTGACAGGCAATTGGTGTTGAAGGCAGCCGGCACGGTGATGCCATAGGAGCCGTAGCCGTAGAGCAGGCAAGGTGCTGTGCCGTCGAGCGGCGTGTCGCGGTGATGGATCAGCGAGATCGGCACCAGTTCGCCGTCGGCGGCAGGCGCCATCAGACGGCGCGTGACATAGTGGGCCGGGTCGTGGCCGGACGGCACTTCCTGGGTCTTCAGCAGCACCCGCTCGCGGGTGCGCATATTGTAGTCGAAGATCTGCGCCGGCGTCGTCATCGACGAATAGGTAAAGCGCATGAACTCGGTGTCGTATTCATAGGATCCGGACAGGCCAAGCGAAAAGGCCTCCTCGTCGAACGAGATGAGATGTTCCTCACCGCTCTTGCGGTCGCGCACGACGATGCGCGGCAGGCCTTCCTTGCGCTCGAGACGGACCATATGGTCCTTGAAGCCGATCACCGACAGGATCAGCCGGCCGGCTTCGTGCGGCACCAGCTCCTGCCAGTTGGCGCGCACCGGGTCGCCGGCCGGCGCCGTCATGATCTTGAAATCCTTGGCGCCGTCGGCATTGGTCAGGATGAAGAAGACGTCGCCGCCTTCCTCGAGATCGTATTGCAGGCCGCTTTCGCGCGCTGCCACCAGCTTCGGCTTGGCAAGCGGATCGCCGGCGCGCATCAGCCGGTATTCGGATGTCTCGTGATCGTTGATGCCGATCAGGATCCACTCGTTGGAGCGCGTGCCGCCGACATCCATGAAGAAACCGGGATCGGTTTCCTCATAGACCAACCGGTCGTTTTCGGTTCCGTCGCCAAGCGCGTGGAACAACACCTTGGACGGGCGATGGTTGGAATCGAGGCGGGTGTAGAAGAAGCCGCTGTCGCCGGCATCCCAGACACCGCCGCCGCCCGTATCGGGGATCTGGTCCGTCAGTTCCTTGCCGCTGGCGAGATCGCGTACGCGAAGCGTGAAGAATTCAGAGCCCTTGTCGTCGAACGCCCATAGCAGCTTCCCGTGGTCGGCCGAATGGTCGACGCCACCGAGCCGGAAATAGGCCTTGCCCTCGGCTTCGGCGTCGCCGTCGAGCAGGATCTGCTCGTCGCCGCCATCGCGCGGCGTGCGGAAATATCGCGGCTGCTCGCCGCCGAGCTTGAAGGACGAGCCGTAGGCGTAAGAGCCATCCTTCATCGGCACGGTGGAGTCGTCCTCCTTGATGCGTCCCTTCATCTCGGCGAAGAGCCGCTTGCGCAGCGGGGCCATATCGGCCGTCAGCGTTGCCTGGTAGGCGTTCTCGGCTTCGAGGTGAGCGCGGATGTCGCCGTCGAGAAGGGAAGGATCCCTGAACATCGCCTGCCAGTTATCGGCGCGCAGCCAGCCATAGTCGTCGGTGCGGGTGAAGCCGTGATGCGTGTCGAAGACAGGCCGTTTCTCGGGCTGCGGCGGGCTGGCGGTCGGAAAGGCTGGTGTCCTGGTCATTGCGTCTCGCTGGGAAGTTGTTTGAATGGCAAATGAACACGCCGACCAGCACCGGTTCAAGGGCAGGACGGCAGGATGAGGGCGGCTCTCAGGAGATGGGCCGGAGGAGGGATGATGAAGTTCCATATTCGCACCGCTGCGGCTCTCGCCGTTGCTTCGACTGTTCTGGCCTTCACCGGTCAGTCTCATGCAACCGTCTTCGCGGCTTGGCAAGTGGCCAACGTGCCGTTCGGCGACACGCTCAACGCGCGCAAATATCCATCAGGTGAATCGCAGAAGCAGGCCGCCTATCCCAACGGGACAGTCTTGCAGATGACCGGCAAATGCACCGGCGGCATAAACCTGCTTGATATTGCCGGTCAGCCGCACTGGAGGCAGGAACAGAAGATCCGCTATCGCTGGTGCGAAATCTGGCATGATCCGGCGCAGAACGGCCATTTCGTCACCGGGTGGGTCTATGGGAAGTACATCACGCCCTATTGACCGGCCCTGGTTTCCTGCGGCTCAGTCACACGCATCAGTAATGCGCTGCAACCCATGATTTCATTAGAATCGGGAAACCTTTCGACCTGTTTCCGGTCAAGCAAAGCCCAAGCATTCGCTCCTTTTAGCTGTTGCTGCTGATGTAACGGAGGCCTGACGTCGCGTCAGCCGGCGCTGGTCGGGTCAGAAAAATCTCGCTAAGTTACGCAGCGCACGAAATTTTGAAGCTGAACAGCGAATATTTGATTACTATCGCTGAATATAGCGTAATATGCGAATTGACTTACTTGGTTCGCGGGCTCATTAAGATTCCCCGACGCGAATCGCAGGGTCACTCACCTGCATGAAAATTCGCGCGATGCCCGGCCAAAAAAGGGCGCAGTTAGAAACAACTCTCGTTGGGGCCTGAATATGATGGATATCGTCGAAACACCTTCCAGAAACAGCGATGCGCTGATCGAGCTGACCGCCGATGTGGTGGCCGCCTATGTCAGCAACAACCCCGTGCCGGTTGGCGAACTGCCGAACCTTATCGCCGATGTCCATGCCGCTCTCGGGCGCGTGGGCGGAGCCACCGAGGCGCCTGTCGCCGACAAGCAGAAGCCTGCGGTGAACCCGAAGCGCTCCGTCCATGACGACTACATCGTCTGTCTCGAGGACGGCAAGAAGTTCAAGTCGCTGAAGCGCCACCTGATGACCCACTACAATCTGACTCCCGATGAATACCGCGAGAAGTGGGGTCTGGACGCGAGCTATCCGATGGTTGCTCCGAACTATGCCGCGGCTCGCTCGCAGCTTGCCAAGAAGATGGGTCTCGGCCGCAAACGCAAGGGCCGCTGATACTGGTCTTTGCTGATTTCGTTTCGACGACAGACGGCGCCTGCGGGCGCCGTTTTGCTTTGAATGGATTTGTCTGTGTCCGCCGGCAGACGAACAGTCCATCATACCGGCCTATGTCCGGTTAGGCGGTCAGCTTCAGCGCCGCATCGGCGTCGCGCTTGATGCGCTTGACCATCGAGCGGAGGCCGTTGGCGCGCTGCGGCGATAGGTGCTCGTCGAGGCCGAGGCCCTTCAGCGTCGCTTCCGCGTCGGTCTCCCGGATTTCGCTCGCCGGCCGTCCCGAAAACAGCGCCAGCATGATGGCGACCAGACCACGCACGATATGGGCGTCGGAATCGCCCTTGAAAGAGATGACCGGATCGGCGCCCGGTCCCTGTTCGGTGGTCAGCCAGACCTGGCTGACGCAGCCCGGCACCTTGTTGGCGGGGCTACGCTCGGCATCGGGAAATGGCGGCAGCGCTTCGCCCAGTTCGATCACATAGCGATAACGGTCTTCCCACTCGTCGAGCAGGGAAAAGTCGTCGCGGATCGTCTGGATCGTCGTCGTCATCATACCGGATATAGTCATCCGGCACTGTCGCGTCACGGAAAAAGAAGAAAAACACCGCAGGCGTCGAGAGGTCGGACGCGCCTGCGGTGTCGCCAAGATCTGCGGCAGGAAAAGGTCTCAGTTGGTCGTCGGCAGTCTTACAGGTATCTCGACTGTCGCCGGCAGGACGATAGTCTCGGCCACACTGCCGGTGGCAACCGTGGTGTCGGGTCCGGCAGCCTGCTGATCGCTTGCCTGCTGGTCGTCCAGCATGGCGGCCGCGATCTTGGCGGTCTCCTTGGCCCGGGCGGTAATCGTGTGCATGGCGGATTTGCCGGTCTCGCAGACATCGGGTTTGCGCTCGCAAATGCCGGCGATGTCGCCGACCGCTTCGCGCGCCGCAAACAGGGCCTGGATCGGTCCGACGCTCTCGTGACCGGCCTCGTCGGTGCCGACATTCAGCGGCAGCGCCAGCAGCACCAGCGAGAACCAGAAAGCCGCCCTTATAAGAAAGCCCATCGCAATGCCCTCTCGTCCGTGACCGGGTCATGCATCCGTCGGCATGACCTCTTTTATGGGCAGTATGGTGGCACACCCGCGCAAAGGACGGCTTGCGCTGAAACCGAGGATTTTCCTCAAATTTTAGGCAAATTCGAAACGATTGGTTTTGCAATCGATTTGACTTGAAAGCTGTCGATTTTTTTCATCAAGCAGTAACCATGCATCTATTTGATTTTTATGAATATTCTCGGGCACGGAGTGACGCTGCCAGCCTGGGCCGAAGGCACGGCGGCGCCCGATCCGCATAACGCTCCATTTACCATGACGGCAGATCGCCTGCGCCGGCGTCCCGATATTTGCCGCGGGCCTGGCGTCGGCCGGGTCCTGCCTTATCCATTCCTTAAACGCTCAATGCGAGTTTCAGATCAATAAGAGCGACCTGCAAAAAGCAGGGCAAATTCACGACCGGGTGCGAGTGCGTTGAGTTCGATTACGGCCAGATACGTCGAATTGCCTGGCGCGATAGCGGCCGGCTGCGAACGTATGGTTCATCCGACCATCACCGTGCCGGATGAGCGCTTGCGCCAGCGCCGGTTCATCGGCGTCATGCTGGCAGCCCCCTTCCTTGCCGCAGGCGCCGCGGTGACGCTGGTCACCTCCAGCCTCGGCGCGGCCGTCACCGTGGCTGCGATCTTCGCTGCCTTCGGCCTGTGCTGGTTCGCCGCCTTGCTTGTCGCCGCGACGGGGCGGATGGCCTTGGCCGGCCAGGCGGCGCTCGCGATGGGCGGCCTCGCGCTTACCGGAGCGATCTTTGCGGCAGGCGGCCTGGCCTCACCGATTGCCCTGTTTGCCGTGGCATTGCCGTTCGAAGCCTGGTGGATCGGCGGATCGAGGCGCGCTGGCCTGTGGGGTGCGCTATGCGCTCTCGCAGCGATCCTGCTGCAGCCCTTTGCCGGTCCCATCCTGCCGCTCGGGCCGTCGCAAATAGCCGCCTGGCACTGGCTTCTGCCGCTGGCCTGGGCGTTGACGCTGGCTGTGCGGCTGACGGCGCTGCGCAACCCGGCTAACGCTGGGCATGCGACCCCTGCCGGCGACCATCTCGAGGATATGATCGATGCGGTCGTCCTGCGCGTTGCCAGGCATGGCGAGGTGCTGGATGCCTCGGCCAGGGCGCGCAGCATTCTGAAGCTGCCGCCGGAGCTTCTGTTCGGCGCCGGCCTGTTCGAGCGCGTCCATCTTTCCGACCGCGTCGCCTACCTCAGCGCGCTCGCCGACATGCGCGACGGGGCCGTGGCGCGGCGGGTCGACCTGCGCGTCCGGCTGCCGCGCGACGGCGCTTCGTCCGACAATTTCAGGCCGTTCCGCCTCGACCTGATGCGGGCCGAGCATCAGCAGGATGCGTTCACGCTGCTGCTGCGCGAAAACGACGACGTCGCCGGGCTGCGCGAAGAGCTTGCCGCGGCAAAAGAGGCGACCGCGGCCGCCGAAGTGGCCAAGGGCCGCTTCCTGGCGGTGGTCAGCCACGAGCTTCGCACGCCTTTGAATGCCATCATCGGCTTTTCCGACATGCTGCTGCATGAAATGTTCGGCGCCTTCAAGGATCCGCGCCAGAAGGAATATGTCGGCTTGGTCAGGGACTCCGGCCAGCATCTGCTCGGCGTCGTCACCTCGATTCTCGATGTCTCCAGGATCGAGGCCGGCGCCTACGCGACCGAGCTGGAACCGTTCCGTTTCGTCGAAGCGGTCGACATGTGCCGGTCGATGATGCAGTTGCAGGCCGAGGCCAAGAGCATCCGCCTTACGACGCAGATCGCCCCCGACTCTGGCGAGATCAATGCCGATCGCCGCGCCGTGCAGCAGATCCTGATCAACCTCGTCTCCAACGCCATCAAGTTCACGCCCGATGGCGGTGACGTGCTCGTCGGCGCCAAGCGGGTCGGCTCGCGGCTGCATTTCTGGGTCAGCGACACCGGCATCGGCATTGCCGAGGAGGATTTTGA
The DNA here is from genome assembly GCF_044778005.1 of Mesorhizobium sp. IMUNJ 23033. Lineage (NCBI taxonomy): Bacteria > Pseudomonadati > Pseudomonadota > Alphaproteobacteria > Hyphomicrobiales > Phyllobacteriaceae > Mesorhizobium > Mesorhizobium sp. IMUNJ 23033. The sequence goes on from NZ_JBJACT010000006.1 coordinate 203,349, forward strand.
AAATCTCGGCAAGCCGTTCATGCAGATCCAGAACGACTATACGCGCCGCTTCGAGGGAACCGGTCTCGGCCTGTCGCTGGTCAAGGGCCTGGTGGCGCTGCACGACGGCACGATGTCGATCGAGAGCATGCTGGGCGAGGGCACCACGGTGACGATCAGCCTGCCGGTGAACGGGCCGAAGGGACGTTCGAAGGGCAAGGACGGCGGCGTGCTGGCAATGCCCGCGGTGATGACGAAGGGGGACAGGAATGGCTCGCTCCGCAAAACAGGCTAAGGCGGTCAAGCGCCGCGGCAGTGCCTTCGAGGACGGCGCGATGGCCGTCGGCGGCATGATCTCGCGCAACCCTGTCCTGGTCGGCGGCTCGACCGCCTTCCTGGTCACGTTGTTCTACGTCTCGGCCAATGCGCTCTGGTACCAGCCGTTTCCGCATGCCGGCGCGTTCTTTGCCACCAGGAGCATCGAGGACTTTCCGCGCACAGGCTCAGACGAGCCCGAAACCACCATCAACATCGTGCGTCCGGCGCCGGTCAAAAGCGACCCGACAATCGAAGAGGTCCAGGGCATATTGAAGGACCTCGATTTCTACTCCGGCACCGTCGACGGCATTTCCGGTCCCAACACGCGCAAAGCCATCCAGGCCTACCAGCAGAAAGTCGGTCTGCCGGCCTCGGGCGAAATCGACGCCGTGCTGCTCGATCAGCTCGGCGCCAGGCAGACGACAGCGGCCATTCCGCATCCGGTGCCGAGGCCCGTGGACACCGCTGCCGCCGCCCCGGCCGTCGCCGATCCGACGCCCGCACCCATCCCGGCCTCCGCGCCCTCCAATGCAGAGGCTCAGGCGCCCGATGCCCGCATTATCAAGATCCAGGCCGGGCTGAAGGCATTCGGCAATGACGACATGCAGCTCGACGGCGTCGTCGGCGCCCGCACCAAGGCGGCGATCAAGGAATTCCAGTCGCTCTTCGGACTGCCCGAAACCGGCGAGCCCGACGAGCTCGTCTACGTCAAGATGCGCGAGATCGGCCTGACCAACTGACCCTGGGGGCAGTGGCTGACCGAACCGTTCCTGTTTCCGGCGCGATGCTGTAAGGAGCCGCGCATGTCGACCGGAAACCTCCCATGCGTGTAACCACTGATCTGTGGGTGTCGGCCCTGTTGCGCCGGGTGTTTGCCGCTGGCGGTTTTGCCGCCGTGGTCAAGCGCGGTGCGGCCGAGGCCGGCGCCGTCTTCGTGCTTGCGCGGAGCAGGCTGGGTGAGGTCGCCCTGTTCGGGCCGGCGCCGCAGACAAGCTACGATTCGGCGAAGCCCGACGACCGCTTCTTCACCTTGCTCGGTTCGGGCGACGATGCCGCAATGCTCGACGCCAGGCTGGAGCGGGAGAAGAAATTCGATCCTGATATCTGGGTGCTCGAGATCGAGGCCGGCGCTGTTCCGGTCGAGGAACTGCTTTCGGTCAAGACGGACTAAGGCTTGGATTGATCTCTAGGATGCCTTGCGGCTGGCGGCCGGATCGTCGCCGTTCGACGACTGGCGGCTCTCGGCATTCGCCACTTCGGGGCCATTGCCACGGATCGCTCGCGACAATGCCTCTGCCTTCCAGCCGCGCACCCTGTCCAGCGCCGCCTCGCGATGCAGCAGCCGGTAACGGTCGAGGAACAGCCGGATTGCCTGCGGATGCGGAAACTCCCTCGGGAAGACGGCGACCGCGATCAGAAAGGCCCGGTCCTCGCTGAGGTCGAGTGCCCTGAGCGCGGTAAGCAGCGCGGCATGGCTTGACTGTTCGATCAGCGACCGCGCCGTCTGAAAATCGATGTCGAGCGCATCGGCGAGCGCGGTCTGGAAGAAGGCGGCATTGCCGGTCAGCGCCGTCTCGCGCAGCTTGACGTAGCTCGCCTGGCCGAGGAACGGATTGACGCTGACATCCTCGCCGGCCGTATCGGGGCGCATCATCGCGCGCAGCCGGCGCCTTGCGTTCTCGGCGGCATTGCCGCGGGGCTCCCGCGTTTCCGCGTCGGCTGCAGCGGCGGCCGCTTCCTTCGCCGGCACCGCTTCTGCATTGCCCGGCGCTGCCTCGGTTTTCGCCGGCATTGCCGTCACGATCGTCTGCGGCGGCCGCATCCTGACCAGCGTCGGCTTTTCAAGCGCCTTGATCAGATCCGATATGGTCGGGTTCAGGTCCTTGCGCCGCGCAATGGCGCGCGCATGCGGCAGGCCGTGCCGTCCGATCAGCGCGATGAGGTCGATGTCGCTCAGCGCCCGCGAGCGGATCAGCAGGGGAGCGGCGGTATCGACCGGCTCCTCGGCCAGGCGCCGCACCAGGGCGCTAGGCGCATACTCGCATTCGGAAAGTGCCGCGGCGACATAGCGGCGCGATTCGACCGAAACCTCGCTGAACAGCGGCAGCGTCAGATCTTCGAGCTGGGCGATCTCGCGGCGCGAGGGCCGGGTGAGTGAGCAGAATGCCGACACCACGGCGCGGAACAACCTTTCGGCCTTTCCCGCTTCAGCCCGAATAGCGATTTGCCTGAAATCCGAAGATGACACGGAGGATACGCCCGACACTCGACACGACTTGGACCACGCTCGACCGGGACTGTGTCGGTTTCGCGATTACCAAGAACAAAGATCAAGTTAGCGACGATCCGTTAGCGCTCCGTTAACCCTCTGCCCGCCTTAATCATATTTGGAGGCGTTGCGTTGTGCTCCGGGGCAACCGAGAGGAATGCGCGAACCATGGGCATGGTACTGTCTTTCGTGCCGCGAACGGCACCAACCAATCGAGCAAGTCAAAACACCGGTACGCCGGCGGCGGTGATCATTTTCCCCGGCGTCCGCTACGAACCTTCGCCGCTAACCGGCGATGCGAGGCCAAGCGGTCCGGACAAGCCGGGTGCGCCGAGGACGCCGGTCCCGCATCATTAGGGCGCCGCGGTCGAAATCAGTAGTCCTGCAGCTCGCAGGAACTCTGCTCCAGGAACTGTGAGACGACAGGTTTCCAGCTGTCGTCGGGCACGAAGGAGCGGATGACGAAGATGCCTTCCTCGATCGGCGCTTCGACGAAGATCGCGCCCTGCAGCTCCTCGGGAAGTTGCCTGCGCACATCGATCATCTGAGCCGGCGTCAGCACCACGGTATCGAGCACGCCGCCGGTGGCGCTGTGGTCGTTGAAGGAATAGAGGTTGTGGCCGCTGCGGTCATAGACCGAGACCGACCAGAACGGTACGTTTCCGGGCGCCTTGATACGCACCATGCCCTCGGCGAGGTCGAAGCGGCAGGCCGCGGCGTAAAATAGGGGATCGACGGATTTCACCACCGGCGCACCGCCGGCCTCGGCGTCGAGCCTGGTCATCTTATAGAGGTCCGAGGCCATCGCCAATCGCGACCAGGCGTCGCGTTCGGAAAATTCCGGCACCAGCATCAAGACGACGATATGCACGATGCCGGCACCGAGCAGACCGAGCAGGACGGTGTGCAGCAACTTACGCATTGCAGCCGGCCTTCACGATCCTGGGCAGCGTCACATCGGAAAGGCCGGTGCTGCTGGCGATCGGCGTGTCGTAGAAGGTGAGCACGAAATACATCCGTCCGAAGCCCTCGGTCAGAAGCCAATTGCCAGGGGCCGGGCGGTTGCCGACGGTGATGATCACCGAATTGTCGGGCTGGCGCAGCACCTGATAGGACTGCAGAGCCGCAAGCCTCGGCCTGTCGGTGTCGACCACGCCGAGCGATTGGTCGGCGGCATAGAGGGTCCAGAAACGGGCGGTTGGGAAGCCGCCTTCGATCATGTAGGCGCATTCGCGCCTGAGCTGGTCGCCGCCGGCATCGCGTTCGGCGATGAAGGAGAGCCCCTCGGCCCGGCCGAGCGCCAGCACGCCCTCGCGTGCCACGCGTGCCTTCGAATAGGGGTCGGCCGCTTGCGTGCCGATCTCGGGGAAGGCGGTCCACTGGCCGATCCTGATCGCGCCGACGCCGTCCTGTGCCTTCAGCGCATACCAGACGCTGCTGCCGCCGCCGCCGATGGCGATGGCAAGCGCGACGAGCGTCAGAAAGGCGTTCTTGAGCATCAGGGGCCGGGAACAACAAAGGATTGCCGCTCGGGGATATCGCGGGGCAGGGGCTCGTGGCAAGGCCGGCGTCCGGCTGAATTGGCCGCTCAGAGCGCCGACAGCGTCTCCGGCGCCTTGGGCGGCTCGAGCACGGGCGCTGCCTGGAACATCTTGGTCATCTCCCGCAGCGTCTGAGTGGTGCGGCTGGACAGCACCGGCGGGCGCTCGGCGGCGGCTTCGGCCTCCGCCTGCTCGGCGTTCTTCTTTGCCGCCTCCTCGGCCTTGGCCGCGACTTCCGGATCGACGAAGGGATGATCGAGGCCGGGGATCGGCTTCAAGTCGATGTTCTGGTGCGCGTAGACCATCAGCCGCTGCCACACCATCGCCGGCAGCGTGCCGCCGGTCATGTTCTTGGTCGGGGTGAAGTCGTCATTGCCGAGCCAGACAGCGGCGGTGTAATTGCCGGTGAAGCCGACAAACCAGGCATCGCGGTAGGATTGCGTCGTGCCGGTCTTGCCGGCGACCACGATGTTGGGAAGCAGAGCGCGCCGTGCCGTGCCGATCACCGGCACTGCCGCCAGCATGGTGTTCATGTATTTCAGCGCCTGTTCCGACAGCACGCGGTGCGTCGGCGGCGCGTCCTTGGCCCAGTCGTAGACCACCTCGCCACTACGGGTGACGAGCTGCGTGATTCCGTGCCGCGAACCGACGAAACCGTTCTGCGCGAACACGCTGTAACCGGTCGCCTGGTCCATGACCGTCATGCCCGACGTGCCGAGCACCATGGTCTTGTGCCCTTCGAGCGGCGACTCCACGCCCATCGCTTCGGCCATCGCCTTGATCGGGCCGATGCCGAGATAGTCCTTGGCCAGTCGCACCGGCACGGTGTTGATCGATTTGGCGATCGCCGTGATCAGCGTCACGTTGCCGGCCGAGCCGCCATTGTAATTGTGCGGCGACCAGCCGCCCCAGCTGATCGCGCCGCCGGAAACAACCGAGTCCGGCGTGAAGCCGTGCTCCATGGCGGTGGCATAGACATAGGGCTTGAAGGACGAGCCGGTCTGGCGCAGTGCCTTGGTGGCGCGGTTGAACTGGCTGGCGCCATAGTCGCGGCCGCCGACGATCGCCCTGACCGCGCCATTGGTCTCGATGACCACCACCGCCCCTTCGGTGACGTTGTATTCCTTGCCGAACTGGCGCAGGTGGAATTCGACGGACTCTTCAGCCGCCTTCTGGATGTTGGCATCGAACGTGGTGTGGGCGACGAGCGAGTGCTGGCCGGACTTGGCGGCGATCTTCTTGACCTCGTCGAAGGCCCAGTCGAGGAAATAGTCCGGGCTCTTCTGTTCGCCGCGATCGACGACGTCGGCCGGATGCAGCCTCGCCTGCAGCACCTGGCCTTCGGTCATGAACCCGGAATCGACAAGGTTCGACAGCACCACATTGGCCCGCGCGCGAGCGGCGGGCAGGTTGATATGCGGTGCGTATTTGGTCGGCGCCTTGAACAGGCCGGCCAGCATCGCTGCCTCGGCGAGGTTCAGATCCTTGACGCTCTTGCCGAAATAGAAATCCGCCGCCGCCTCGATGCCGAACGTGCCGCCACCCATATAGGCGCGGTCGAGATAGAGCTGCAGGATCTCCTTCTTCGACAGATTGGCCTCCAGCCAGAGCGACAGGAAGGCTTCCTTGATCTTGCGCTGCAAGGTGCGCTCATTGCTCAGGAACAGGTTCTTGGCCAGTTGCTGGGTGATGCTGGAACCGCCTTGGACGACGGAATTGGCCCGCACATTCTCGAAGATCGCGCGCGACAGGCCGAGCACGTCGATGCCGTAGTGGTCGAAGAAACGCCGGTCCTCGGTCGCCAGCACCGCCTTGATGACATGGTCGGGCATCTCGTCGACCGGCACCGAATCGCGCTGGATGATGCCGCGCTGGCCGATCTCGTTGCCGTAACGGTCGAGGAAAGTGACGGCGAAGTCGCCCTGGGTGCGCCAGTCGCCGGTGGTGATCTGGAAGGCTGGCAAGGCCAGCGCAAAAAGCACCACGATGCCGCCGGCGCCCAGCGTAAACCCTTCGCTCAGCACTTCGACGATGCCGCGCCGCCAGCCTTTGACACGGAAACGCCGGGAAAAGATGGTAGCTGCTTCCCAGAACTGGCGTGCCTTGAAGCCGATCTCGTAGAGCGAGGAATCGAGCCACGCATCCACCGCCAGCAGCGCCGCGGCGATCGGACCTCTTCTCTTGCGTGGCATCAAAGGACTGGTCATTCCAGAATTCCGCCCCACGCCGTGACCTGATTTCAAGACGGCGCCCCGGAGAAGACTATTCGTCCATTTTAGCACTGCTCACAAGGGCAGCGAAGCCACACCGCGCGGTTTGTTGACTGGGTAGAGAAGGCTTCGAGGCTGATAGCGCCCGGCCGATGTCAGCGCGCCGCGATGAAGCGCATGAAATGCGCCACGTCGGCCTCGCTCGGCTCCTGGCCGGTGAAGCTGCGCAGATAGGCGGCGAGATGACTGACCCGGGCCTCGACCGGCTCCTTGAGGTCGAGCACGTAATAGCCGATCTGCATGTAGTAGAGCACGCGGGCGCGGATGAAGGCGTCTTCCTCGTCGTAGCCGTGCCGGCGGTACATGTCGCGGATGGCGACGAGGCGCTCGTCGTCCGCCTGGTCGATCATGCGCCGCACATCGTCGGAGCGGCGCGCCCATTCGCGAATGGCAAAGTCCAGCCGGGGATCGAACAGCCGCTCGTCGGCCCAGCATTCGAAGACGTTCATGACGCCCATGATGATGCTTTCGGCCGGGCGCCCGGCGCGTTCGACGATCGCCTTGGTGTTGGTGTCGTGCCAGTGCGCGAGCAACTGGTCGAGCAGGTCCTGGCGGCTTTGGAAATACCAGTAGAAGCTCGAGCGCGAGACGCCGAGCTTCTGGCCGAGCGGCAGCACGCGCACGCTTTCGATGCCGTCCGAAATCAGCGTCTGCAGCGCCAGATTGATCCAGTCCCAGCGCGTCACCTTGATGTTGCCTGGCGCCGGCTCGTCCTGGGGTGCAATCATGATCATGTCCGCACAAGTGCCATGGCGCGCAGCGGCGTGCAAGCGGTCTGTACACAAGTGTCTAGACACATATGTACAGTGCCTGTATGGTGAGAGCCTCCAACGAGAGGGAGAGGCTCGTGAAGTCGCACTATCGCGCAGTCGTCATCGGGGGTGGGGTGGTTGGCGCCTCGGTTCTCTACCACCTGGCGCGCTTCGGCTGGAAAGACGTGGCGCTGATCGAGCGCGCCGAACTGACCGCTGGTTCGACCTGGCATGCGGCTGCCGGTTTCCATGCGCTGAACGCCGACCCGAACGTCGCGGCGTTGCAGGACTACACGATAAAACTCTATCGCGAGATCGAGGCCGAGTCCGGCCAGAATGCCGGCCTGCACATGACCGGCGGCGTCAACATGGCCAGCGACCCCGCCCGCTGGGAATGGCTGAAATCGGCTTGGGCGGTGTTCCAGTCGGTCGGCATCGAGACGGCGCGGCTGGTGAGCCCGGAAGAAATCAAGGAGATCTGCCCGATCGTCGATGTCAGCGATGTGCTGGGCGGCCTCTACGATTCCAACGAAGGCCATCTCGACCCCTATGGTACTACCCATGCCTATGCTGGAGCGGCGAAGAAGCGCGGCGCCGAAATCATCCTGCGCAACCGGGTGCTCGACCTCAAGCAGCGCGCCGACGGCGGCTGGGACGTCTTCACCGAACAGGGCATGATCGTCGCCGAGCATGTCGTCAACGCCGGCGGTCTCTGGGCAAAGCAGCTCGGCCGCATGGCTGGCGTCGAGCTGCCGGTGACGCCGATGGAGCATCACTATTTCGTCACCGAGGACATTCCGGAGGTCGCCGCCCTCGACAAGGAACTCGGCCTCGCCGTCGATCTCGATGGCTTTGCCTACCTCCGCCAGGAGCGCAAGGGCGTGCTGCTCGGCGTCTACGAGCAGAACCCGAAGCATTGGAACATGGACGGCGCGCCCTGGGATTACGGCATCGAGCTGATCCCGGAAGACATCGACCGCATCAGCCCGGAACTCGCCAAAGCCTATGAGCGCTTTCCCTGCCTCGCCACCGCCGGCATCCGCAAATGGGTCAACGGCGCCTTCACCTTCACGCCCGACGGCAACCCGATCGTCGGGCCGGTGCGCGGCCTCAGCAACTACTGGGTCGCCTGTGGTGTCATGGCCGGCTTCAGCCAGGGCGGCGGCGTCGGCAAATCGCTGGCCGAATGGATGATCCATGGTGAGCCTGAGGCCGACATCTTCGGCATGGATATCGCCCGCTACGGCGCCTTTGCCGCCAACCGCGAGTATCTGAAACAGACGACGCGGCAGTTCTATGCCCGCCGCTTCGTCATGACCTTTCCCAACGAGCGCCTGCCTGCCGGCCGACCGCTGAAACGCCCCGGCGCCTATGACGGCATGAGCGCTGCCGGATGCGAATGGACCTCGTCCTGGGGCTTGGAAATCCCCGCCTATTTCGCGCCGATGGGTTTTCGCGAAAACACCACGCTGAAGCGCTCCAACGCCTTCGACATCGTCGGCGACGAGGCGCTGCAGGTGCGCCGCGCCGCCGGTCTCGTCGACACCTCCGCCTTCTCGCGCTACGCCGTGTCCGGGCCGGGCGCGGAAGCCTGGCTCGACCGGCTACTAGCCTGCAGGCTGCCGAAGCCGGGGCAGGTGAGGCTGGCGCCGATGCTCGGCCATGACGGAAGGCTGAAGGGCGATCTCACCGTTTTCAACTGGGGTGGCGGCCAATACTGGATCATGGGCTCCTACTATCTCAGGGAATTCCACATGCGCTGGTTCGAGGGGCATGGTGCCGACGGCGTCTCTGTCACCGACATTTCCGACACGATCTCAGGTTTCCTCGTCACCGGGCCGGATGCCCGGGAAATCGTCGCGCGCACCACGCATCAGGATGTCTCGGCGAACGCCCTGCCGTTCATGGCCTGCGGCGCGTTCGACATCGGCATGGCGCAAGCACGTGTCGCGCGGCTGTCGATCGCCGGTGAGGTCGGCTTCGAGATCAATTGTCCGGCCACCATGCATGCCACCTTGCGCGACACGTTGCTTGCGGCCGGCGAGGATCTCGGCCTAGCGGAAGTCGGCTTCTATGCGCTGAATGCGCTCCGGCTGGAAAAGAGCTTTGGCATCTGGTCGCGCGAATTCACCCAGGCCTACACGCCTACCCAGACCGGACTCGACCGTTTCATTGCTTTCTCCAAGGGCGATTTCATCGGCCGCGATGCGGCGCTGACGGAGCGCGATGGCGGCGGCATCAGACAATGCCTGGTGACGCTCGAGGTCGATGCCGTTGACGCCGACGCCAGCGGCTTCGAACCGGTCTGGCATCAGGGCCGGCGCGTTGGCTTCGTCACCTCAGGCGGATATGGCTACACGGTCGGCAAGAGCCTGGCGCTGGCGCTTGTCGATCGCGATTTTGCTCGAGAAGGCACCGCCTTGTCGGTGCATATCGTCGGCGTCGAGCGGCCGGCGCGCGTCATTCCGGCCTCGCCCTACGACCCCGAGGGCAAGGCGATGCGGCAATGAGGAGGAACTGTTATGGTTGATGACGCTGCACGCGACACCAGGCGCGAGCGCCGGCGCGGCCGCACCGGCGAGGCCGGCAGCGAGTCGAGCCGCCGCCCGGACTACCGCTCGCTGAAAAACCCGTTCCTGCCGCAGCCGGTCTTTTCGGACGATCAGGTGGCGGCGATCCACGATACGGCACTGCGCGTGCTGGAGGAACTCGGCATCAAGGTGTTGCTGCCCGAAGCGCGTGAGCGTTTCGCCCGCGCCGGCGCGCTGGTCGACGAGGACAGCCAGATGGTACGCATCGGCCGCGACATCGTCGCGACCGCACTGGCCTCGGCGCCAAAATCCATCCGGGCGCTGGCGGGCGACCGTAGCCGTGACCTGATGCTCGAACTCGGCTCGATGACCTTCCTCGCCGGGGCCGGCGCGCCCAACGTCACCGATCTCGAACGCGGCCGGCGGCCAGGAACGCTTGCCGCTTTTGAGGAATTGACCAAGCTGATCCAGCATTTCGACGTGCTGCATATGCTTTGCCCGTGCATCGAGCCGCAGGACGTCGACAATCGCTTCCGCCACTATGCCGTCAACCGCGCCCAGCTGACGCTGTCGGACAAAGTCCCGTTCATTTTCGCGCGCGGCACGCCGCAGGTCGAAGACGGGTTCGAGATGATCAGGCTGGCGCGCGGGTTCTCCGAAGAAGAATTCTTTGCCGGCGCCCATTGCTACACCGTCATCAACACCAACTCGCCGCGCCAGCTCGACATTCCAATGGCGCAAGGCATCATCGACTTCGCCCGCGCCGGCCAGGTGTCGATCATCACACCGTTCTGCCTGGCGGGCGCCATGGCGCCGATCACTGTGGCCGGCGCGCTGACGCTGCAGCATGCCGAGGCGCTGGCGGGCTTGACCCTTGCCCAGATCGTGCGGCCGGGCGCGCCGGTCGTCTACGGTTCCTTCTCCTCCAATGTCGACATGAAGTCGGGCGCGCCGGCCTTCGGCACGCCGGAGCACGTCAAGGCGACGCTGGGGGCTGGCCAGCTGGCGCGCTTCACCGGCCTGCCCTGGCGTTCGGGCGGTGGCAGCGCCGCCAACATTTCTGATGCGCAGGCAGCCCACGAGACGCAGTTCGCGCTGTGGGGCTCGGTGCTGGCAGGCGCCACCGTCTGCATCCACGCCGCCGGCTGGCTCGAGGGGGGCTTGAGCGTTTCCTTCGAGAAGCTGATTACCGACATCGAGGCGCTGCAGACGGTCGCGGAACTCTGCGCATCAACACCTGGCGACGAGGATGCGATCGGCTTCGAAGCCATAGCCGAAGTGCAGCCGGGCGGGCATTTCTTCGCGGCCAGCCACACAATGGCGCGCTACCGCACCGCCTTCTACGAGCCGCTGGTCGCCGACTGGTCGAATTTCGGCAACTGGACGCAAGCCGGCTCGAAGAGCGCGACCGAACGAGCAACGGGTGTCTGGAAGCGGCTGGTCGCCGACTTCCAGCCACCGACATCCGCCGCTGCTACGTCAGGCATCCTCGATGAGTTCATCGCACGCCGCACCGAACAGGGCGGCGCGGCACCCGTCTCCTGATCAGGACATGCGCCCGCTACATCGGGCGCTTGTCGCCGGCCTTTTGGGGGTCGCGGCGTATCGTGCCGGCGTCGGCCTTCCGATGCTTGTCGGCGGCAAGCCGGCGAATGCGGTCGAAGCGGCTTTCCTCGGCTGGTTCGGTTGCCGGTACAGAATTTGGCTTCGGTACGAACGTTATCATTTGTCGTTCTCCTTGCCGCTGGGTCGCGCCGGGGAAGATCCCCCGGCGGCTGTCTTTCAGGCTCTTATGCAGAGTTCGTTTGTCTCGAAGAGGTAGAAGAGTTCATGCCGCGAGAGCAACCGCACAGCTCGTGGCGCCCAGCCTGTCGGGCGATGCTTCTCCGGGCATGGTCGCCCAGCCGCCCGTCTCAATGAACTGCCGCTTCTTGTAGCTGTCGGTCAGGGCCTTGAACTCGACAAGCTTGGCGGCCGCATCGGGCGCTGCGTTGAAGCGATCGACACAGATGGCCGAGGCCAGTTTGCCCCGCGCCACATCGCCGGCCGTTGCCGACAGTGAGCGCGAGGTGCCGCCTGTCACCCATCCACCCCAGTTGAAACCGATGATCAGCGTGGCGACGAGGGTTACTGCGCATGCCCAGAAAAGCGTGGACTTGGCCGGCTGGTAGTCTTCCCAGCGACGCGCGAGAGATGGCTTGCTGCTTTGTGTGGACACGGAACAAGTTCCTTCCTGATTGGGTTGAGATAGGTCGCCCGGCCGGTCGCGGAGCGGCCGGAATTTCATGGAATTTCTTTCTGGAGCCGGCATGGGTGGCCGCTGCTCCTGTATAGGCGCATTGGCACTCGATAGATAGGAGTGCCAAGAATTATTCGTGCGATACGTGGAAATATTAAAACGTATTATTTTGCCAGATCGTTTTCCGATATTCGGAATATCTAAAATATTTCCAAGTTTGAATTTTGTCGGACGAATGCCTATCTATATCGAACAAGTTCGTTTTCACGATTTCGAGCGTAACGGAGATTTGTCGATGGCCGATGGCAATCAAAGTATCATGGAAAAAGCTGAAGCCCGCTTTGTCGACAAGCAGAAAAAGACTGCGGAGCGAAACAAGGCGACTGCCGAATATATGTCCGAAGCCAAGGCCCGGATCATCAAGACGGCAAGGCTGCGCGAATTGCGGCTGGCCAAGGAAGAGGCCGATCGCGTGGCGGAGGCCCTGAACCCGACGCCGAAGAAGAAGCGGGTGGCCAAGAAGATCGCCGCAACGGAGGTCAAGTCATGAGCCTCACATTCCCCAATCGCAGCCGCAGCTATGACGCGGCGGGTCGGCGCATCCGATTTGTCGGCCATGACGGCATGTTCCAGATTTCCTTCTCGGTCGCAGCGGATGCCATGTCGAAGATGCGACCCGAAACCGCAGCCGACGAGGCCGGCTATCTCGCCGCCTTCGATACGGCCAGCAGCGCCATATACGACGTCGCCAGGACGGCCTACGACCGCACCCGCAAGAGCATGTATGTGCTGACAGCGGCTGATTTTCGCTAACTGAATCTTGTTCGCAGTCAGCCGGCTGAGTTGGCAGCAGGATCACCTATTCGCCCGCCGCTCGACATCTTTGCGGTTCAGCCAGTCGAGCATCTCCCCGCATGGCGGCGACAGAGTCGTATTTCCGAGATCATGCGCGTTCATGATCCGGAGAAGACGGACTGATTCGTGCCGTTCCACCATGCGGGTCGTCATCTGGCGGAACGCGCGCAACGCGGCTAGGGCCTGTTCCACCCCAATGGATTGGGATGGCTCTATCTTTTTGTTCGAGCATGATCTTTTCCGAAAACCGGATTCCACTTTTCGGGATCATGCTCTAGGCTGCAAGCGAATTGCCGGTGGTGCAACAAAGCTTGTTCAAGGCGTAACGGGCGAGGGAGAAAACGATGACGGCGCCCGACGATTTGCTGCAGGCCTTATTCCTGAGATTGAAGAGCGATGCCTCGCTGTCGGCGCTGCTGGGCGGCGCCGGCCTGCTCGAGCAGGCAACCGACAACGCTGCCTTTCCCCACGTGACCTGTGGCCGGACCAGCGCTTTTGACCTGGACACTGGCGCCGACAACGATGCCGATCAGCTTGTGACGCTGCATGTCTGGTCGAAAGCCCATGGCGGAGCCGAGACGCGTGTCATCATGGACAGCATCAAGGCGCGCCTTGCCGACGCGGCGCTGGCCATCGGCCCGCATGGCCAGACACGCCTGTCGCTGGAATTCGCCGAGGCCCGCTATGACGAGGATCTGGCGGTCCATCATGGCATGCTGCGCTTTCGCGCCATCACGCAGGAAAACGCCTGACGCGCTTTCAATATCGGTGAAACCGAGTCTAGACTGGACCTTCGCTGGTTTCAGTGGGTTGAGCGGTGGAATCTCAGCTTGATTGTCTCGCGTTGCAGGGGTGTGGCGGGCATGGTTTTTCGGGCGTTCACCGTTCATTTCACGTTCAGCACCGATGCGTTACAACGCTGACCATGAAAACGCTTCGCTCCCATTTCCGAACCGCGACACTGGCGCTTGCAGCGGCCGGCCTGTTTGCGTCGCAGGCGACGGCAATGCCGGTCGTCGCGCCCGCCGACACGCAGCCGATCGTGCTGGCTGCGTCGGACTGCTACGCGATCGGTCAGCAGGTGGCCGAGCAGAATGGCGGCACTCTGGCCAAGGCTTCTCAGACAACGCGCGGTGGCCAGGCGGTCTGCGTCATCGTCGTGCTGGTGCCAGGCAAGGACGGTCAGCGTCCGCGCCGCTCCGAATTCGTCGTTCCGCTGAACTGATCAACCTTCCATCTTACAGGCCTCCGTTTCCCAGGCCGCCGGAATCGGCCTATACCTGACCCCGGATCCGTCAACAGGTTCTAACCGTCATGCGCGTGCTCGTCGTCGAAGATGACAAGGATCTCAACCGGCAGATAGCGGATGCGCTGGTCGATGCCGGCTATGTCGTCGACCGCGCCTTCGACGGCGAGGAAGGGCATTTCCTCGGCGACACCGAACCTTACGACGCGGTGGTGCTCGACATCGGCCTGCCGCAGATGGACGGCATCAGCGTCGTCGAGCGCTGGCGCCGCGGCGGCCGCAAGATGCCGGTGCTGATCCTGACGGCGCGCGACCGCTGGAGCGACAAGGTGTCGGGGATCGATGCCGGCGCCGACGACTATGTCACCAAGCCGTTCCATATCGAGGAAGTGCTGGCACGGGTGCGGGCGCTGATCCGCCGCGCTGCCGGCCATGCCTCGTCGGAATTGACCTGCGGCCCGCTGCGCCTCGACACCAAGGCCTCCAAGGCCGATGTCGACGGCCAGCCGCTGAAGCTGACCTCGCATGAATTCCGGCTGCTGGCCTATCTGATGCACCATATGGGCGAGGTCGTGTCGCGCACCGAGCTGGTCGAGCATCTCTATGACCAGGATTTCGATCGCGACTCAAACACCATCGAGGTCTTCGTCGGCAGGCTTCGCAAGAAGATGGGCATCGACATGATCGAAACCGTGCGCGGCATGGGCTACCGCATGCGTGAGCCGGAGGCGTAAGGCGGAACCTCTCACCTCAAAACCGGTCGTCTCCAAGACGCTTTCGGCGCGGTTCTGGCCGCGCTCTCTGGCGTTTCGCGTCATCGCCTTCTCGACCCTGTGGGCGATCCTGACGCTGGTCGTCATCTTCACCCTCATCACCACGCTCTACCGCCAGGCTAGCGAGCGCGGCTTCGACAGCCTGCTTTCGGCGCATCTGTTCAACCTTATCGGCTCGGTCGGCGTTTCCGAAAGCGGCCAGCTGACCGGCGCGCCGGACCTCGGCGATCTGCGCTTTTCCGAACCGAATTCGGGCTGGTACTGGTCGGTTGAACCGGCCTCCGAGGGCGTGCATGGCGAACTGCACTCCTCTTCGATGACCAAGGCGATTCTTTCGCCGAGCGTCGCCGAGGTTCCCTTCAACACTAGCTTCCAGCGCAGCTATGGCAGCGAAGGCATCCATGGCGAGGAGCTGGAGGTGTTCGAAAGCGAATTCGTCCTCGATGCCAAGAACCGCGCCGCGCGCTTTCGCGTCATGGGCAACCAGACCGAACTGGAGCAGGAGATCGCCAGCTTCCAGCGCCGCCTCCTGACCTATCTCTCGCTGTTCGGCGTCGGCATGATCGCCATCAACGCCTTCGCCATCCTGATCGGCCTGCAGCCCTTGCGCCGCGTCCGCAACGCGCTCGCGATGGTGCGCGAGGGCACGGCGCAGCGGCTCGACGGCAGTTTTCCGGCCGAGATCGAACCGCTGGCCAACGAGACCAACGCACTGATCGAGAACAATAAGCGCATCGTCGAGCGTTCGCGCACGCAGGTCGGCAACCTCGCCCATTCGCTGAAGACGCCGCTGGCCGTGCTGCTCAACGAGGGCCGGGCGCTCGGCGGCGCCAAGGGCCAGCTCATCACCGAGCAGGCCGCCTCGATGCAGAAGCAGGTCGACCATTATCTGCAGCGGGCGCGCGTCGCCGCCCAGCGCGACAGCGTCGTCTACCGCACCCCGGTGGCGCCCCTGGTCCAGCGCATGGTGCGCGTGCTGCAAAAGCTCAACCCTGAGACAACCCTCACGCTTTCACTGCCGGCCACCGACATCATCTTCGGCGGCGAGCGCGAGGACCTGGAGGAACTCTTGGGCAATCTCCTCGACAACGCCATGAAATGGGCCAGGGGTGCGGTCGCCGTGTCGGTCTCGCCTGTCCCCGGCAAGGATGCCAATTTGTTCGAGATCGCCATCGAGGATGACGGTCCAGGCATTCCCGAGGACAAGGCGCGCGAGGCGCTGAAGCGCGGACGGCGCCTCGACGAAACCAAACCTGGCACGGGGCTCGGCCTCGCCATTGTCGCCGACCTCGTCAACGAGTATGGAGGCGGTCTGGCGCTTGAACGCTCCGTCATGGGCGGGTTGAAGGCGGCGGTGCGGTTGCGGAGCCTTCAGTGATGCTATTTTCAATGGTGGGCCGCGGCCAAATTTCCGACAAATATCAATACTATGGCCTTGCCGGCTTCCCGATGGCGCGGCCCCCAGTTCATCCTGCTCGAGAAATCCGGTTGTTGGCATGAAGATTCGCGTCGCGCTCCTTTCCGCACTGCTCGCCGTTTCCGGCTGTGGGACGTTGGGCAAGGGCGGCCCTGGCGCGGCGGTCACGCCGGCGCCGGCCGCCACGCCTCAGGCCGGCAGCAAGGTGGCGACGACGATCATTTCGGCCATGGGCGGTGGCCTTGTCGGCGGATCGATCGGCTCCGGACTGAGCGATGCCGACAAGCGCAAGGCGCTGGAAGCCGAATACAAGGCGCTCGAATACACGGCGAGCGGCCAGAAGGTGACATGGAAAAGCGACAGTTCGGGCCGCTCGGGCGAAGTCGTTGCCGCCCAGCCTTATCGGGTCGGCTCGCAGGACTGCCGGCAATACACCCATACGGTGTTCAGCGGCGCCGCCGGGGCCACCGCGCGCGGCACCGCCTGCCGCAATGCCGACGGCAGCTGGACGCCGCTGACCTGATCAATGCTTGTCGCCCAAAAGTGCGCAGCGGTTTTGGGATAACGACATGCATCAAGAGGAAGCCGGATCGGGTTCAGATCCGATCCGGTTGACATCGGTCAAGGACAGACGGCGCACGTGCCGTCAAAGCGTCGCAGGATGCCCATGTTGGCAGGGCAGGGCTCTGCCGGTATTGGATGAAAGATGCTGTTCTGGGTCATAGCCGCTATCCTCACGCTAGGCGCCAGCCTTGCGGTGCTGCTGCCGCTGGCCGGCGGCCCGACGGGCGCGTCGGCGGCCGGCGACCACGACCTCGAAGTCTATCGCGACCAGCTGTCCGAGCTTGACCGCGACGTGGCGCGCGGCCTGATCCAGCCGGCCGAGGCCGAGGAGGCGCGTGCCGAAATCGGTCGCCGCATCCTGCGCCTCGGCGCTCCCGGTCAGCCCGACACGGTGGCGGCGCGGCGGCCATCGCTGGCGGCAAGGCTGGTGGCGACAGTGGCGGTGCTGGCGGTTCCGCTGGTCAGCTGGGGGCTTTACATCAAGCTCGGCTCGCCCGATTTGCCTTCGCAGCCGCTCGCCGAGCGGCTCGCCAAGAATCCTGCCGACTCCTCGGTGGACGAGCTGGTGGCGCGCGCCGAGGCGCATCTGGCCGCCAACCCTTCCGATGGCCGCGGCTGGGACGTGCTGGCGCCAATCTATCTGCGCCTGCAGCGTTATTCCGACGCGGTGAGCGCCTATCGCAACGCTATCCGCCTCGACGGCGAAAGTGCTGCCCGCCAGGCCGGCCTCGGCGAGGCGATCGCCAATGCCGCCGGCGGTATCGTCTCGGCCGAGGCGCAGGACGCGTTCGAGGCGGCGTTGAAGCTCGATCCGGCCAATGCGAAGGCAAGCTTCTACCTGGCAATGGGCCTGGCGCAGGAAGGCCGTACAGGCGAAGCAACGGCGGCATGGCAGAACATGCTCGGCACACTGCCGCCGGAATCGCCCTGGCGCCGCGCCGTCGAGCAGGCGCTGGCCGAAAACGTGAAGACGGCCGTCGCGTCGGGAGCGCCCGCCAACGGCCCGGGTGCACAGGCGGTCGAGGCGGCGCAGTCGATGTCGCCGCAGGACCGCCAGACGATGATCGAAACCATGGTCGCCGGGCTCGACGAGAAGCTCAAACAAAACCCGCGCGACACGGAAGGATGGATGCGGCTTATTCGTTCCTATGTCGTGCTTGGCAAGGCCGACCAGGCGCGCGATGCGCTGAGCCGCGGCATAGCCGTCTTTGGCGCCGACAGCGAGGAAGCGAAAAAGTTCACCGCCTTTGCCGCCTCGCTCGGCCTGACGGTGACGGAGTAGACGATGACGCGCAAGCAGAAGAGATTGTCAGTGATCGTCGCGGGGCTGGCTTTCCTCGGTGCCGCCACCGGTCTCACCTTCTACGCGCTCGGCCAGAAGGCCTCCTACTTCTACATGCCCGGCGATCTTGCTACGGCAACCGTCCAGCCCGGCCAGCGTATCCGACTCGGCGGCCTCGTCGAAAAGGGCACGATCGAGCGGGGGCAGGGCGCGACCGTTGCCTTTTCGGTGACCGACAAGCAGAAATCGGTCAAGGTCACCTATACCGGCATCCTGCCCGACCTGTTCCGCGAGGAGCAGGGCGTCATCACCGAGGGCAGTTTCGGCCCGGACGGCGTCTTTGTCGCCGACAGCGTGCTGGCAAAGCATGACGAGCGCTACATGCCCAAGGAAGTCGCCGACGGCCTCAAGGCCAAGGGCGTCTGGCAGGAGAGCAAGAGTGAGTAACGCGCTTGGTTGAAACCGGACATTTCGCCCTCGTCCTCGCCTTCGCGCTGTCGCTGGTGCAGATGCTGGTGCCTCTCTATGGCGCGCGCGCCGGCAACCAGAAGATGATGGCGGTCGGCGGTCCGGTGGCGGTGACAGGCTTCGCGCTCACCGCGCTCTCTTTCGCGGCGTTGGCAATCGCCTACGCAAGCTCCGACTTCTCGGTGGCGAGCGTCTGGGAGAATTCGCATTCGCTGCAGCCACTGATCTACAAGATCACCGGAACCTGGGGCAATCACGAAGGCTCGATGCTGCTCTGGGTGCTGATCCTGACCTTCTTCGGCGCTCTTGTTGCCGCCTTCGGCTCCAACCTTCCGGCAACGCTCAAGGCCAATGTGCTGGCCGTGCAGGGCGCTATCGGCGCCGCCTTCTTCCTGTTCATCCTGGCGACGTCCAATCCCTTCACCCGGCTCAATCCGGCCCCGATCGAGGGCCGCGACCTCAACCCGGTGCTGCAGGATCTCGGCCTCGCCATCCATCCGCCGCTGCTCTATCTCGGCTATGTCGGCTTCTCGATCTGCTTTTCATTCTCGGTCGCGGCCCTCATCGAGGGCCGAATCGACGCCTCCTGGGCGCGTTGGGTACGGCCGTGGACGCTGGTCGCCTGGATGTTCCTCACCGGCGGCATCGCCATGGGCTCCTACTGGGCCTACTACGAGCTCGGCTGGGGCGGCTTCTGGTTCTGGGATCCGGTCGAGAACGCCTCCTTCATGCCATGGCTGGCAGGCACGGCGCTGCTGCATTCTGCGATCGTCATGGAAAAGCGCTCGGCGCTGAAGATCTGGACGCTGCTGCTCGCCATCCTCACCTTCTCGCTGTCGCTGCTCGGCACCTTCCTGGTGCGCTCCGGCGTGCTGACCTCGGTGCATGCCTTCGCCACCGACCCGACGCGCGGCGTCTTTATCCTCTGCATCCTGACGCTGTTCATCGGCGGCTCGCTGGCACTGTTCGCCTTGCGCGCCTCGAGGCTGACGGCCGGCGGCCTGTTCCATCCGATCTCGCGCGAAGGCGCTTTAGTCCTCAACAATCTGTTCCTCACCACCGCAACCGCCACCGTCCTGGTCGGCACGCTCTATCCGCTGGCGCTCGAAGCCGTCACCGGCGGCAAGATCTCGGTCGGCGCGCCGTTCTTCGACCTGACATTCGGCCCGCTGATGCTGCCGCTGCTGGCGATCGTGCCGTTCGGTCCGCTGCTTGCCTGGAAGCGCGGCGACGTCTTCGCCGCCGCGCAGCGCCTGATGACGGCCTTTGCCGCGGCACTTGCCGCCATGCTGGTAACGGTCCTGTTCGTCGATGGCGCCTCGGTGTTTGCCGCGCTTGGCGTCGGCCTTGCCGTCTGGCTGGTCTGCGGTGCGCTCACCGATCTCGCCGTCAAATCGGGCTTCGGTTCGGTGACGCCCACCATCATGCTGCGGCGCTTCGCCGGCCTGCCGCGCTCGGTGTTCGGCACCGCGCTCGCCCATCTCGGCCTTGGCCTGACGCTGCTCGGCATCGTCGGCACGCTCAGCTTCGGCACCGAGAAGATCCTGTCCATGCATGCCGGCGAGACCGTCGAACTGTCCGGCAACACGCTGCGCTTCGAAGGGCTCTACCCGGCGCAAGGGCCGAACTACAGCGAGGATCGCGGCCGCTTCGTCGTCATCGGCGCCGACGGCAATGCCAGGGGCGAGATAAGCTCGGCCAAGCGCTTCTATCCGGTGCGCCAGACGACCACGACCGAATCCGGCATCAGGACTGTTTGGTTCAGCCAGCTCTATCTGTCGCTGGGCGATGAGGGCAATGACGGCTCCGTCGTCGTCAGGCTGTGGTGGAAGCCGCTGGTGACGCTGATCTGGGGCGGTGGCCTGGTGATGATGGCGGGCGCGGCAATGTCGCTGATGGACCGCCGACTGCGCGTCGGCGCGCCGTCGCGCCGCAAGAAACTCGTGCCTTCCGCGAGCCTGTCATGATGGCAAGGTTCTCGCTGGCTTCGCTGGTGCTGTTGCTGGCCCTGCTGTTCGCCGGCAGCGCCTTCGCGGTGAAGCCTGACGAGGTGCTCTCGGATCCCGCGCTGGAGGCGAGGGCGCGAACCCTGTCGGAAGGGCTGCGCTGCATGGTCTGCCAGAACCAGTCGATCGACGAATCCGACGCCGATCTCGCCCGCGACCTGCGCATCCTGGTGCGTCAGCGGCTTGTCGCAGGCGACACCGACCAGCAGGTGATGGACTATGTCGTTTCGCGCTACGGCGAGTTCGTGCTGCTGAAGCCGCGCTTCAGCCTGAGCAATGCCTTGCTCTGGGGCACGCCGGTGCTCTTGCTTCTGGCCGGCGGCATCTTCATCGTGCTCACGGCGCGATCGCGCCGTTCGACGGCAACGAAGGCTCTGACCGCCGAGGAGCAGGCGGCGCTGGACAAGATGCTGCGCGACTGATCGCCAACATTACAAAAGTTTCATGCACCGGAAATGGCGCCGTAATGTGCGCCTCTCTATTCCTCTCGATCGAGGATGTCCTGGCTAAGCCGCATCCAATCAAAAGAGGATACGAGACCCATGAATATTGCCCCCAATTCATATTCCCGCACCCGCAAGCGCCTTCTGGCCGCCGTTGCCTCGCTGGCCGTTGCCGGCGCCGTCGGCTTTGGTGTCGTGACCACCGGAACGGCTCCAGTTCTGGCCGATGCCGTGCGTGTCGAGGCGCCGCAGGTTCCCGGCTTTGCCGACATCGTCGAGCGCGTCTCGCCAGCGGTGGTCAGCGTCAAGGTCAAGGCCAAGATCGAGCCGGCGGCCGATGATGGTTCCGACCAGTCGGACGACCAGGACGGCATGAACAACCTGCCCGACAATCCGCAGCTGCGTCGCTTCTTCAAGGAATTCCGCGGCTTTGGCGACCAGAACGGCCAGAACCAGTTCGGCAGCCGCCGCTTCAACCACCGCGACCACAACAACGACCAGCCGCGCCCGGTGGCGCAAGGCTCCGGCTTCTTCATCTCCGATGACGGCTATCTCGTCACCAACAACCACGTCGTCGAGGAAGGCTCGGCCTTCACCGTGGTGATGAATGACGGCAAGGAGCTCGACGCCAAGCTGATCGGCACCGACCCGCGCACCGATCTCGCCGTACTCAAGGTCGATGGCGTCGGCAAGTTCACCTATGTCGACTTCGCCGACGATTCCAAGGTCCGTGTCGGCGACTGGGTGGTGGCCGTCGGCAATCCGTTCGGCCTTGGCGGCACCGTGACCGCCGGCATCGTCTCGGCCCGCGGCCGCGACATCGGCGCCGGTCCTTATGACGACTTCCTGCAGATCGATGCCTCGGTCAACCGCGGCAATTCGGGCGGCCCGACCTTCAACCTCAACGGCCAGGTCGTCGGCATCAACACCGCGATCTTCTCGCCCTCGGGCGGCAGCGTCGGCATCGCCTTCGACATCCCGGCTTCAACCGCCAAGCAGGTCGTCGAGGATCTGATGAAGAACGGCTCCGTCCAGCGCGGCTGGCTCGGCGTCGAGATCCAGCCGGTCACGTCCGACATCGCCGAGTCGCTCGGGCTGAAGTCCGAGAAGGGCGCGCTGGTGTCGAGTGCGCAGGACGACGGCCCCGGCAAGAAGGCCGGCATCACCGCTGGCGATGTCATCACCCAGGTCGACGGCAAGGACGTCGCTTCGCCCAAGGAACTCGCCCGTCTGATCGGCGCCTACTCGCCTGGCAAGTCGGTCGACGTCATCGTGTGGCGCGACGGCAAGAGTGAGACCATAAAGGTCGACCTCGGCAAGCTGCCGGCAAGCGACAAGCAAGCCTCGACCGATCAGCAGCCGCCCGCCGCTCCGGCAAAGCCCGACACGCTGGCCGATCTTGGCCTCACCGTTACCAAGTCCGAAAAGGGCAAGGGGCTGGTTGTGACCGATGTCGACCCGGACAGCGACGCTGCCGATCGCGGCATCCAGCCCGGCGACATCATCACCTCGGTCAATTCGGTGGAGGTGAGCGGAACCGACGATGTCACCAAGGCAATGGCCGACGCGGTGAAGTCGGGCCGCAAGGCGGTGCTGATGCAGATCACCCGCGACGACTCCAACCGCTTCGTCGCCCTGCCTGTCGCCAAGGGCTGACATTCGAAACTTTTCCGGTGCGGCGGTTTCAACACCCCCGAGCCGCCGCGCGGGAAAGCACGGGGCCTGAATGCGTTAGTCAGTCATCGTGTTCCTCCCCCGGCGGCAGCGGGCTTCCCATCGCCCGCTGCCGCTCTAACTTAAAAGGCCCAGACGCAAATGCCGGCCACCACTCATTCTTCCAGCGAAATCGCGTATAACGGGTCTATGAAGATTCTTGTCATAGAAGACGATCGCGAGGCTGCGGACTACCTCGAGAAAGCCTTTGCCGAGGCCGGGCACACCGCCCATGTCGCCGGCGACGGCGAGACCGGCTTCACGCTTGCCGATGCCGGCGACTATGACGTCATGGTGGTCGACCGCATGCTGCCGCGCCGCGACGGCCTGTCGGTCATCGCCGGCCTGCGCTCGCGCGGCAACACGACGCCGGTGCTGATCCTGTCGGCGCTGGGCGAGGTCGACGACCGCGTCACCGGCCTGCGCGCCGGCGGCGACGACTATCTGACCAAGCCCTATGCCTTTTCCGAACTGCTCGCCCGCGTCGAGGTGCTGAACCGCCGCGCCAGCGCGCGCGAAGCCGAAACCGTCTACCGGGTCGGCGATCTCGAACTCGACCGTCTCTCTCACTCTGTGCGTCGCGCCGCGCGCGAAATCACGCTGCAGCCGCGCGAATTCCGCCTGCTCGAATATCTGATGCGCCACGCCGGCCAGGTTGTGACGCGCACCATGCTGCTCGAAAATGTCTGGGACTATCATTTCGATCCGCAGACCAACGTCATCGACGTCCATGTCTCGCGGCTGCGCGGCAAGATCGAAAAAGGCTTCGACAAGCCGATCCTGCATACGGTTCGTGGCGCCGGCTACATGCTGAAGAGCGGCTGAACCCAGCATGGCCCTTTCCCTGCCGGCCATCATGAGAACGACGGCGGCGCGGCTCTCGGCGCTCTATTTCCTGCTTTTCGCCCTCTGTGCGGTTCTGCTGGTCTTGTACATGACCTCGCTGTCGGCGCGCATGCTGACCGCACAGACGCAGGAGACCATCAATGACGAGGTGCTCGGCCTTGCCCGCGCCTATCAGCGCGGCGGGCTGCCGGTGCTGGTCCGCGTGGTCGAGGCCCGTTCCCGCCAGCCCGGCGCCAACCTCTATCTGATCGCCGATACCAACGGCCAGATCCTGACCGGCAATGTGCAGAGCCTGGAGCCGGGGGTGATCGAGACCGAAGGCTGGACGACGGAGCCCTTCTCCTACCGGCGCTTCGGCGAGGGCGAGCTCGAACGGCAGCGCAGCACGCCGGCCGACCAGAACGAGACGCAGCCCGGCCAGAACGAAGTCCAGGCCGAGGGCGAGAAGGGCCACAATGCGATTGCGTTGGTGCTGCGCCTGCCCAACCAGATGATCATGCTGGTCGGCCGCGATCTCGGCGAACCCGAGCGGTTCCGCGCCGTCATCCGCCGCTCTCTGATGCTGGCGCTGGGCATGATGGGGCTCGGCGGACTGCTGATCTGGTTCTTCGTCGGGCGCGCGGCGCTGAAGCGCATCGACAGCGTCTCCGAGGCCAGCCGCCGCATCATGGGCGGCGACTTGTCCGGGCGCCTGCCGGTCACCGGCGCCGGCGACGAATTCGACCGCCTGTCCGAGAACCTCAATGCCATGCTGGCCAGGATTGCGACGCTGAACGAAGGGCTGAAGCAGGTTTCGGACAACATTGCCCACGACCTGAAGACGCCACTGACAAGACTGCGCAACCGCGCCGAGGCGACGCTTTCCGGCAAGCACAAGACCACCGATTACCGGCAGGCGCTGGAAGGCACGATTGCCGAGTCGGAGCAGCTGATAAAGACCTTCAACGCCATTCTGATGATCTCCAGGCTGGAGGCGGGCTATTCCTCCGAGAGCACCAGCCGCGTCGATCTCGCCGCCGCCGTGCGCGACGTCGTCGAGCTCTATGAGCCGGTGGCCGAGGAGGCGGGCGTGACGTTGGAGAGCTCGGTCGTGGGCGATTTTGCCGTCAACGGCAATCGCGAACTGATCGGCCAGGCGCTGTCGAACATCGTCGACAATGCGATCAAGTACTCGACCGACGCGACCGGCAAGCCCGCGGTGCGCGTGGCGCTCGGGCGCGTCGGCGGCGAAGTCCGGCTTTCGGTCACCGACAACGGCCAGGGCATTCCCGACGATGCCGACCGCGCCCGCGCGACCGAGCGTTTCGTGCGGCTGGAAAAGAGCCGTTCGCAGCCAGGGTCGGGCCTGGGCCTCAGCCTCGCCAAGGCAATCATGACTTTCCATAACGGCAGGCTTGATCTTTTACCCGCCAATCCCGGATTGTCCGTGGTCATGGGTTTTCCTGCACGGGAGAACCATTGATGGCCGCGAGGAAGCCTGTGAAGCGGATCGAAACCGAATGGCATCTGCAACCGGTGGCAAGGCTGCTGCCGCTGGATGAAAACCGCGCCCGGCGTGAACTGTCGGAGATCGCTGACGCCGCCGAGGAAGAGGGTCTGCCCCGGCTGGCGAAGTTCCTGGGAGCCGAGGGCACCGTTCAGGATCTGCTCGCTGCGGTCTTCGACCTGTCGCCGTTCCTGCGTGATGCAGCGCGCCGCCGTCCCGGCATTCTCGATCAGCTGTTCGACGCCGATGTCGAGGCCCGACTGATCGCGATCGGCGAGGCGATCGGCAAGGCGGCCTTTACTGATTCCGTTTCGGAAACGAGCCTGATGATGGAGCTGCGGCTGTGCAAGGCCGAAGCGCATTTCCTGATTGCGCTCGCCGATCTCGCCGGCGAGGTCGAGCCCGCGCTGACGGTGCGCCGCCTCAGCGATCTCGCCGACGCCTGCACCCGCGCCGCCGTCGATTTTTTGCTCCGCGACGCGCATGGGCAAGGCAAGCTCGAATTGCCCGATCCCGAAAATCCGGCGCGCCAGTCCGGCTGGATCCTGCTCGGCATGGGCAAGCTCGGCGCGCATGAATTGAATTTTTCCTCCGACATCGACCTCGTCGTCTTCTTCGATCCGGAGGCGCCGGCGGTGACCGATCCGCTCGATGCGACGGAGCTGTTTTCGCGTCTCACCCGTCGCCTGGTGCGCATCCTTCAGGACCGCACCGAACACGGCTATGTTTTCCGCACCGATCTGAGGCTCCGTCCCGATCCCGGTTCGACGCCGTTGGCGATTTCCGAAGAGGCCGCGCTTCACTACTATGAGGGGCGCGGCCAGAACTGGGAGCGCGCCGCCATGATCAAGGCGCGCCCAGTGGCCGGCGATCTCGCCTCCGGCGCTGCTTTCCTGAAGGAGTTGCAGCCCTATGTCTGGCGCAAATACATGGACTATGCCGCGATCGCCGACGTCCATTCCATCAAGCGCCAGATCCACGCCCACAAGGGCCATGGCGAGATCGCGGTCAAGGGCCACAACGTCAAGCTCGGCCGTGGCGGTATCCGCGAGATCGAGTTCTTCGTCCAGACGCAGCAGCTTATCGCCGGCGGCCGCTTCCCGGAGCTGCGCGGCCGCGAAACCGTGCCGATGCTTGGCCAGCTTGCCGCGCGCGGCTGGATCACCGCCGACGCGCGCGATGCTTTGACCCGGCAGTACTGGTTCCTGCGCCGCGTCGAGCATGCCATCCAGATGGTCGCCGACGAGCAGACACATATCCTACCCGACAGCGATGATGGGCTGGAGCGCATTGCGCGCATGCTGGGCTTTGCCAGTGCCAAGACCTTTTCCGAGGCCTTTCGTGCGTCGCTGCAACAGGTCGAGCGCCACTACGCGGCACTGTTCGAAACCGCTCCGGAACTGTCGGCCGGAGTCGGCAATCTGGTCTTCACCGGCGATGTCGACGATCCCGACACGCTTCAGACCCTACAGCGCCTCGGCTTCCAGCGGCCGAGCGACATCTGCCGCGTCATCCGCGGCTGGCATTTCGGCCGCTACCGCGTCACCCAGTCGGCGGAAGCGCGCGAGCGGCTGACGGAGCTGACGCCGGCGCTACTGAAGGGTTTCGGCCAGACGCGGCGTGCCGACGAGGCGGTGATGCGCTTCGACGAATTCCTCGCCGGCCTGCCGGCCGGCATCCAGCTGTTCTCGCTGCTGCAGTCCAACCCGGCGCTGCTGAAACTGATGGCGACGATCATGGGTGCGGCACCCAGGCTAGCGGCGATCATCACCCGGCGGCCGCATGTCTTCGACGGCCTGCTCGACCCGGCCCTGCTCAACGAGTTGCCAAACCGCGCCTATCTGTCGGCGCGGCTTGCCGCTTTCATTGAAGGCGACCGCGCCTACGAGGACGTGCTCGACCGCTTGCGCATCTTCGCCTCCGAGCAGAAGTTCCTGATCGGCGTGCGGCTGCTTGCCGGCGCCATCGATCCGGCCCGCGCCGGACGCGCCTTTTCCGACCTCGCCGATCTCACCATCGAGGCAGCGCTGCAGGCCGTCATGGCCGAGTTCGCCCTGCGCCACGGCCGCATCGCCGGGGCCAGGGTGGCGCTGCTAGGCATGGGCAAGCTCGGCAGCCGCGAATTGACGGCGGGCTCAGACGTCGACCTCATCCTGCTCTACGACCACGATGCCGATGCTGAAGAGTCCGACGGCAACAAGCCGCTGGCCCCATCCCATTACTATACCAGGATGACGCAACGGCTGATCGCCGCCGTCTCGGCGCCAACAGCTGAAGGTGTCCTCTACGAACTCGACCTTCGCCTGCGCCCCTCCGGCAACAAGGGGCCGGTTGCTACTCATGTAGATGCCTTCAAAAAGTATCAGCGCCAGGACGCCTGGACCTGGGAGCACATGGCGCTGGCGAGGGCCCGCGCTATCGGCGGCGATGCCGCACTGTGCGCCGAGGTCGAGGCCGAGGTGGCCGCCGTGCTTGCCTTGCCGCGCGATGCCTCCAAGGTGATGGCCGAGGCGTCGGAGATGCGGGCGCTGATCGAGAAGGAGAAGCCGCCGCGCGATCTCTGGGACATCAAGTTGATCCCCGGCGGGCTCATCGATCTCGAATTCCTTGCCCAGGTGGCGGTTATCACGGGCCAGGTCGAGGCCGGCCGCAGGGTTACCGCGACGGCCGACATCCTGGCGCGGCTGGCGCCGGATTTCGTCGGCGCCGACATCAGGCAGGAGCTATGCGATGCCTACCGGCTCTATCTGGCGCTGACCCAGATGATCAGGCTCTGCCTCACCGGCGTCTTCGAACGCGACGACGTTCCGCCGGGCCTATCGGATCTGCTTCTGGCGGTCACCGACCTGCCGGATTTCGGTGTGCTGGAAGCACACCTTAAGGAGACGTCGCGAAAGGTCAGAAAGGATTTCGACCTTTTGCTTCGTGCAGGACAGTCGCAACAACGAGCGGCGGTCCCCGATCGCATCGGGGGTGACGATGCAACAGGAGAAGACCAATGAGAAAGTCAACCAAACTTGCCCTCGCTTTCGCAGCCCTTGCCGGCGCCGTCGGCACCACGGCCTATGCCGAAAACAATGCCAGCGCCAAAATGCGCGACGACATGATGATGCGCCTCGACAAGACGATGAGGGATTCGAACGGCACCATCACCTTCGACCAGTTTTCCGACGCCATGAATGCTCGGCTGAAGAAGATGGTCGCCGACAATGGCGGCAAGCTCACCGTCGCCCAGCTCGCCGATGCGCTGGAAAAGGCGCGTTACGAGCGCATGGCCAAACGCATCATCGAACGCTACGACACCAGGGGCGACGGCACGTTGACCACCGACGACATCACCAGCCGCCAGAAGAAGGTCTTCGCCATGCTGGACAGGAACAATGACGGCAAGATCGAGAAGAGCGAACTGCCAAAGGGCGGCCGCTTTGGCCGTCACCGTCCATCGGGCGGCAACGACGAAGACGGCATGCAGTGACCCCGGCTACCGGCTCCGGCGGCGCAGCCGCCGGCGCTTGTGGGAAGATAGGCCGATTGCCGTGACCAAAATCGATCTCGCGAATATTTACCGCGACTACATCGCCTGCCTGAACAGCCAGGATTTGTCGAAGCTCGGACGGTTCGTTGACGACGAGGCGATCCACAATGGCCGGCGGATCGGCTTGTCGGGTTATCGCGAAATGCTGGAGAGGGACTTCGAGGACATTCCGGACCTCTATTTTGATGTCCGGATGCTGATCTCCGATCCGCCCTACATAGCGAGCCGGATCGCATTCGACTGCAGGCCAAGGGGAAGGTTCCTTGGCCTGGACGTAAACGGCAGGAGAGTGTCGTTCGCCGAGAACGTGATCTACGATTTTCGCGGCGGAAAGATCGTGGAAGTGTGGTCGGTTATAGATAAGACCGCCATCGAAGCTCAGCTTTAGGCCGCTGCCTTCACCGCCGGCGTCGCCTTCTTCACCGGGATGCGCACCGACACGATGGTGCCGACGCCTTCGGTCGAGCGGATCTTCAGTGCGCCGCCCTGCAGCTCGGCCAGCGAGCGCGAGATGGCCAGCCCGAGGCCGGATCCGGCATGGTTCTTGGAAAACTGGTTCTGCACCTGCTCGAACGGCCGGCCGAGCTTGCCCAGCGCTTCCTTGGGGATGCCGCAGCCATTGTCCTCGATGGTCAGCACCAGCGCGCCCGAGGTGTTGCGCGCCCTGACCGAAATGTGACCGCCTTGGCCGGTGAACTTCACCGCGTTGGACAGCAGGTTGATGACGATCTGCTTGATCGCGCGCCGGTCGGCGTAGAGCCGCATCGAATCGGCGATACGGGTTTCCACCGTGATCGATTTCTCGGCCGCCTGCAGCGAGACGACGCGCACGGTTTCCTTGATCAGGGGGCAGAGGTCGATCTCCTCGCGGTCCACCGAGAACTGGCCGGCCTCGATCTTCGACATGTCGAGAATGTCGTTGATGACGCCGAGCAGATATTTGCCGCTGCCGTTGATGTCGGTGGCATATTCCTCGTAGCGCGGCGAGCCGAGCGGCCCGAACAGGCCCTGTTCCATCAGTTCGGAAAAGCCGATGATGGCGTTGAGCGGCGTGCGCAATTCGTGAGACATGTTGGCCAGGAATTCGGATTTCGCCCGGTTGGCCGCCTCGGCGCGCTCGGTCTCCTTCATATATTTGCGATTGAGCTCGACGAGCTCGCGCGCCCGTTCCTCTTCCGCCCGGCGGGCAAGGCTGAGATCGTGGATCGTAGCCATCAGCCGGCGCTCGCTATCGACCAGCTTCTCCTGGTGCAGCTTGATCTGGGTGATGTCGGAGCCGACCGAGACGGTGCCGCCGTCCCTGGTCCTGAGTTCGTTGACCTGCAGCCAGCGGCCGTCGGCAAGCTGCCGCTCCAGCGTTACGCCGCCCTGCGGCCCGTTGCTGTTGGCGAGCCTACGCTCCGAGGCGAAGGCCAGCATGCGCTCTTCCAGCGCCGTACGCGCCGCGCCCGGCATGACGTCGCGGTCCGAAAGGCCGTTGTCCTTCTGGAATTTGGAATTGCACATGATCAGGTGCTCGGAAGCATCCCACAGCACGAAGGATTCGTTGATATTCTCGATCGCTGTCCTGAGCCTGAGATCCGCGGCTTCCGAGCGCAGCGCCAGATGCCGCTGCTCGGTCACGTCGACGGCAATGCCGATCAGCTGGATCTCCGGCGCTTCCGGGTCGATCACCTGGGCCCTGGCGCGCATCCACACCCACTGCCCGTCGGCGTGCCGCATGCGGAACACCTGGTCGATATGGTCGATCTCGCGCTCGACGATGCGGTTGGCAAGATCGAACAGGTCGCCATCTTCGGGATGGATGATCTCGTCGACCTCGCCGAACGACAGCATCGTATCGCAGGGCTCGTAGCCCAGCATGTCGTACATCGAGCGCGACCAGTACATCTTGCCGCGCACCATATCCCAGTCCCAAAGGCCGCAGCGGCCGCGCACCAGCGCCATGTCGATGCGCTGGTGTGCTTCGAGGTAGATGCGGTCGGCGGCCTGAGCCCGCGCCGCCTGGCCGAAATAGGCATAGAGGATGATGATCAGCACGCCGGCCGTCAGCACGAACAGCGTGACGTTTAGGGAGACTGTCTTGCGCCAGCTGTCGAAGACCGCTTCCTGCGGCACCAGCACGGCGGCCGCGTTCTTGCGACTCGCCGTCAGGCTCACCGCCGCAAACCAGTCCTGTCCGCCGATGCTGACGTTCATGACGCCGGCGCGCTCGCCGAACATGAACAGTGGCTGGCCGCCCTGGACGAGGCTGTCCAGCGAGCGTCCCTGCCAGCCGGTCGACAGCGGCGATACGGCAATGATCTTGAAGGCGCCGTCGGTGACGGCAAGCACATGGCTTCGGCCCATGGCGCCCAGCCGGCCGGCATTCTCCAGAAGGTCCAGCGCGCCAGTGGAGGCAGCGTTGGGATCGGCGGCAATGGCGCTCGCCATCTGGCCGGCCGCAAGCGAAAGGATGGCCTTGGTGTCCCGCTCCACCTCGTCGCGCTCGTTCATCAGCGACAGGACGCGAAGTGCCGCGATGACGACCAGGAACATAATAATGAGGGCCGGGATCGAACGGCGCAGCAAGGGCTCGGCTGCCAAGAGCCGCCGGTAGGCGGGTTCGGCGATCAGCCGCGTGTTGCCCGCAAGGCCGTCGCCCCGCGCCTCACGCCGCTCAAAAGCCGTCCCTCCGGGCGCCCCCCACGCGTCCGCCTTGGCCATAAATGGCTACTCCCCGAATTCCCTATGCTTGACGATCCGGCAACACCGCACGTCCGAATCGTCTGTAAGGAATCAAAGGTGATTCGCCTTGTCCAGAGGCGCGGCCAAAAAAGATTAAAAATCGACTAAAATAACGCCTTTCCGACCCGGCAGGCGCGATCCTCTCTTCTCCCCTGTGCGAGAAGGTGGCCGAGCGAAGCTCGGGCGGATGAGGGGTGCTCCAGCTTGGCGCTGACAGCACTCCTTCCAACACCCCTCATCCGTCTCGGCGCTGCGCGCCGATCCTTCCCCCACAAGGGGGGGAAGGGAAGGGCGCTCACGCCAGCGTGCGCTCCACAATGTCGCGCAAATCGGCCGACAGGTTTTCGGCACTGGCGATCTTAAGCAGCGCCTCCCTGGCCTTGGCCTGGCGGATTGGCTCCAGCGAGCGCCATGAGCGCAGCGCCGTCGCCAGCCTGGCCGCTACTTGCGGGTTGCGCTTTTCGACCGCGAGAACAGTCTCGGCAAAGAAGCGGTAGCCTTCGCCGTCGGCGCGGTGGAAGCCGGTCTGGTTGGCGCTGGAGAACGTGCCGACCAGCGAGCGCACCCGGTTCGGATTGGCCATCGAGAACCCCGCGTGCTTGGTTAGGACGCGCACCGTCTCGACGGTTTGCGGACCGGGCACGCCGGCCTGGATCTGGAACCACTTGTCCATCACCAATGCGTCGCTGCCATATTTCGTCTCGAAATCGGCCAGGGCTCTCGCCGCCTCGGGCGAGCCGCGATGGCGGTGCGCAAGCACGGTCAGCGCCGCGGCGCGGTCGGTCATGTTGGTGGCGGAACGGAAATGGCGGGCCGCGAGTTCGGTGCCTTCCGGCAGCAGCGTGAGATAGTCGAGCAGGATGTTGCGTAGCGACCGCCGCCCAGCGCTCGCCGCATCCGGGCTGAACGGCCCTTTGTCGGCAAGGCGATCGTAGAGACTGGTGAAGGTCTCGCGGTTCGCGTTGGCGATCGCCATCGCCAGCGCCTCGCGGGCGGTGAAGATCGCGTCCGGGTCGATGCCCTTGCCGATGTCGCGGGCGATGTCGGCCTCGCCGGGAAGCGCCAACGCCAGCGCGCGGTAGGCCGGCTCCAGCGTCTCGTCGCCGGCGATCTTGCCGGCAAGCTCGGTCAGCCGGGCCGTGTAGGCCGGCTCTCTGCCGCCGAGGATCTGGCGGAAGGCCGCAATCAGTGCGTCGGTCAAAAGCGTGTTGAACGCTTGCCAGCGCGAGAAGCTGTCGCTGTCATGGCCGGCCAGGAAGAACTGGTCGTCGGCCTTCTGCTCGACCGACAGCGTGATCGGCGCTGAGAAGCCGCGGTTGAGCGACACAGCCGGGCGCTCGGCCACGCCCGAGAAGCGCACAACCTGCCGGCGCTTGCGGATGTGGATGACGCCGTCCTCGACGGTGGCACCCTCGACGCCCTCATAGGCGACGGGATTGCCATTGGCGCCGACCAGGCCGAAGGCCAGCGGAATGTGCATCAGCCGCTTGCGGCTTTCCGACGGCGTCGGCGGCACCGACTGCTCGATCTCCAGCGTGAATTCCCGCGCAGCCGGATTGTGCGTCGAGCTCACCGTCAGGTTCGGCGTGCCGGCCTGATGGTACCAGAGCGCAAACTGCGACAGGTCGCGCCCGGAAACATCCTCGAACACTTTCAGGAAATCCTCGATCGTCGCCGCCTCGCCGTCATGGCGTTCGAAATAGAGGTCCATGCCGGCACGGAACGCGTCAGCGCCGAGGATGGTGCGGATCATGCGCACCACTTCCGAACCCTTTTCGTAGACCGTCGCCGTGTAGAAATTGTTGATCTCGCGGTAGCGGCGCGGCCGCACCGGATGTGCCAGCGGCCCCTGGTCCTCGGGGAATTGATGCGCGCGCAGCGTACGCACCTCGGCGATGCGCTTCACCGCCCGCGAGCGCTGGTCGGCGGAGAATTCGTGGTCGCGAAAGACCGTCAGCCCTTCCTTCAGGCAAAGCTGGAACCAGTCGCGGCAAGTGATTCTGTTGCCGGTCCAATTGTGGAAATACTCATGCGCGATGATCGCCTCGATATTGGCGAAATCGGCATCTGTCGCGGTCTCCTCGTCGGCCAGCACATATTTGTCGTTGAAGATGTTGAGGCCCTTGTTCTCCATCGCCCCCATGTTGAAGTCGGACACGGCGACGATGTTGAAGACGTCGAGATCGTATTCGCGCCCGAAGGCTTCTTCATCCCATGTCATCGACCGCTTCAGCGCATCCATCGCGTAGCTGGCGAGCCGCTCCTTGCCGGGTTCGACAAAGATGCCGAGCTCGACTTCGCGGCCGGACATGGTGACGAAGCTGTCGGCCACCTTGCCGAGCGCGCCGGCCACCAGCGCAAACAGATAGGATGGCTTGGGGAAGGGATCGTGCCAGACCGCGTAGTGCCAGCCATCGGCAAGGTTGCCGCTGCCGGCCGGGTTGCCGTTGGACAGAAGCAGCGGCGCCTCGTCCAGCTTAGCCTCGATGCGCACCGTGTAGACCGACAAGATGTCGGGACGGTCGAGGAAATAGGTGATGCGGCGAAAGCCCTCGGCCTCGCATTGCGTGCAGTAGACAGAGTTGGAGCGATAGAGGCCCATGAGAGTTTCGTTGCCCGCCGGCGCGACTTCGGTCTCGATCAGCAACTGGAAGCGGGGCGCCGCCGGCGGCCGGGAAATTGTCAGTTGATCCGGCGTCGCCAGGAAATCCGTGGACTGAAGCTCGCGGCCGTCGATGGCGACACGGATGAGCGTCAGTCCGTCACCATCCAGAACCAGCGGTGCAGATGCCGCGACGCCGTCGCGACGTTCGATCGTCAAGGTTGCGGTGACGCGGGTCGCCTCCGGGGAAAGGCGGAAAACAAGGCTGGTTTCCAAAATGAGATAGTCGCTGGGGCGATAGTCTTCGAGCCTGAAGACATGGCCGGTATCGGTGCGCATTCCGTTGGGTTTCCCGTCGATTTGCGTGGCGGAAAGTGTGTCCGCTGGTCCAAAAAATTTGAAGTCCGCGCTCTTTACACGAAACGGTCACTCGACAAAACTGCACCAGTGCCTATTTCAGGCACTCGTTTCCCAATCATCGCGAGGCATTCATGACCGTCGTCACACCGAAATTCGGCATGGGCGCTTCCGTGTTGCGTCGCGAGGACCAGGCTTTCATCAAGGGTGAGGGGCGTTACACCGACGACATCAGCCCTGCCGGCCTGCTGCACGGCTATGTGCTGCGCTCGCCGGTCGCCAAGGCGAGCTTCACCATCGCCTCGACCGAAGCGGCAAGGGCCGCGCCTGGCGTCCATCTGGTGCTGACCGGTGCCGATCTCACCCATCTCGGCAAGCTGAAGTCCGGCGTCATGCAGCGGCAGCCCGACGGCACCAAGGCGCCGACCCGCGACATCCCGATCCTGTGCAGCGACAGGGTCAATTATGTTGGCGATGCCGTCGCCTTCGTCGTTGCCGACAGCCGCGCGCTGGCGCAGGACGCGGCCGAGATGATCGAGGTCGACTACGACAGCGAGGATGCCGCCTCCGGCACCGCCACCGCGTTGGATGAAGGCACGCCGCTGGTCTGGCCGGAACTCGGCTCCAACCGCGCCTTCACCTACCATATCGGCGACAAGGCCCGGACTGCGGCTGCCTTTGCCAAGGCCGCGCACGTCACCCGCATCGAGTTCGTCAACAACCGGTTGGTCTGCAACTACATGGAGCCGCGCTCGGCGATCGGCGAATGGAATGTGGACGAGAACCGCTTCGTGCTGACCACGGGGTCTCAGGGCGTGCACTCGATGCAGTACATCATCGCCGACCTGTTCAAGATCAAGAAGAGTGAGCTGCGCGTCATCACGCCGGACGTCGGCGGCGGCTTCGGGCCGAAGAGCTTCGTCTACCGCGAATATCCGCTGGTGCTGGAGGCGGCCAGGCGGCTGGGGCGCCCGGTCAAATGGGCGGGCGACCGCACCGAGCATTTCCTCACCGACGCGCAAGGCCGCGACAATATCGTCAAAGCCGAAATGGCCCTCGACAAGGACGGCCGCTTCCTCGGCATGAAAGTCGACCTATTGGCCAATATGGGCGCCTATGTCTCGCAATACGGGCCGTTCATCCCCTATGTCGGCGTCACCATGTCGACCGGCGTCTACGATATCGGGGCGCTCGACGTGTCGGTGACCGGCCTCTACACCAACACCTGCCCGGTCGATGCCTACCGCGGCGCCGGCCGTCCGGAAGCGGCTCTGCTGCTGGAGAAGCTGGTCGACGCCTGCGCCCACGATCTCGGCCTGCCGGTCGAGGAAGTCCGGCGGAAGAATTTCATCCGTCCCGAGCAATTCCCCTACCGCACGCAGACCGGCCGCCTCTACGACACCGGCGAATTCGCCGGCCATATGGATCGCGCCATCGACCAGGCCGAGTGGAAGGCGTTCCCGAATCGGCTGGAACAGTCGAAGGCAGGCGGAAAGATCCGTGGCATCGGCATGGCGACCTATATCGAGGCCTGCGCCTTTCCGGGCTCCGAGCCGGCCTTTGTCGAGCTGAACGGCGATGGCACGGTGACGCTTAAGATAGGCACCCAGACAAACGGCCAGGGCCATGCTACCGCCTACGCGCAATTCCTGTCGGAGAAGCTCGATCTGCCGATCGAAAAAATCCATGTCCGGCAGGGCGACACCGACGAATTGAAGGATGGCGGCGGCACCGGCGGCTCGCGCTCCATTCCCCTTGGCGGCGTATCGGCGTCTCGCGCCGGCGAGGACCTCGCCAATAAGATCAAGCGCATCGCCGCCGACGAACTCGAGGCTTCGGCGGGCGACATCGAACTCTCCGATGGCGTCGCCCGCATCGTCGGCACCGACCGCACGATCGATTTTTCCAGCATCGCCAAGGCGGCCAAGACGCCGGACGATCTCAAAGGTTTCGGCGAATTCGTCCAGGATGAATGCACCTATCCGAATGGCACCCATATCTGCGAGGTCGAGATCGATCCCGACACCGGCACGACGGACATCGTGCGCTACACCATCGTCGACGATTTCGGCGTCACGGTGAACCCGATCCTGCTCGCTGGCCAGGTGCATGGCGGCGTCGTCCAGGGCATAGGCCAGGCGCTGACCGAAGACACCGTGTATGGCGAGGACGGCCAGCTTCTGACGGCGAGCTTCATGGATTATGCCATGCCGCGCGCCGACAATTTCCCGTTCTTCCATTTCGAGACCCGCAACGTGCCTTCGACCACCAATGCGCTCGGCATCAAGGGGGCCGGCGAGGCCGGCACGATCGGCGCGACGCCGGCCGCGCTCAACGCGGTGACCGACGCGCTCTGGCGCGCCTACGGCATCAGGCATATCGAGATGCCGGCAACGCCGGCGCGCATCTGGGCGGCGATCCAGGAAGCATCGCCGGCGTGACGGCGGAGAAGAGGGCCGAGCCGAAGGTTGGCGGCGATCATGCCGTCGGCCACAGCACATTGCGGGGCATCGCGCTCAAGATCGTTTCGGTGGCGGTCTTCGTCGGCATGTCGACCTGCATCAAGGCGGCAGGCACGGTGCCGGCCGGGCAGATCGTCTTCTTCCGCTCCTTCTTCGCCATCTTTCCGATCATCGCCTTCCTCGCCTTCAGGGGAAAGCTCGGCACCGCGTTCACGACCAAACGGCCGTTCAACCACGTCGCGCGCGGTGTCGTCGGCGTCGGTGCCATGGGGCTCGGCTTCTTCGCGCTGACCAGACTGCCGCTCCCGGAGGCGATCACGCTCAACTATGCCCAGCCGCTGCTGGTGGTGGTGTTCTCCTCGATCTTCCTCGGCGAGGCGATCCGGGTCTATCGCTGGAGCGCGGTCGCGGTAGGGCTTGTCGGCGTGCTGATCGTCTCCTGGCCGGAACTGACGCTGCTGCGTTCGGGCGCCGCCCTTGGCGACCAGGAGGTGCTTGGCGTCATTGCAGCGCTGACTGCCGCGGCGATCTCGGCCGTCGCCATGCTTCTGGTGCGCAACCTCGTCCAGACCGAGAAGACGGCGACCATCGTGCTCTGGTTCTCTTCGACGGCGAGCGTCATGTCGCTGTTGTCGCTGCCGTTCGGCTGGCAGGCGCTGACGTCGGGCCAGACGGCGCTGCTGGTGGCGGCCGGTTTCTGTGGCGGGCTCGGCCAGATCCTGATGACGGCGGCCTACCGCCATGCCGAAGCCTCGGTCGTGGCGCCGTTCGAATACACCTCGATGATCCTCGGCGTCGTCGTCGGCTATCTGGTGTTCGGCGACGTGGCGTCGCTCAACATGCTGGTCGGCGGCGCGATCGTGGTGGCGGCCGGCATCTTCATCATCTGGCGCGAGCGGCAACTGGGCCTGGAGCGCACCCGCACGCGAAAGGCGACGCCGCCGCAGGGGTGAGGCTGACTTCGTTCTGTCGAGTTCCTTCAAACCCCGCGACCTTTCCGGTTACGACGCCTTCGCCGCCTGCTCCTTCGCCATCCGCACCAGTACCGTTCTCGTCTGCTCGTCGGCCGGGAAAAAAGACTCGATCGCCAGTTCCGACAGCGTCACATCGAGCGGCGTGCCGAAGACGGTGATGGTGCTGATGAAGGACAGCACCTGGTCGCCATGCGCGAGCCTCAGCGGATGCACGATACCATCAGGCTCGACCGGAACGGGACGCCCGCCCTTGAGGCCGGACGGATAGGACCGCAGTTCACGCTCCAGCTCGATCAGCACCGGATCGCCGCTGGCATCGTTCTGGTGCTTCAGGCGCTCCAGCAGATGCGTCCGCCATTCCGCCAAATTGACGATGCGCGGCGCGACGCCGCCCGGATGCAGGCTGAGCCGCAGCACATTGACCGGCGGCTTGAGCAACGACGCTTCGCTGACATCCGCCAGCAGCGGGCCGATGGCGGCATTCGCCGAAACCAGATTCCAGTGCCGGTCGACCGCCAGCGCCGGAAAGGGCTCGTGCCCCTTGAGCACGGTCTCGACCGCGGCCATCGCCGGCGCCAGCGAGGCATCGGTGAGCGACCGCTCGCTGAAGCTTGGTGCAAAGCCCGCCGCAAGCAAGAGTTGGTTGCGTTGCCGCAGCGGGATCGACAGCTGTTCGGCCAGATGCAGCACCATGTCGCGCGAGGGCGCGGCGCGGCCGCTCTCGACGAAGCTCAGATGCCGCTGGGAGATCTCGGCCTCCATGGCGAGGTCGAGCTGCGACATGCGCCGCCGCGTGCGCCATTCGCGGATCAGGCTGCCGGCGGAACTCTGGGCTGTTGTCATGGGGCATGGTTAGGCCGGTGCACGGCGCATTTCAATTACCTGGAAGGTTATCGCTAGGTGAGCGCCCGCAGCTTCGCCTTCACCTCGAGAAAATCTCGCCAGGCCAGCTTCTTGTGCGCCGGCGTTCTGAGCAGATAGGCCGGGTGCAGGGTCGGCATGGCCGGAATGGCGATGCCCGACGCGGTGGTATGGACGCGCCAGTTGCCGCGCAGCCGCAGGATACCCTCGGTGGTGTTGAGCAAGGTCTTGGCCGAGGGGCCGCCGAGATTGACCAGCACCTTGGGATTGACCAGCTCGATCTGCCTTTCGATGAAAGGGCGGCAGATTTCGGTCTCGTGTGGGGTCGGCGTGCGGTTGCCCGGCGGCCGCCACGGGATGACATTGGCGATATAGGCCGAAGTCCTGTCGAGGCCGATCGCCGCCAGCATGCGGTCGAGCAGCCGGCCGGAGCGGCCGACGAATG
The DNA here is from genome assembly GCF_044778005.1 of Mesorhizobium sp. IMUNJ 23033. Lineage (NCBI taxonomy): Bacteria > Pseudomonadati > Pseudomonadota > Alphaproteobacteria > Hyphomicrobiales > Phyllobacteriaceae > Mesorhizobium > Mesorhizobium sp. IMUNJ 23033. The sequence goes on from NZ_JBJACT010000006.1 coordinate 242,310, forward strand.
GCAGGCCTTCGAGGTCCTCGTCCCGGCCCGGCGCTTCGCCGACCAGCATCAACTCCGCGTTCGGGTTGCCGTCCGAGAACACCAGGTTTTTGGCGGTGAATTTGAGGTTGCAGCCGTCGAAGGCCGCCATGTGCTGGCGCAACTCCTCTAAGGTTGACGCCGTCGCCGCCAGTTGCCGTGCAAGTGCGGCCTGCGCTTCGTCCGGTACCGTCGCTGCGCCAGCAGGCGCGCGCGCGGGTGGCGCGTCCGGCAACCGGCTCATGTCGGGCCGTGACGGCGCTGATGGTGGTTGCTGTTGAACGTTTTCGCGCGCTGGCGCCGCTGCCATCGGCGTGCTCTCCGCCGGTTTCGGCACCGCCTCGGCAAACCGGTTCACCGGCGCGTCCTCGAGCGCGTCGTCGACGCCGGCACTGGCATAGAAGGCGAGCAGGTCGGCGAGGTCGGATCGGTTGATGGGGGAGGCGGCAGTCATGCCGCCACCATCGTTCGCGCGGCATGAATTTGCAAGGTTGGACCGTGTGTTGAACTATGGCGGCATACTTCATCCGGTTGGTATGCGCGGATCTTGCACCAGATAAAACGTCCAGCGCGGCGTGTAGTCGGTGATCAGGAATTCGAAGCGGCCCGTCATCAGCGGATCGATCTTGCCATTCTTGAACAGCAGCCGGTCATAGGGTTCGAAGTCGCGGTCGAAATCGGCAAAACTGCTCGATATGATGTTGTCGGGCGTCTTGTTGCGCTGGTCGAACGACAGGCCGTCGCCGAACACGCTCGGCTGGTTGAGGATCTCCTGCAGCTCGAACTGGAACTCGACCCAGGCCTGCCCGCTGTTGTTGAGCACTTCGATGCGCATGTACATGATGCCGTTGGCGACATCGCCGGCCCTGCCGAACGCCTCGATCGGTTTTGTGGTACGGATGGTCAGCGTCACCGGCGTCGCCGAATTCAGCTCTTCGGTGATGACGATCGGATCGTCCTTGGTGCCGATGCCCGAAATGCCGGTGATGTGGAAGCCGCCGAGTTCGTCGGAAAAGGAATAGGCGCCGGTCGCCCAGACCTTTAGCTGCTCGCCATGGGCCTCGGTGGCAACCAGCGGCGAAAGGAGCAGAAGAGCCACGCGGCAGGCCAGGCCGGGCATGGAGAAAAAGCGCGTCAATGAAAAGCCGGATGGCTCAGGCGGGCGCATGCGGCGAAGTATGGCCGATAAGCAAGCCGCCGAACAATTGAAAAAGCTGCAGCCGGATGTTTCTCCATCAGCCGCGACTTTTTGTCGAAATCGGTATTGTCACGCCAGCGCCGGTTTCCCGTCGCGTATTGATGCGCTATGCAGCGGATAAGCCAGCAAGATACCGGGATGGGATAAGCCAGTGCGGAGGGGTTGATGAGCGACATCGAACGCGAGAGCATGGAATTCGACGTGGTCATCGTCGGCGCAGGCCCTGCCGGCCTCGCTGCCGCGATCCGTCTCAAGCAGGTCAATCCCGAGCTTTCCGTCGTCGTCCTGGAAAAGGGCGGTGAGGTCGGCGCCCACATCCTGTCCGGCGCCGTCGTCGATCCGATCGGCATCGACCGCCTGCTGCCCGGCTGGCGCGAGGAAGAGGGGCATCCCTTCAAGACGCCGGTTACCGACGACCATTTCCTGGTGCTCGGCCCTGCCGGCTCGTTCCGCCTGCCCAACATCTTGATGCCGCCGCTGATGAACAATCACGGCAACTACATCGTCTCGCTCGGCAATGTCTGCCGCTGGCTGGCGACCAAGGCCGAGGCGCTCGGCGTCGAAATCTATCCGGGCTTTGCAGCGGCGGGCCTGCTCTACAACGATGCGGGTGCCGTCACCGGCGTCATCACCGGCGACATGGGCGTCGAGAAGGACGGCACGCACGGCCCGGGCTTCGCGCCGGGCATGGCGCTGATGGGCAAATATGTGCTGATCGGCGAGGGCGCGCGCGGCTCGCTGGCCAAGCAGCTGATCACCAAGTACAAGCTCTCCGAAGGCCGCGAGCCTGCCAAGTTTGGCATCGGCCTCAAGGAACTCTGGCAGGTCAAGCCGGAGAACCACAAGCCGGGTCTGGTGCAGCATTCCTTCGGCTGGCCGCTCGACATGAAGACCGGAGGCGGCTCCTTCCTCTACCATCTCGAGGACAACCAGGTCGCCGTCGGCTTCGTCCTCCACCTCAACTACAAGAATCCGTATCTGTCGCCGTTCGAGGAATTCCAGCGCTTCAAGACCCATCCGGCCATCGCCGGAACCTTCGCCGGCGCCAAGCGGTTGGGCTATGGTGCGCGCGCCATCACCGAGGGCGGCTTTCAGTCTGTGCCGAAACTGTCTTTCCCTGGCGGCGCGCTGATGGGTTGTGCTGCGGGCTTCGTCAACGTGCCGCGCATCAAGGGCTCGCACAATGCGGTGCTCTCCGGGATGCTGGCGGCCGAGCATGTCGCAGAGGCGATCGGCGCCGGCCGCGCCAATGACGAGCTTTCTTCCTACGAGGCGGCATGGCGCGCGACCGACATCGGCAAGGACCTGAAGAAGGTGCGCAACGTCAAACCGCTGTGGTCGCGCTTCGGCACCATCATCGGCGTCGGCCTCGGCGGCCTCGATATGTGGCTGAACACGCTGTTCGGCTTCTCGCCCTTCGGCACGCTGAAGCACGGCAAGGCCGACTATGCGACACTGGAGCCTGCCGCCAAGCACGAGAAGATCGCCTATCCCAAGCCCGACGGCGTGCTGACCTTCGACCGCCTGTCCTCGGTGTTCCTGTCCAACACCAATCACGAGGAAAACGAACCGGTGCATCTGCTGGTCGCCGACATGGCCCTGCAGCAGCGCTCCGAGCACGACGTCTTTGCCGGCCCTTCGACGCGCTACTGCCCGGCCGGCGTTTATGAATGGGTCGACAAGGACGGCAACGCCGCCGCGGACCCGACGGCCAAGGACGTGCGCTTCGTCATCAACGCGCAGAACTGCGTCCACTGCAAGACCTGCGACATCAAGGACCCGAACCAGAACATCAACTGGGTGCCGCCACAAGGCGGCGAAGGCCCGGTCTATCAAAACCTGTAAGCCAAGCGCCGACCGGGCCGTCTCGACCGCCGCAGGCAAAAATGCCGGAGAGGGTCCGTCTGCCAGAGCATGTGAGACATTAGGACTGTTGAAACTGCCACGCGCTTGTGTTTCCATTCTCGGACGATACGGAGATGGCCAATGCGCCTGGCAGTTCTGACATGCCTCGTGGCGATCGCCGCCCTGTGCGGTTCCGCTGCGGCCGCCTCGGCCGGCAGCAAGGTGGTGGTCAAGACCAGGACCTATGACATCACCGGGACCACGGGGCTGGCGCTGATGGAGGCCATGGACCGTAAGGGACCGAAGCACGGCTTCATGACGCATGCCATCGCGCAGACCGGCTATACCGTCGACTGGGACCTTGACGCCGGCCAGGACAATGGCGTCTGCCGCATGCGGCGGGCCAACGGCACGCTCAATCTCATCTATACATATCCCCGTGTCGCCTCCGCCACGACGCCAGCCCTCCAGAAGCGCTGGAAGCGGTTCTTCACCGGCGTCCGTGTTCATGAGGAGACCCACGGCCGCATCGCCAGGGAGATGATGCGCGTCACCGAGAGGTCGATCCAGGGGCTGAAAGTTGCCGACGACCCGTTCTGCTACAAGACGCGTCGCGAGGCGCGGCGGCGCATCGAGGCCGCCTATGCCGCATACGAGGCGAAGCAGAACGCTTTCGATGCCCGCGAGCATCGGAACGGTGGTCATGTCGAGCACCTCATCATCGCTTTGATCAAGCCTTGAAGGCTCTTCATCCAAGGGCGGACGCGGATCAACGCGCTCCCGCCCACCCCTTCGGGGTGTGAAGGATCACGGCGACTTTCGTTCTGCGCACCATTTGTGCCACGCCGCTGAAGTCACGCAAGGGAACTCGTATCAGCCTGGCGTCTTGCCATCCGACTGCCCCATCGCAGCAAGAGCCGTCTCATGCTCGTCAGGCTTCTTGTCATCGGGCCGCAGCGAGAACTCCACCATCACAGGAAGATGGTCGGAGCCGGTGTCCTCCAGCCGCGATGCCGAATGGATGACGACGGCACCCTTGCTGAAGACCTGATCGATCGGCAGCCCGGCGTAGCGCCGCAGGAAGTCCGGCAGCTTGAGAAGGGTCCAGGTCGGCCCGGCCGAGGGCATCACCGTCAGTCCGCCGAGCGAGGCGACGCGCCGCACGGCCGCGCTCCACGGCACGGCGTTGCAGTCGCCAGCCATGATCGCCGTCTCGCCGAGCGAGGAGAGTTGCTGTGACAACTCGCCGATCTGCCATGACTGTTCCCGAGGCCATGGCCAGCTGAGATGGATGGCGGCGACTTCGACGGTGGTCCCGCCGAAATCGACCTTCGCAATCGCCATCGCGCCGCGCCGTTCGCACCAGGGCTCGCTGCCGGCGACAAAGGGTCGCCTGGAGAGCAACGCGACACCGAACACGCCGTTGGGATAGGGGCATAGGATCCGGTAGGGATAGGCGCTGGTGATATAGCCAAGCTCGGCCGTCCACATCTCCGACACCTCGTCGAGGGTAATCACGTCGGGGTTGGTCCGGCCGATCAGCGACAGTACCTTCTTCGGCGTCGGATTGTCGTAGCGCAAATTCATCTGCAGCAGTTTGTAAATGGGCTGATCGACCGGCTTGCCGACATAGGCGGCCTGCACCTGCCACAGGCGCGGCAAGGCGTTCGACGTCGTGGCGAAGGCCGCCACCGCAAAGACGAGCGCCGCGGCCGCCTGCAGGCGAAACGAGGTGGCAAGCAGCGGCAAGGCGCACAATGCCATCAGCACGGCCAGATGGACACGGAAGTGGGAGAATGAATCGAAAGCCGGATGCAGCGTGCCAAAAAACCCGGCCACTAGCGCGGCCGAGAGACCCAGCATTGCCAGGAACGCCATCGAAGCCATCATGTTTCGCACGCGTGCCATCAGACCAGGGTTTGCATCGCCGAGGTGTCCAGCCTGTTTATCGGTCAAAATGCGGCCCAATCAAGATGACCAAATGCCTCGCCGGGAGCCTGCGGGCCGCGCCTACTGGAAGGCCGTTTCCGAAAAACTTCGGAGCTTGCGCGAATGCAGTCGATCCATCGGCATCCCGGCCAGTTTTTCCATCGCCCTGATGCCGATGGTCAAATGCTGCGCCACTTGCCGCTTGTAGAATTCCGTCGCCATGCCGGGCAGCTTCAGCTCGCCATGCAGTGGCTTGTCGGAGACGCAAAGCAGCGTGCCGTAGGGCACGCGGAAGCGAAAGCCGTTGGCGGCGATCGTTGCCGATTCCATATCGAGCGCGATCGCCCGCGACTGCGACAGCCGCTGCACCGGCCCTCGCTGGTCGCGCAGCTCCCAGTTGCGGTTGTCGATCGTGGCAACGGTGCCGGTGCGCATGATGCGCTTCAAATCGTAGCCGGAGAGCCCGGTGACTTCCGCCACCGCCTCCTGCAGCGCCACCTGGATCTCGGCCAGCGGCGGGATCGGCACCCAGACCGGGAGATCGTCGTCCAGCACATGGTCTTCCCGGACATAGGCATGCGCCAGCACATAGTCGCCCAGCGCCTGCGTGTTGCGCAGCCCGGCGCAGTGGCCGAGCATCACCCAGGCATGCGGGCGGAGCACCGCGATATGGTCGGTGATCGTCTTGGCGTTCGAAGGGCCGACGCCGATATTGACCATGGTGATGCCGCCATGGTTCGGCTTCTTCAAATGATAGGCCGGCATCTGCGGCAGTCGCTGCGGCGGCGTGCCTTCGCTGGGCATGCTTGCCCCGGGGCGGGTGACGACATTGCCTGGTTCGACGAACTCGGCATATCCGCCGCCGCCATTGGCCATCAACTCGCGCGCACGGCCGACGAACTCGTCGATGTAGAACTGATAGTTGGTGAACAGCACGAAGTTCTGGAAATGCTGCGGCGTGGTCGCCGTATAATGCGACAGCCGGTGCAGCGAATAGTCGATGCGCTGTGCCGTGAACGGCGCCAGCGGCCGCGTCTCGCCGAACGCCACTTCGAAGGTGCCGTTGGCGATCTGGTCGTCGGTGCCGTCGAGGTCCGGCACGTCGAACAGGTCGCGGATCGGCCGCTTGATGCGTTCGGCGGCAGTGCCGTCGACATGGGTGCCTTCAAGGAAGGCGAAATGCAGCGGGATCGGCGTGGTCGATTCGGAAACCGTGACCTGAACGCCGTGATTGCGCATGATCAGGCGAAGCTGTTCGATGAGATAGCTCTCGAAGAGCATCGGCTGGGTGATGGTGGTCGAGAAATGGCCTGGCGTCGGCATATGGCCATAGGCCTGCCGCGAGTCGATCTGCGTGAAGGAACTCGTGGTGACGCCGATCTCCGGGTAGAAGGCCCGGTAGCGCTTGTTATAGTCGCCGCCCGCGGCCAGCGCCGTGAAGGAATCGCGCAGGAATTTGGTGTTGCGGTCGTAAAGCGCTTGCAAGGCCGCGACCGCCTTCTTGGCGTCGTCGAAGCTCCGCTTGCCGAAAGGCTCCGGCATGACGACCGATTCGATGGCTTGGGGGTAGATTCGCTTTTCCATGGCTCAATATAGAGATTTGGAAGAGCGCTTGGGAGGGGTCGAAAGCCCGAACGTGACCGAGCGCGTGTTTTTTCTTCAGCCGCGCTGCAAGCTGACCAGCAGCACAAAGCCGACGCCGTTCTTCTTCAACGCCGGGGCCTCGATCGTCGAACCGGCATCGGCGCGGATCATCGGCACGGCCAGCACCGGGGCGGCGAGAAGCGTCAGGATGAGCGCTGTCCGCGGCAGGAGCCGAAGGATCTTCAGGGCGCTGATGGCGATGCGGTTCATGGTCGTTTGCTTTTCTCTGGGTTTCTGGTGCTTTGTCGTTTCAGTGGCGAAGATGGTTCGAACAGCCGAAGCTGCAGGAATTGGCTGCGTCCCAGGAGCGGGCCGGACGGCCTGCTTCGGCGACGAGGATGGCGAACAACATGCCGAACAGGCTTATCAGCAGGCAGACGATGGTGAAGCGGCGAGCGAGCATCGGCGTGGTGTCCTCCTTCAATGCCGAGGAGAATGCCCGAATGCCTCTGAACCGGCTCTGATGCCGGCGTTCATCTGCGGTTCAAATTGATTGACGGTGTTTTGGACCGTCGCGCAGGGGCGTGAGGTCGTGGCTGTGCGCCTGTCCGCTGGCGACAACAAGTCGGCGGCGCTACCGCGCCGCGCAAAAAGAAACGGGGCCGCGAAGTGCCCCGTTCTCTCATTCTTTGGTGGTAAAGACGATCAGAGCTTGTGCCAGGTCTGGCTCTTGCAGATCAGTCCGCCGAGCACGCAGCCGCTCATCTTGAGCGAGGTGCCCGAAAGCGTCGCCTTGCCGGAATAAGTCTTGTCGTTTGCCGGATCGGTGATGCTGCCGGCATATTTGCTGTCGCCGGCAGGTTTGAGCGAGCCTATGGTCTTGCCGGCATATTTGCCGGTCTTCAGCGTGATGGAAAACGAACCGCCGCCGGCGATGGCTGCGGTATCGCCGGCCTGTGTCTTCCAATTGCCTTCGATCGGGTCGGCCCATGCCGCACCGGTCATGATCAAGGTGGCCGCCAGGGCCAGGCTCACTTTTCGAAACATGTCTGTCCTCCCTATGGGTTTCGGTGGGGCTCCGTTCCGCCTTCCCGCCCCTTACGCAAACGTAAGCTAATCCAGCTTCCGGCAAAACAAAAGCGGTGCCGCCACGGAAGGTTGCGGGATTTATTAGCTACCCGTCGGCGAACAAATGAAGCGATCTAAGCAGGGCCTTTGGTTCTCGTGGTTAGCGGAGTCTTGATCCCCGGTCCCGGAATTTTCGTCAAATTTTTCGCAAGCAGGCAGAATAGCTGGCTTTGTATCCTTAACGAATTTCCGTGTTTACCTCTTGTTTTAGCTTTGTTTTCCTCAAATTAAGCACGCCATTTAACGACGGATTCAAGGCTCGGCTGCATTCTCGAAAGCATCGAAAGAGCGGCCCCCCAATGGACACCAAGGGACAGAAGGAGGCAGCTCTCGGGAGCCAGACAGGGGATTTGAAATGGCACGTTTTGAAATGCTTGAAGCCGGCTTCGGCGCCATGGGGGCAACTGCCCAGGCCGACATTCTTTTCGAACTGGGCATGATGTATGCGACCGGCCGCGATTGCGAGACCGATGTCGTCGCCGCCCACAAATGGTTCAACATCGCCGCCATCAAGGGTTCGGTCCGCGCCGCGGAATTGCGCTCGGAACTGTCGGCCGCGATGTCCAAGGTCGAGATCGCCAAGGCGCTGCGCGAAGCGCGCGAATGGATGACGATGCACTAAGCACCGGGCTCCCGGTGCCCAGATCACGTGCAGTGAGATCACGGGGCAGGAATGCTTTTGGTCAAGGCCGCGAAAGACGGCCGGCCCACCAGGGACAAGGCCGCGAGAAGACGACCATACGAACAAGACCAAGAACACGGCAGGCCAAATCCGGTCAAGCCGTGCGGCAGGCAGGGAAGTAATCGGGGTTTCGGGGCGCGGGGGCGTTCGGGGAAGCTCCATTGGCAAAAGCCGCGACCGGCCGGGACAAGGCCGGCGCGGCTTTTGGCTGTTTCGGCCCGGCCAAGATCATGGTCATACAACAAGACCAGGCCGCGTCGATGACTGAAGTATGTTCGGCGGTGATACTGCGCAGGCCCAATCGAGTGCCGGCGATGCGCCAAGACATGCCGGGCGAAGGGTGAAATTGTCCCGCCTCTCTGGAAGAAGCGTGGCCGGAAGGGTCGCGCGTGAGTGGAGGAGCACTATCACCATGAAAAAATTGGGTATTTTGAGCACGGCCGTATTGGGCCTGATGATGAGCGCACCGGTTGCGTTTGCCGACGACATCACCGTCTCGGTGGTCGGCCCGATGACCGGCCAACTCGCCAACATCGGCGACCAGTTCAAGCAGGGTGCACAGGCAGCCGCCGACGCCATCAATGCCGCCGGCGGTGTCAACGGCAACAAGATCAAACTCGACATCCAGGACGACCAGTGCGATCCGAAGCAGGCTGTTTCGGTCGCCAACCGCATCGTTGCCGACGGCACCAAGTTCGTCGACGGCCATGCCTGCTCGGGTTCGAGCATTCCGGCCTCGGCCGTCTATGCCGAAGCCGGCACGCTGATGATGAGCCCGGCGTCGTCAAATCCGGAACTGACCGATGCCGCGGCAAAGGCCGGCTGGCCGACGATCATGCGCCTCTATACGCGCGACGATGCGCAGGGCGCCTTCATCGGTCCGTGGATCGCCAAGAAATACGCCGGCAAGAACGTCGTCATCCTGCATGACAAGAGCGCCTACGGCCAGGGCGTTGCCGACGCCGTCAAGGCGACGATGAATGCCGGCGGCCTCAACGAGGTGAATTACGAAGGCATCAATGCCGGCGAGAAGGACTATTCGGCTCTCGTCACCAAGCTGAAGGAACTGAAGGCAGACGTGGTCTATTTCGGTGGCTACCACCCCGAAGCCGGCCTCATCCTGCGCCAGGCTGCCGAGCAGAACGTCAAGTTCCAGCTGATCATGCCGGACTCGATCGCCTCGCCGGAATTCTGGCAGATCGCCGGCCCGGCCGGCGAAGGCACCATGTTCGTCTTCCCGTCGGACCCGCAGGCCAAGCCCGAAGCCAAGGACGCCATCGCCAAGATCAAGGCCGGCGGCTTCGTGCCGGAAGGCTTTACGCTGTTCTCCTATGCCGTGGTTCAGGCCTTCGCCGAAGGCATCAAGCGCGCCGGCAGCGATGACCCGGCCAAGGTCGCCGAAGCGCTGAAGAACGGCCAGCCGATCAGCACCGTGGTCGGCGAAGTCACCTTCGACGAGAAGGGTGACCTGAAGAACGCCAGCTACGACATCAACCAGTGGCACGACGGCAAATACGCGCCGATCCAGCCGTGATCTTCTCTACCTGACAGTTGGAAATGGCCGGGCTTGCCCGGCCATTTTCATTTTCGGGCGGCTATCCCTGGTCCTGCTCGGCAAAGCGCACCAGTACGGTGCCGTCGCTGACCTGCGCGCCCTCGACCGCGATCTCGGCGATCACGCCGTCATGCGGCGCGGCAATCGTATGTTCCATTTTCATTGCTTCCAGGATCAGCAGCGGCTGGCCCTTGGTGACGGCGTCGCCTTTGCCCACGCGCACCAGCTTGACCAGGCCCGGCATCGGTGCCCGCAGGGTGTCTGAAGCGGCGGCGGCTTCGTCCGCCTTGGCCAGCGGATCCGGCACCGCGAAATTGTAGCTGGTCGCGCCTTCGAACACGGTGACGTGGCCGGGCCAGCGCGCGAGGCGAGGGGAGGCGCGAAGATCGTGCGAATTGACACCTTCGTAGGGAGCGCTCAGCGCGACCTCGAAGCGTCCGTCCTGCCGCACCGAAACCCGCGCGAGGATATCCTCCTCGCCATGGCGCAGCCGCGTGCGCCGCGCCACCATGTGGAAATGCGCATAGCCGGAAAGCGATGACCAGGGATCGTCGGATGGCACTTGCGCCCCGGCGCCGGAGGCCGCGAGCGCTGCTGCGGCGACGGTCTCGCCGCTCGGCGGCGGGACGACGGTCAGCGCCTCCTGATGCCGGCCGATCAGACTGGTGTCGATATCGCCGGCCGAAAAATCCGCATCGGCGGCAAGCGCCGCCAGAAACGCGGTGTTGACGGTCGAGCCGGCGATCTCGGTCTGCGCCAGCGCGGAGCCGAGCGCATCGAGTGCTGCAGGCCTGTCCTTGCCGTGGACGACCAGCTTGGCGATCATCGGGTCGTAGAAGGGCGAGATCGCATCGCCCGCCCGCACGCCGGTCTCGATGCGTATGGTAGCGCCTTCCGGTGTTGCGTCGGGGAATTTCAGATGATGCAGGGTGCCTGTCGCCGGCAGGAATCCCTTTGCCGCGTCTTCGGCATAGATACGTGCCTCGAAGGCATGGCCGGAGAGTTGGATATCGCCCTGCGTCTTCGGCAGCTTCTCGCCGGCCGCCACCCTGAGCTGCCATTCGACCAGGTCGGTGCCGGTGACCATTTCGGTGACGGGATGCTCGACCTGCAGGCGGGTGTTCATCTCCATGAACCAGAAGCGGTCCGCCTTCAGCCCTTGCGAGGCATCGACGATGAATTCGATGGTGCCGGCGCCGGAATAGCTTATCGCCTTGGCGGCCTTCACCGCCGCTTCCGTCATCGCCTTGCGCAATGCCGGCGTCATGCCGGGGGCAGGGGCTTCCTCGATCACCTTCTGGTGGCGGCGCTGCGCCGAGCAGTCGCGTTCGTAGAGATGCACGACGTTGCCGAAATTGTCGCCGAACACCTGCACCTCGATGTGCCTTGGCTTGTCGACATATTTTTCCACCAGGACGCGGTCGTCGCCGAACGCCGCCTTGGCCTCGCGCCGCGCGCCCGACAGCGCTTCGGAGAAATCGTCGGGATGCTCGACGCGCCGCATGCCCTTGCCGCCGCCGCCGGCGCGCGCCTTGATCAGCACGGGGTAACCGATCTCGCGTGCTTTGGAGGCGAGCAGCACGATCTCCTGCGCCTCGCCATGATAGCCCGGCACCACCGGCACGCTGGCCTTTTCCATCAGCCGCTTGGCAGCGTCCTTCAGTCCCATGGCGCGGATCGAGGCCGCCGACGGGCCGATAAAGGTGAGCCCCGCCGCGGTCACCTGGTCGACGAAATCAGGGTTTTCCGAGAGGAAGCCGTAGCCGGGGTGGATCGCCTGCGCGCCCGTCGCCAAGGCCGCGGCGACCATCTTGTCGCCGCGCAGATAGCTTTCGCCGACCGGCGAGGGACCGATATGCACGGCTTCGTCGGCCATCGCGACATGCATGGCTTTAGCGTCGGCGTCGGAATAGACGGCGACACAGCGCACACCCATTTTGCGCGCCGTGCGGATCACCCGACAGGCGATCTCACCGCGATTGGCGATCAGGATCTTGGCGAACATGGAGCCTCCCGGGTTTGCTTCGGGCGGCGCCAGTCTGGCAGGAACCAGCCTACTTGGAAGCTGCGATCTCGCAAGCGCCGCCGGTTGTGACCTTGTAATGAGCGCGGGTGGCTTTGCAGGATTTCATCGCCAGTTCTTCGGCCGCCTTCTGCGATTGCGCATTCAGGTGCGCGCCGCAGATTATGTAGATCGACGTCACCCGCATGTAGGGCGTGGTCGCATAGGCCGAGTGGCCGCTGGCCGCCACATAGGCATTGTATGCCTTGGTGCAATCGGACTTCGGGTTTCCCGACAAAGTCGGGTGGAAACGGATATCGCCCTTGTTCCCAGCCAGCGATGCCGCCGACCCGACGCCGGGCACCACGAATATAAGCAATCCTGCAAGTATCGAGACAGTCGTCTTGCGAAAGTATTTCAGTTCCATTTTCATCCCATGCCCATTGGAAAGTGCAGGATGAGCAATAGCGCCTAACTTCCGGCGCCGCCAGTTCTGGAATGAAAAATCGCACTTCGAGCTGTGGATCGATCGCTTCGGCCATGCAGTCTAGGCTCCACGATGGGCAGCAACGACCTGCCGGTATAGTTCTGCTGTCTGCTCGTCGAAACAGCAGAAGATGACGGTTTCTGGAACCGTGTTCTTATCGAGGAAGGTGTCTACCGTGGCGACAGCAATCTCCGTCGCCTCATCCTTCGGGTAGCGGTAGACGCCGGTCGAGATCGCCGGAAACGCCACCGTCCGGCAATCGTTGGCGGCGGCGAGTTCGAGCGAGCGGCGGTAGCAGGAGGCGAGCAGTTCGGCCTCACCCTTGCCGCCGCCTTGCCAGACCGGTCCGACCGCGTGGATGACATAGCGTGCCGGCAGCCTGTAGCCCTTGGTGAGTTTGGCATCGCCCGTCTTGCAGCCGTTCAGCATTCGGCATTCGGCTAGGAGTTCGGGACCGGCCGCGCGGTGAATGGCGCCGTCGACACCGCCACCACCGAGCAGCGACGAGTTGGCGGCGTTGACGATGGCGTCGACCTCGAGCTTCGTGATGTCGCCGGTGTGGAGGCTGATCCTGTTGCCGACCTCGCTCATCTTACATCCTGAACACGCCGAAGCGTGTCTCCTCGATCTCGGCATTGAGCGCGGCCGAGAGGCTCAGCGCCAGCACCTCCCGCGTCCTTGCCGGATCGATGATGCCGTCGTCCCAGAGCCGCGCCGATGAATAGAGGGGGTGGCCCTCATGCTCGTATTTCATCAGGATCGGCTTCCTGAATTTTGCTTCCTCCTCGGCGCTCCACTCACCGCCCTTGCGCTCGATGCCCTCGCGCTTGACCATGGCCAGCACCGTCGCCGCCTGTTCGCCGCCCATCACCGAGATGCGGGCGTTCGGCCACATCCACAGGAAGCGCGGTGAATAGGCGCGGCCGCACATGCCGTAATTGCCAGCGCCGAACGAGCCGCCGATGATCATGGTCACCTTCGGCACTTTGGCGGTGGCGACCGCCATGACCAGCTTGGCGCCGTCCTTGGCGATGCCGCCGGCCTCGTATTTTCGCCCGACCATGAAGCCGGTGATGTTCTGCAGGAACACCAGCGGGATCTTGCGCTGGCAGCACAGCTCGATGAAATGCGCGCCCTTCAACGCGCTTTCGGAAAACAAGACACCATTGTTGGCGATGATGCCGACCGGCATGCCATGCAGATGGGCAAAACCGGTGACCAAAGTGGTTCCGTAGTTCTGCTTGAACTCGTCGAACTCCGAACCGTCGACGACACGCGCGATCACCTCGCGCACATCATAGGGCTGGCGCAGATCTGTCGGCACGATGCCGTAGAGCTCATGCGGATCGTGAAGCGGTGGAATCGATTTCTGTAAGTTCAGGCTTACGGCCTTGTTCCGATTCAGGTTCTTGACGATGCGCCGGCAAATGGCCAGCGCGTGTTCGTCGTCCATGGCGTAGTGGTCGGCAACGCCGGAGAGTCGCGTGTGCACATCGGCACCGCCAAGATCCTCGGCGCTGACGTCCTCGCCGGTGGCGGCCTTCACCAGCGGCGGGCCGCCGAGGAAAATGGTCGCCTGGTTGCGCACCATGATCGTCTCATCCGACATCGCCGGCACATAGGCGCCGCCCGCCGTGCACGAACCCATGACACAGGCGATCTGCGGAATGCCCGCCGCCGACATGTTGGCCTGGTTGTAGAAGATGCGGCCGAAATGCTCGCGGTCGGGGAACACCTCGTCCTGATTGGGCAGATTGGCGCCGCCGCTGTCGACCAGATAGACGCAAGGCAGATTGTTCTGCAGCGCGATCTCCTGCGCGCGCAGATGCTTCTTCACTGTCAGCGGGTAGTAGGTGCCGCCCTTCACCGTGGCGTCGTTGACGACGACCATGACCTCGGTGCCCTCGACGCGGCCAATACCGGCGATGAGGCCGGCCGCGGCGATGTCCTCGCCATACATCGACCACGCCGCGAACTGTCCGATCTCGAGGAAGGGCGAGCCGGTGTCGAGCAACTGGGCAAGGCGCTCGCGCGGCAAAAGCTTGCCGCGGCCCTGGTGGCGCTCGCGCGCCTCATCCGAGCCGCCGCGCTCGACGGTGGCAGCCTTCTCCGCAATATCGGCAACCAGCGAGCGCATGCGCTCGGCATTGGCGCGGAAAGTTTCGGAGGAGGGGGAGATCTGGGTTTGCAGCGTGGCCATCTTGTTGTCGTTTCCTCACACCTCTTGATGCCGCAAGGGAACCAGTGTATCAGCCCGCGCCCGGATGCTGCGTGCCAAGCGTGGTTTCTTTTGTACGAGTGACACCCTCAGGAGGCGACGATGAAAGGCATGCGTAAGCGTTTCACCAGATGTCTCCCTTCGGCCATGGCCTGACGCCGCCGAAGGGCGGCCTTCCACGTCCCGAATTTGAGCGAGAGGAACACGACGCCTGCAAGCGTCGTGGGTGTCATCATGTTTGTGCGGTTTGTAACGCCGCTGATCCATCCAGGGAGCCGGGTGGAGACCGGCTTTTTCCGGGCGTCCTGGTATCTGTACCGGAACGGCTGCCCGGAATGGATTCATAGCGAACTGGAGGACCAGTTCGACTGGTTCAACCAGCACCTGCCCATTCCGGGAAGGGTTGGCCGGCATTTCAAGTGCCGGAATTCGATCTGGGGCATCTGCTGGTTCCATCCGGACGCCAGGGAAGCGATCAGCCGTGCGCGTTATTGCGCCTGGCTGATCGAGGAGGGTGGCTTGCCAGTGCGGTCGATCACGTCGGCGCAGCAGCGTGAGGTCCTGTGGCGCGATGCGCACCAGATCGTCGCCAAGCCCACCACTGATTTGCCGAGGGCATTCGCCTGAGGCAGCGGAGGGGAGCATCACGCCCCCTCCGCCATGATCTCGCGTCCGATCAGCCAGCGGCGGATTTCGCTGGTGCCGGCGCCGATCTCGTAGAGCTTGGCGTCGCGCAAAAGCCGGCCGGTCGGATAGTCGTTGATATAGCCATTACCGCCGAGCAGCTGCAGCGCGTCGAGCGCCATCTGAGTCGCCTTTTCGGCGGCAAACAGCACGCAGCCGGCGGCGTCCTTGCGGGTGGTCTGACCGCGGTCGCAGGCGGCGGCCACGGCATAGACGTAGGCGCGCGCGGCACTCATCACCGTGTACATGTCGGCCAGCTTGCCTTGCACCAGCTGGAACTCGCCAATCGCCTGGCCGAACTGCTTGCGCTCGTGTACGTAAGGGATCGCCACGTCGAGGCAGGCCGCCATCAGCCCGATCGGGCCGCCGGCAAGCACCGTGCGCTCATAGTCGAGGCCCGACATCAGCACCTCGACGCCGCGTCCTTCCTCATGCAGCACATTGTCGAACGGCACCTCGACATTTTCGAACACCAACTCGCCGGTATTCGAGCCGCGCATGCCGAGCTTGTCGAGCTTTTGCGCCACCGAAAAACCGGCCATTGTCTTCTCGACGATGAAAGCGGTTATGCCGCGCGAATGGCGCTCCGGATCGGTCTTGGCATAGACGACCAGGGTCTCGGCATCCGGACCGTTGGTGATCCACATTTTCGAGCCGTTCAGCACATAGCGGTCGTTGCGCTTTTCGGCGCGCAGCCTGAGCGACACGACATCCGAGCCGGCGCCGGATTCCGACATTGCGAGAGCACCAACCTTTTCGCCGCTGCAGAGCGGAGGCAGATATTTCTCCTTCTGCGTCGGTGTCGCCCAGCGGTTGATCTGGTTGACGCACAGGTTGGAGTGGGCGCCATAGGAAAGACCGACCGAGGCCGAGGCGCGCGAGATCTCCTCCACCGCGATCACATGGGCAAGATAGCCCATGCCGGTGCCGCCGAAATCGGGATCGGCGGTGATGCCGAGCAGGCCGAGCGCGCCGAGTTCGGCCCACAGATGCGCCGGGAATTCGTTCGAGCGGTCGATCTCGGCGGCGATCGGCGCGATCCTGTCTTGGGCGAAGCGCCGCACCAGGTCGCGCAGCGCCTCAATGTCTTCGTCAAGCCCGAAGCTGAGCGTATTCGTGTACATGCCGTTCCTCCCCGGTATTAGTGTCGATCCTTGCGCCAACGAGGCGCATTGTCATCGAAAGATACGACGCCGTGACCTCTGCGATCGACAGCCGCTCGCCCGGCCGGAACCAGACGATGACGCCGGTCATCATCTGGATCAGCGCCATGGCGGTCAGGCCGGTATCGTCGATGTCGAAGGCGCTCGTCTCCACGCCGTCGCGCAAGATCGCGCGCAGTTCCTTTTCGTAAGCTGTGCGCATGCGCTGGATCTGCGTCAGGCGCTCATGCGACAGGCTGCGCAGCTCCATGTTGGAGATATGCGTGGCGTGGCGGCGTTCGATATGGAAGGCGATGTGGTTCCGGACATAGGCGGCGAGCCGTGCGGCCGGGTCGGCAGTTGTCGGGCGTGCCGTCTCCCACGCTGCGCTCAGCCCCTCCATGTGTTCGCGCATCAGCGTGAACAGCAGGTCTTCCTTGGTCGGAAAATAGCGGTAGAGCGCGGCCGCCTGCACGCCGACTTCGGCCGCCAACTGGCGCATCGACATCGCTTCGTAGCCGAGACGCGCGATCAGGCTGACCGCCGCCTCGCGGACGGCAGCCTCGGTCTTTTCGCCATCGGAACCGGTCGTGCGGGCCATTTTTTCACCTCATCGAGGCAAATAATAAAACAAACGTTCAATTAATTCAAGGGGGCGCAATCTGCGTGCCCTGTTCACACAACGATCGTGAAGCTCGATGGCGCGTTCCAGGAGCTGATTTCCTCGACGTCGACGCGCGAAACCGAAGCGCCTGCCGGGCCGATCCAAAGGCGATCGATCATTGACGAGACCGCGGCGTTGGTTCCGGCCATCCGTGCCGTCACCGAACCATCGCTTTCGTTGCGCACCCAGCCGACAAGGCCAAGTCCAATCGCCGCGCTTCGTGCCCAGACCCTGTAGCTGACGCCTTGCACTCTGCCGAAAACGCGCGCCTGCACCGCCCTTTGCCGATCACTCATCGTTCACCCCAAAGCGTCTCCATGCGCTGTGCGGATGAATCTGGCGCTTCACCCAGCGAATGCAAGCGGCTTACATCGGGATTGCGCGGGGGCCGGATGCTCGCGCTCTGGGCTACGTATGTATGACATGATCCAATCGCAGGTCGGGCTCTCCTGCTGCCGATACAGGTGCCAGACCGCAACGAGCGGAAGTCGCCAATAGACCTGCCGCATGGCAGATAAGCATCCTCGCCAAAGCCTGAGCTGGATTGCTAGTCGCCGCGAAACGCGCGGCTGGCCTGGTCGGTCAACGGCTTGAGCAAATAGGAAAGCACCGTGCGGTCGGTGGTCCTGAGAAAAACCTCGGTCGGCATGCCTGGCTTCAGCTCCAGCGGGCCTGCCTCTTGGAGGCTCCTGGCCGACAGCACGATGCGCACGGCATAGTAGGAGACGCCGGCCTTCTGGTCTTCGATGAGATCGGGCGAGATGCGGTCCACCTCGCCTTCGACCTCCGGCGTCGTCTGCTGGCTGAATGCGGAAAGGCGAAGCGTCGCCGGCTGTCCGATGCGCAGTTGGTCGATGTCCTGAGGGGCGACACGCGCCTCGACCACCAGCGCGTCGGCCGTCGGCACGATCTGCATGATCGCTTCGCCCGGCGAAATGACGCCGCCGACCGTATGGATCGCCAGCTGATGCACCCGGCCGGATTGCGGTGCGCGGATGTCGATCTGCTTCAGCGATTGCTGGGCCGCGATCTGGCGCTCGCGCAACTCGCTCGCCTTGGCGTCGATCTCGCGCAGCTCGCTTGCCACCTCGCTGCGCATGTCCTGGTCGATCTGGATGATCGCCAGTTCCGTCTCGCTGATGCGTCCGCGCGTCTGCGCGGCCGCGGCGGTAAGCTGGCCGTCCTCGCCGTCGAGCCGTGCCTGGGCGCGCTCGCGGTCGGCCAGCCGCGAAATCGGCACCAGCTTCTTCTTCCACAGGTCCCGCATGCCCTGCAGTTCGACCTTGGTGAGCGCGATTTCCTGCTGCTTGCTCTTCTGCTGGGCTTCGATACCGGCGATCTCCTGCCGGAATTGCACGACGCGCTCGCGCAACTGCGAGACCTGGCCGTCGCGTGCCTGGCCGCGCAAGGCAAACAGCTTGTTCTCGCCGTCGATCAGTTCGGCGATCTTGGGCTCGGCCGCGCGTGCCGCAAGCTGTTCGGGATAAGCGACCGCCGTGGCGCCATCGCGTTCGGCCATCAGCCTGGCACGGCGGGCAGACAGCTCGTCCAGACCGTTGTCGACGATGGCCAGATTGGCGCGTGCCACCGTGTCGTCGAGCCGCACCAGCACGTCGCCGGCCGCGACCATGCTGCCATTCTTCACATTCAGCGCGCCGACCACGCCGCCCTGCGGATGCTGGACCGATTTGACGTTGGAATCGACGACCAGATGGCCGGCCGCGACCACGGCGCCGGAAAGATTGCTCGTCACCGCCCAAAGGCCAAGTCCGCCGACCAGCACGAGGGCAGCGATGCCGCCCAGCCTCACATTGCGGTCAATGGCGCGCCGCAACCGCTGCTGTTGCGGCGATGCGGCCTCGACTGGCTTTGCTCCCTTGTCGAGAAAGGCAAGCGCCATCGACCTTGCACGCAACGCCAAGTCCCTGGCCGTATGCAGTCCCTCCGTTGCAAAGCTGGGCATTGCAAGCGCCATCTTCATCCCGCCGTTCCCACCGCATGAAGCGGCACGGCTGCGGGCTGCAGCACCTGCCGCGCTATCTCGCTCTTCGGGCCAAAGGCCTGCTGCCTGCCGCTGCCGAGCACCAGCAGATGGTCCAGTGCGGCAAGCGCGCTCGGCCGGTGCGCCACCACGATGGCGATGCCGCCGCGCGCCTTGATGCCTTCGATGGCTTGCGTCAGGGCCTGGTCGCCGGCGGCGTCGAGGTTGGAATTCGGTTCGTCGAGCACGACCAGGAACGGATCGCCGAACAGCGCGCGCGCCAATGCCACACGCTGGCGCTGGCCGGCCGAAAGTGCCGCTCCGCTTTCGCCGATTTCCGTCCGATAGCCTTCGGGCAGGCGCAAGATCATTTCATGGACGCCAGCGGCCCGCGCCGCCGCGATGATCGTCTCCGGCACGGCATCGTCGTCGAAACGCGCAATGTTCTGGCCGACCGTGCCGGCGAACAGTTCGACGTCCTGCGGCAGGTAGCCGATATGGCGGCCGAGCGAGCGCGCCGGCCATTGCTCGAGGGCCGCACCGTCGAGTCGGACCTTGCCGCGCGTCACCGGCCACACGCCGACCAGCGCGCGCGCCAGCGAGGATTTCCCGGAGCCGCTTGGGCCGATCACGCCAACGCCCGATCCGGCGCGCAGCGAGAATTCGACGTCCTGCACCACCAGGCGCCGGTCGCCGGGGGCCACGACGCTGATGCTCTCGACCGAGAGCTCGCCAGTCGGGGCAGGCAGCTCCATCCCGCTCTCCAATGCCGGGAGCGCCGCAAACAAATCGTCCAGGCGCCGCCAGCTCTGGCGGGCGTTGAGGAAGCCCTTCCAATGCGCAATGACAAGCTCGATAGGCGCCAGCGCGCGTGACGTGAGGATTGAGCTGGCGATGATGATCCCGGGCGTCGCCTGCTGGTGGATGACCAGATAGGCACCGAGCGCCAGCACCATCGACTGCAGCATCATGCGCAGGATGCGTGACACCGCGCCCAGCCCGCTTGTCAGGTCGCTGGCGCGCTCCTGCGCCTCGCGAAAGTCGGCATTGGCCCGGCTCCAGCGGCTAGCCAGCCTCTCGCCCATGCCCATTGCGGCCAGCACCTCGGCGTTGCGGGTGCTCGACTGCGCGATCGCGCTGCGGCTGGTGCTGAACCTCGACATCGCCTTGGTCGGCCCGCGAACCAGACGGTCGGTGAGCACCGTCAGCGACACCAGCAGAAGGGCGCCGATGAGCGCTGCAACACCGATCCATGGGTGGAAGAGAAAACAGATCACCACATAGAGCGGCATCCATGGCAGGTCGAACAGGGCGGCGGGGCCGGGGCCGGAGAGGAAGCCGCTCACCTGGTCGAGATCGCGCAGCGCCTGCAGCCCTTCGCCACGGTCGCGCGTGCGCAGCGGCAGGCGCACCACGCAGCCGAAGACGCGGCTGGAGATAGTCTCCTCGATGCCGGCGCCTATGCGCGTCAGCACCCGTGCCCGCACCGCTTCGAGAATGCCCTGAAAGACGTAGAGCACGGCCACCAGGATGATCAGCGCCACCAGCGTGGGCACGCTGCGGCTGGGCAGCACGCGGTCATAGACCTGCAGCATGAACAGCGAGCCGGAAAGCATCAGGATGTTGATCAGGCCGCTGAAGCCGGCAACGGCAACATAGGCACGGCGGAAGGAGGCAAGAGCCTCCCGCAGCTCGGAGCGAGCCTTGCGGTTCGGGTTTGGCGAAAACGGATGAAGCAGTATCTTTACCTCAACTATGCCCGGCCATCGGCATCTGGCGGTCTGGAAATCCGAACGCTGCCGTCAGAATGGCTGGGGCGTCAAATCTCCTTCAAATTCGCGGCGGCCCGCGCCTGAAGCACGGACCGCCAGGCAGTCTTGCATTTCGCGGTCAGCCCATGAGGTCTGCGCTCTGATGGTCCGATTGGGCTATCTGAGCCAGGATCTTGGCCACCGCAGCATGCGCCGCGTCGCCCGCATCGGCAACGATGTGGCCGTCAGCCGGGATATGCGCCTGCAACGCCGCCACCGCGCGGTCTATCGCCTGATGGAAGGGGCCGCCGCCATCGAGCAGATCGGAAATATCCTCTGCATTGGTGGGTGAGGCGATTGTCTGGCGGAACTGCAAATGCTCGCTGCCAAGCACGGCCGTATGTGATGTGTCCTGATCTGTCGCGCCGCCTGCAGTCTCATTGGCGCTGAGGGTGCCTTGCTTCGCCGCCGAATGGGTCTTGAAGATGTCGGCGAGCCAGCTTTTGGTGGTGTTGCCGGCATTGTTGCTCCCCGCATCCGCCACGGCGGTGGGAGCCGCCGATGCCACCGGCTGCGTGTCGCTCGTGTCGGAACTGGCATCGTCGGCCGAGGCGGTCGCGGCAAGCGTGCCCGACTTCATCGTCGGATCGATCAGGTCGCGTTTGACGTTCTTGGTGCCGATCGTCGCGGTCTGCGTCGAGGTGGCGATGTTCACGCCCGAGAATGTCACCGTGTAGGTGCCAGGCTTCAGCACCAGATCGTAGCCGCCGGCAGCCGATGTCGTGGTCTTGAAGGTCTGGCCGGCGGAATTCTTGGCCGTCACCGTGATGGCGCCGAGCCCTTCGCCCGGATCGTAGAAACGGTCGCCATCCTTGTCGTCGAAGGTGACGCCGGTCAGGAACAGGTCGGTGCCGGTCTTGGCGAAGTCTTCGGTGACGAAGGCGCTGCTGCGGCCCTTGTAGTCGCCGACCTCGAAGCCAAGGCCGACTTCGCGGAAGTTGGGATTGAGGATGTTGGCCCGGTGTCCCGAGGAATTCATCAGATTGGTGTGGAGGAGCTTGACCTCGTCGACATAGCCGGTCGGGGCGCGGGTCGTTGCCCAGGCGATATTCTCACCAGTGGCCCACGATCCGGTCAGGACATAGCCTGCAGCCTTCATGCGCGTCGTCGGCGACGAGCCACCGGAACCGGTGTGCGAAAAAATGTCGGTTGCCAGCATCCACCGGTCGTGACCTTCGGCGGCTTCGCTGAGGTCGTTGTCGAAGGCCAGAGGCTGGGCACCTGTCTTCGCACGCTCGGCATTGATGAGTTCGAGCAGATACTGCTCGTTGGCACTGTGTTGCGGCATTGGTATCCCCGTGGGTTCTGATGGTATTGAACCCCCTGTGCTTCCCGTCACCCGTCCTTGAGCAGCATATGTGTTTATGATTCGGCGCTAAAGTAAACAAATTAGAACATACGCACATATATCGTGTGCGATTTTGCCGGATCGCTTTAGCAAGGCTGAAATCAGGGTGCAGGATCAGTTTTCGGCTGAGCTCTCAAGTTCTTCTGACGCTTCTGCTCAGGCCATGGTGCCATTTCGAGAACTCTATATTTTCCCGGCGCGGTTTTTCCGAGGACCCTTAAGAGCTGGAATTCGCTAATGTATCTCCCGTACGAGAGATGCGCGAAATGTCCGGAAGCGGACGGTACTCGATCGAGAGGGGAGCCTCGACAAGAACAGGTCGTTCAAAGAGGATATATCTGTGTCGACCTGGCAAGGCCCGCTTCTGCACCGGCGAGACGGCTTCGAAGCGGATGTTGGGTTTCACACGGTTCGCTTGGCGTGAACTAAAAATTCCGAGCCCAGCATCGATCAAGGAAGGCCGGCGTGCCGACGGACGACCGATTCGATGCAATGCGAAATGAGTGCGGCTGCGCGACGGGAACCGACTAGTTCCCTCGCGCTGCTGCCAGTGCGCCCGGCAGTTCCTCGGCGAAAATGTCGAGCTCGTGGTCGAGCCCGACGCTGACCCTGATGCAGCGGTCGAGCACCGGCACCATCGGCTTGCGGATGAACACGTCGCGCGCCAAAAGCCCCTGCAGCACTTTCAACGCGAAGGCGCCATCGCTGCCGCAGTCGATGGTGACGAAATTGGTCGCCGAAGGCAGCGGCTTCAGCCCGTTTGCTTCAGCGATCCCGGCAATTCGCGGCCGCCCAGCTTCGACCCGCGCCACCACGCTCTCGAGATAGACCTGGTCGGCAAGCGCCTCGACGCCGGCGATCTGCGCCATGCGGCTGACGCCATAGTGGTTGCGGATTTTCTCGAAATCGCGGATCACCTGGGCCTCCGCCACCGCATAGCCGCAGCGTATGCCGGCCAGCCCGTACGCTTTGGAGAAAGTGCGCATGCGAATGACGTTTGGTCGGGAAACTTCGAGCGGCGGCAGCGCCGAGGCCGGCCCCAATTCGCCATAGGCCTCATCGAGCACCAGCATGGTGGTCTCGGGCAGCGCCTCGATGAAGCGGGTGATCTCGGCCGCCTCCCACCAACTGCCCATCGGATTGTCGGGATTGGAGAGATAGACCAGAGGCGCCTTATCCGCGACGACCGCCGCGAGCAGCCCGTCCAGGCTTTCTTTGTCGCCCTCGTAGGGCACCGCAACCAGACTGCCGCCGACGCCGGCAATATGGAAATTGAAGGTCGGGTAGGCGCCGAGCGAGGTCACCACCGCGTCACCCGGCGCAACATACATGCGCGCCACCAGGCTGAGCAGACCGTCTATGCCTTCGCCGACCACCACGTTCTCGGCACCGACGCCGAGATGGGCGGCAATTGCGACCTTGAGGTCGAAATTGTCGGGGTCGCAATACATCCACATGTCGCGGGCAATCCCGGCCATGCGCTCGATGACCCGCGGCGAGGGGCCAAAGCTGCTCTCATTGGCGCCGATGCGGGCACGAAAAGCACGGCCACGCTCACGCTCCTGCGCCTCCGGCCCGACAAACGGCACCGTCGAGGGAAGCGCGCCGACAAGCGGCGTGAGGGGAGGGCGCTGGCGCATAGTAAGGCTCGCTCGAAAATCGGTCTTCTTGCTAGCGTGGAGGCATGTTGGGCGCAAGATGACAATGCCGCACTGGATTTCGCCGATCCGTTTTGCTAGCGAAATAGAATGAGCAACCGATTGCCGCCCGCTTGGGCCAAGCACCTTAAAACCCAAGCAGCGCCGAAGGGCGCACCGCCGAAAGTTGGGCAACCGAAACCTCAGCCCGCAAAGGCGGCTCCGTCTCGCGCTCAGGCCAACGATATGATGTTGAGGCAGGCGCTCGAGTTCCAGCAAGAGAATCGATTGCCTGAGGCGGAAGAACTCTGTCATCGCGTTCTGGCTAGAACGCCCGAACATCCGCTGGCCCTTTATATACTGGGGACGCTGGGGATCGGGTACGGCGAAGAGAAGGTTATGCGGTATTTTGCTCGGGCGATCGCGCAGGAGCCTCTAAATCCCTACTACCACCTTAGCCTCGGTCAAGCCTATTTGAGGCTCAGCGAGTTTACACCGGCGATCGAACACATTCAGTACGCACTGACATTGAAGCCGGATCTGGTGGAAGCGCTTTGCGCCTTGGGCGATGCATACAATTCGTTTGACAAGGGGGAAATGGCGCTGCCGCTCTTTGAGAAGGCGCTCAGGGTCGACCGAGATCATCCCATGGCCCGGTTGGGGCTGCCTCGTGCGCTGGCAAGCCTCGGCCGTATGGACGAAGCCGCGGTTCATCTCAAAGAGGCAATAGATCGGCGCATCGCGGTACCTGCTGCCTACAATGCACTTGTACGCACGCACAAATTCACTGAAGAGCCATCAGAACTCGCGGCGATCCTGACGGAGCTTCAAGACCCTGACCACGGATCCGAGGGAGCGACGGCGCTCCATCACGCGGCCGGAAAGTTGCTCAACGACCTCGGTCGCTACAAGGAGGCGATGGATCACTTCAAAAAAGGAAATCAAGCCGGAGGCCAGAGCTTCGATGTGCAATCCTACCGGCGTTGGGTCGACGCCCTGATCGAAACCTTTACACCGGATTTGGTGGCTTCAAGGACTGCTTCTGGCAATGTCTCGGAGGTGCCCGTGTTCGTAGTCGGGATGCCTCGCTCGGGCACAACACTGACTGAGCAGATCTGCGCCAGCCATCCCAATGTTCATGGCGCTGGCGAGTTAGCAAAGCTTAGACGCACAGCGAATGGGCTCGATCTTAGGCATGGTTCCGACATAAGCCCGGGTGAGGCGATCGCATCGATGACTCCACAGCTGTCCAGGGCGCTGGCTGCGGAGCATC
Source organism: Mesorhizobium sp. IMUNJ 23033 (assembly GCF_044778005.1). Classification (NCBI taxonomy): domain Bacteria; kingdom Pseudomonadati; phylum Pseudomonadota; class Alphaproteobacteria; order Hyphomicrobiales; family Phyllobacteriaceae; genus Mesorhizobium; species Mesorhizobium sp. IMUNJ 23033. The sequence goes on from NZ_JBJACT010000006.1 coordinate 267,496, forward strand.
TTGCCTACCTGCGCGAGCGGGCCCCTGATGCGCTTCGAATTGTCGACAAGATGCCTCACAATTTCGAGCTGGTCGGCCTGATTGGCATCCTTTTCCCCAACGCGCGCATCATTCATTGTCGCCGCGACGCCATTGACAACTGTATCTCTTGCTTTGTCCTGCAACTCAGTGAAGGGCATAGCTATAGCGCCGATCTGGAGACACTGGGGCTTTACTACAGGGAGTATGATCGTCTGATGCGGCATTGGGAAAAGATTTTCCCGGGCCGTATCTTCGAAAACCGGTACGAGACGTTGATTGAAAATCAAGAGAAGCAGTCGCGCTGTCTCATAGATTATCTCCGACTACCCTGGGACGATAGCTGCTTGCGCTTTTTTGACAGGGGCGGCTCCGTAAAAACCTATAGCAATTGGCAGGTCCGCCAGCCGATCTATACGTCGTCCGTCAAGCAGTGGACGAATTACGAAAGCGAGATCCAGCCGCTGATCGACGCCTTGGGAGATCTTGCCGACATTTGAGCGTGAGGGCCCGTCGCTGTTTCGCCGTTACCTACGAAATTCTTGAGCGGAGCCCGTCGTCCTCAAAGAACACGGTGCCCAACAAAAAACCCGGCGGTTGCCCGCCGGGTCTCGATTTCAGTCAGGTCGAGCCTGTTAGAACGAGCGCTGGAAGCGGAGGAGGCCGCCGACGCTGTTCTTCTTGTCCGCATTGGTCCAGTTGCGATTGTCAACGTCGCCAAACTTGCCGTCGTGGTCGTAGTCGACTTCGGCCGTGACCGTGAAGCCGGGCACGATGTCGTAAGCGACGTTCGCCGCGACGCCATAGTTCTTGTCGTCGTCAGCCGATGCCTGCAGGTTGAACGAGGTCTTCTCGTTGAACTTGTAGGTGCCACCGCCCCACACAGCCCAGTTGCCGCCCCACTGCTTGTAGAAGTTGCGGTCGATGTTATCGTCCGTTCCGTAGCCGGCCATGAGGAACAGCGACAGTTCGCTGGTGGCGTTCACGTCGAGGCGAACCTTGCCGGCCCACTCTTCCCAGGTGCTGTCATAGGCGCCGACAGCAATGATATCGCCCCAACCCTGCGTGTACTTCACGCCGCCGACGACATGCGGCACGTAGCTGTCGATCGTGTCGTTGCCGGACGTGGCATTGAAGACATAGTTGCCAGCCCCATCGAGGACAGCAGCACCAGCATCGCCGGAACCTTCTTCGAGCGAAACCACTGCGGAGAAGCCGTTGCCGGCGTCGAAATAGTACTGGACGACGTTGGTGTCGAAGCCACCATAGGGAACCAGCGTATCCTGGATGACGTTGCCGGCGTAGCCGATGAACGTATTGAAGGCCGATTCGTCCTTACCGACGCGCAGGCCACCGAGCTGGATCCAGGCGAAGTTCAGCGTGACGCCTTTGTTGACAGCGTCATTGCCGAAGTCATCGCCATAGCCGTTGGAGTTGCCGAAGTTGAAGCGGGTCTCGGTGTAGGTCTTCAAGGTGCCGAGCTCGGTTTCCTGGCCGGTCCAGGTCTTCAGCGTGAAGCGGGTGTTCTTGTACCAGGTGTCCTGTTCCTTGGGGTCGCCGAACTGGTTGAAGGCGCGAGCACCATCGAACGAGCCGACGTCGCCGGCGCCGATGTCGTAACGGACAAAGCCGCCGATGCGCAGGCAGGTTTCGGTGCCGGGGATGTAGAAGTAGCCCGAGCCGTAGACGTCGCAGATCTTGACGTATTCAGCCGGTTCCGGCTCGGCGACGACGACGGCGTCGGCGGCGCGCGCACCGGAAACTGCGATCAGGGCCGCAGCGGAGCCAAGGAGAAGGCTCTTGATGTTCATTTTCTGACCTCCAGTCAGAATCGAACGAAACAGCGGAGATGGCAGCGTGCGTTCTTCTCTACGCTATTGTTATCGTTATTTTTTCTTGGAAAACCGCGGGACTTTGCGTGGGCGTGCGGCCATCACCACAGGCGTTTGTTGGCGAAAGCGTGCCCCGAACCGGATTTGAGATAGCGCTCGAATGAAGCTGCCTTGGCCTGGTTTGAGAAGGCCATATAGGTGACGATCCGCCACGGCAGGAACTTGGATGTATGGCTGGCTTTTCCTGCGTTGTGTTCAGCAAGCCGTCGTTTTAGGTCCGACGTCACGCCGACATAGCGCTCGCCTTCTGTAGCCTCGCTCTCCAGAAGATACACATACCACACGAACCGCCCTCCTTTGCCAAGGCTTCGGAGGGCATCCTGCTCCGCGCAGGAGGCACTGCCAATCCAATTTTGCAAGGGATTCGCTATACTTATCCTGCGCGCGTGTAGGGCGCGCAGGCGGACCGGCCCTCCTTCGCTACGGCTTCGGAGGGCATCCTGCTTCGCTCATAAGGGTTGGGCTTGTCCTGCGAAGCTCGAAGAGCGAAGCAGGATGGCGGAGAGGATGGGATTCGAACCCACGAGAAGCTTTTGACCTCTACTCCCTTAGCAGGGGAGCGCCTTCGACCACTCGGCCACCTCTCCGTTGCGCCGCTGGATAAAGAAAAGCGCCGGTACAATCAACAGCTGGCGCCATTATCGCGGAAAAATCCGGCGTAGCCTGACGGACAGCCTACGCCATGCGGCGATTCTGCGGCAATTCCCTGGCCGGCGACTCGGGTGACATGACCGCAATTGCGGCGGCGCCGTCGCCGGATTCGGCCGCATTGCAAGGGCCGCGGGAGCCCAGATGGTTAACGAGAGCTTTCGGAGTGAGGCCAAATCGTGTCATTTGTGCAACAACGACCGGGGATAGCGCCCGAACTGCCCTTTTGCCGGTACGATCGTGGTTGAACGCCGCCGCCTCATGGGTAATGTCGAATTCGAAGGAGCGGCGCGGTGCGCATCTTTTTCGGTTAGTGGGGATGGGGCAGGGAACGCTGTCCTTCAGCAAAGAATACCCAGACCCGTTTTTTAACTTTTGACTGGAGGTCAGAAAATGAACATCAAGAGCCTTCTCCTTGGCTCCGCTGCGGCCCTGATCGCAGTTTCCGGTGCGCGCGCCGCCGACGCCGTCGTCGTCGCCGAGCCGGAACCGGCTGAATACGTCAAGATCTGCGACGTCTACGGCTCGGGCTACTTCTACATCCCCGGCACCGAAACCTGCCTGCGCATCGGCGGCTATGTCCGTTACGACATCAGCGGCGGCGACGTCGGCTCGTTCGACGGTGCGAAGACCCTCGACGTGGAGGACGGTAGCGAGAATGACACCTGGCGCAAGAAGGCCCGCTTCACGCTGAAGACCTGGACCGGCCAGGAAACCGAACTCGGCACCTTGAAGACCTACACCGAGACTCGCTGGAATTTCGGCAACCGCAACGACTATGCCACCGTGTCTGACAATATTGCTGGCAACTCGGGCGTCTCGCTGAACTTCGCATGGATTCAGCTCGGTGGTCTGCGCGTCGGTAAGGACGAATCGGCCTTCAACACGTTCATCGGCTACGCCGGCAACGTCATCCAGGATACGCTGGTTCCCTACGGCGATTTCGACACCAACGTCATCCAGTACTACTTCGATGCCGGCAACGGCTTCTCCGCCGTTCTCTCGCTCGAAGAAGGCTCGGGCGGCGGTACTCCTGATTTCTACGGCAAGGGTACGATCGACAGCTACGTTCCGCATGTCGTCGGCGGTCTGAAGTATACGCAGGGCTGGGGCGCCATCACCGGCGTCATCGCTTATGACAGCAACTACGAAGAAGTCGCCGGCAAGGTTCGCTTGGACATCACCCCGATGCAGAACCTGTCGCTGTTCATCATTGGCGGCTACGGCACCGACGACAACCTGTCGGATCCGACCTGGGCAATCCCGGCCGGCGGCCGCGGCTTCTACAAGCAGTGGGACGGCAACTGGGCAGTCTGGGGTGGTGGCACCTACACCATCAACGAGAAGACCTCGTTCAACCTCCAGGTGTCGTATGACGAAGGTGAGAACCTCGGTATCGCGGCGAACGTCGCCTACGACGTCGTCCCCGGCTTCACGGTCACGGCTGAAGTTGACTACCTCCATGCAGGCAAGTTCGGTGAGGCCGATTTCTCCAACTGGACCAATGCTGACGACGACAACAACATCGGCGGTATGCTCCGCTTCCAGCGCTCGTTCTAAGGGCTGGTTCTATACAGGTGAAATCCAGCCCGGGCGCATCAACGCCCGGGCTGGATTGTTTTCGTGACTGGGTCAACGCAAACGAAAGGATGGGGGTATCGGTAGCTGAATAGGGTCCGTGGGATGATTTCGTGGGATCCGTTGATGGGCGGATGAAATCACAACTGCGTGATTCAAAACTCTTGAAAGGGCGCCTCCAAGCGGATAGGGCTGATCTATCCATTCGGGGGTTGCAGCGAATGATGACGACCGAAGCGATTCAAGAGGAAACACCCTCTGATCATTTTTCGATGTTTTCTTCTCAAAGCTCAAAGATCAAATACAGCTTTAACAAGATAAGAGAAGTAAAGTCGTATAGGGTCGGAGAGCTTTTTTCAGCCTATCGAGACATACTTTGGGATGACGGGCGACATAAATACAATGTCAGCTCTTTCATTGGCGAAATAGACGAGATCCTCCTTGGGGAGCGTTTCAGCGCCTTTGACCAAAGCACCCTGGACAACCTTATCGGTACCTTGCGCCAGCGCGGCAACAGCAACGCGACCATCAACCGGAAGATGGCTGCCCTTAGCAAACTGTTGCGCAAGGCTCATAAGATGGGAGATATCCACAGCCTGCCCGAGTTCCGCCGCCAGAAGGAGCGGGCGGGACGGATTCGTTTCCTTGAAAAGGACGAAGAGGCCAGGCTGTTCGCGGCCATCAGGAGCCGCAGCGAGGACGCTTACCGCCTTTCCGTATTCCTCGTCGACACCGGCTGCCGCCTCGGCGAGGCGCTCGGTCTGATCTGGAACGACATCCAGGAACACCGCGTCTCGTTCTGGATCACCAAGTCCGGCCGCAGCCGCACCATTCCGATGACCGCTCGTGTCAAGGAAGTGATCAAGCTTCCGGTCACCGAAGGCCGCCGGCCGAAGGGTCCGTTCACCAAGCTCAGCCAGGCGCAATATCGCGCCATCTGGAACGATGCGAAGGCCGAGGTCGGCCTCGGCGCCGACGAACAGGTGGTGCCGCATATATTGCGCCATACCTGCGCTTCGCGACTCGTCCAGGGCGGCATCGACATCAGGCGGGTCCAGATGTGGCTCGGCCACCAGACGTTGTCGATGACCATGCGCTATGCACATCTTGCCACAAACGACCTCGACGGCTGCGTCGTCGTGCTGGAAACGCCCCGCAGTGAAGGGACGACCGGCGGCACGGAGAACTCGGCGTTCTCGTCTCCGCTGACCACGCCGACATCGGCAGGGCCTAGGCAAAAGAGTGAAGCGGGCACAGCGAAGGCGACCAAGCCGGCCGGGAAAAGCTCCAAGGCCAAATAGCTCCGCCAAACTTTCCTATACTGCAACAACGACCCCGAGACCGACTTGGTCTTTGGGGTTTTACTTTGCCTGAACCTGCTGTTCGGCCCGATCCAGGAATGCGGCGATGGCGTCCGGCAGGCCGCCGGTCTCCAGGAAAGGCGCGTGGCCCTGGCCATCGACCGTGATCGTCTCCATGCCAGGATGGCGCTTCTGCATCTCCTCGAGCGTCCCGGCCGACAGCAGCTTCGAGTTGCCGCCGCGTATGGCAAGCAGCGGCACGGCGGCGAGCGCTTCGAACTGCGGCCATAGATCGAGTAGCGGCTTGCTGGTGTCGAGGCCGGCCAGCGTTTCGACCAGCCGCGGGTCGAAATCCGGCAGCAGCCCCTGATCCGTCTCGCGATAGAGAGCTAACACCATCCGCTCCCAGTCCGCCTCGGTCAGCGCGGGAAAGTCACCGCCATGAGCGCTGCGTTGGGCATCGAGCGCCTCGGTCCGGCTCTTCGGCTTTGGCGCAGGATCGAGATAAGTGCGGATATGGGCAAGGCCCGCGGCTTCGATCACTGGGCCGATGTCGTTCAGCACGATGGCCTTGAGCACGGCCGGCCGCATCGCGCCGAGCACATGGATGATCAGCCCGCCGCGCGACGTACCGATGAAGGCCGCTTGCTCGATGCCGAGGCCCGCCAGGCCGGCGAGGATGTCACCGGCCTCGACACCGACATTATAGCGACTCACATCGGGGTCGTAGGCGGACTGCCCGCGCCCGCGATAGTCGAAGGCGATGACTTTTCGTGGGTTCTTCTCCTGCCTCGACAGATGCAGCGCCAGTTCATGAAAGTCGCGCGCATTGCGGGTCAGGCCGGGCAGGCAGACGACCGGCCAATGGCCCGAATTCGCTTCGCCGTAGACGCGGGCATGCAGTTTGAGGCCGTCCGGGGCGGTGTAGAAGAAATCGGAAAAACTTTGGTGATCTTGCATATGGACTCGATTCCCCGCCGTTGTCGGATCGCTTCCGACTGCTACAGCCGAGGGCAGGGGGCGGTCAAATGGAGAAGGAAGGGCCTCAACTCCGCCCGTTCACCAGATCTCCCACGATGTCGTACTTTCCCGAAATACGCATCTTGTAGACCTCGTAATTCTCCATCACACGCTGTACGTAACTTCTTGTTTCCGTATAGGGAATCCGCTCGATCCAGTCGACGACGGCGTCCACGTCCTTGCCGCGCGGGTCGCCATATTTGGCCACCCATTGGGCGGCGCGGTTGGGGCCGGCATTGTAGCCGGCGAAGGTCAGCACATAGGACCCGTCGAAGCGGGCGAGCTGTTCGCCGAGGAAGGCCGCGCCCAGCGTCGCATTATAGCCGGCATCGCTGGTCAGCCGGGTCTGCGAAAACGTCAGTCCAGCCTTCTTCGCCAGTTGCCTGGCGGTGCCCGGCATCAATTGCAGCAGCCCGCGCGCGCCGGCGCTGGAGACGGCGCCGACATTGAACTCGCTTTCCTGGCGCGCGATCGCATAGGCCAGCGCCTTGCCAGAGCCGGAGATGTTGGCGGTGTCGGGAATGACACCCAGCGGATGCGACAGTGCCCCGACATCGATGCCCCGCGCGCCGGCGATCTTGCCGATTTTCAGCGCCATGAAATGGTTGCCCTGCTTTTCCGCCAGCACGGCGAGCAGCGCCAGTTCGCCCGGACTGGTCAGCTGCCCGGCGAGGTCGCGGTAGAGCGTCTCGGCATAGCGGTCGTAGCCTGCCTCCTGCAGCCGCACGATGGCGCTGACAGCTTCTCGGATTACGAAGTTTTTCCGGTCAGCCGCACTCGGCTGCGGATACATGATGTTGAGGCTCCTCAAACCGACCCGCTCGCCGGCAAGCTGGCCGTAGAAGGTGGTGCCGTAGGCGGCGGCGCGAGAGAAATAGTCCGTGGCGTTGCCGGGGCCACCGACCTCTGCCGCGCGGCCGAGCCAGTAATAGGCGCGCGACAGCGACATCGGCCCCTGCGCCAGGTTGGCAATGCGCGCGAAATGCGTGGCGGCGGTGGCGGGATCGTTGAGGCCGCGCAGCGCGTACCAGCCGGCATGGAATTCGGCCTCGGCGGCGTTGGCGGCACCTTCGGCGGCATGCGCGGCGACAATTCTGTAGGCGGTCTTCATGTCGCCCTGGTCGACCAGCTCGCGCGCCAGCACCCGGCGCTCCACCCACCAGGCATCGGGATCGACCAGAGCCTCGCGGTCGCTCGGCACCTTCATCACGATCGCCGCGGCGTCGGAAAACTTCTGCTGCTTGCGCAGATATTCGGCCTGCGCAAAGAAATAGCCGGCCGAACGCTGCGCGGCGGGCACGGCCTTCAGCAGCTTGGCCGCATTCTTGTCGCCCTTGGACACGGCCGCCCAGGCATCGGCTAGCGGCTGGGCGCCGGCGAGGCCGGCGACGCGCAACGCCGAGCTGACCCTGTCGGCATAGAACATGCGCTCCATGCGGAAGCGATGGTCGGCGGCCGGGATCAGCGCGCCGAACTCCTTGATGACCGCAGTCTCGTCCTTGGCCTCGAGCCTTTCCATGCGCCAGAATGGCGACAGCACCGAACGCGCTGCCTTGGCATTGCCCAGCGCGACATAGGAGCGGGCAAGGATGATCACGCCTTCCGGTGTCAGCGGCTGGCTGCCGTCGAATGCCTTCACCACGGTCTGCGGCGAGGGGTTCTCGCGATAGAGCGCGCGCTCGCTGTTCTTGCGCAGCGCGATCGTGCCCGGCCAGTTCGGCAGCATCTTGGCGGCGTCGGCGATGTCGCCGCTCGGCACCTGGTCGCCGCCATAGAGCGCGATCGCCCAGGCAAGGATATGGCGGTCGAGCGAATCGGCCGGCAGTGCCTCGCGCATCTGGCGCGCGCCGCCAATGTCGTTGGCCGCCAGCCTGTCGAGGCCGCTCTTCAGCGGGGCGACGCTGGGCGAGGGGCGCGCATCCGGCTGGCCCGGATCTGACTGGCTCTGCAAGTCGGGCATCGGGATCGCCGACGTCAGATGCACATCGACGCCACCGCCGATCGCCGCGACTGGGATCAGCGCAAGCGTGGCGCCCAGAAGCGCAAAACGATGGGACCGCCTGGTCGGCATGGTTTTCGTCATTCCTGTTCGTGCACACTACCAGCAGGCACGGAAGCGTTGCAGCCTAGACTTCGGTGGTGAAAAGCCCGTGAACAAAAGCTCATCTAGGTCGTTCGAATTGCCGACACTGGCACCATGGCAATGCTTGCCGCGCAACAATGTCGAGACTATGGTGCGCGGCTTCGCTTTCGGCTAGAAGGCGCGCACCATAGACCGACCGACAAAACTCGAATGCATGTCGCCCAAAAGTGGATACCGGTTTTGGGACAACGACATGCATAACCAACAAAGTCCCAAGGAGTTGGACGACATGCTGAGAGGCTCGCTGACCGCGCTCGTGACACCGTTCGAAAAGAGCGGGCGTTTCGACGAGAAAGCCTTTCGCGCGTTCGTCGAATGGCAGCTCGCTGAAGGCACAACCGGGCTGGTGCCCGTCGGCACCACAGGCGAGTCGCCGACGCTATCGCATGACGAGCATCGCCAGGTCGTCAAGGTGTGCATCGAAGTCGCCAACGGGCGCGTTCCGGTCGTCGCCGGTGCCGGCTCCAACAACACCGAAGAGGCCGTCGGGCTGGTGCAATATGCCGAGAAGGCGGGCGCCGATGCGGCTCTCGTCGTCACGCCTTATTACAACAAGCCGACGCAGCGCGGTCTCTATGCGCATTTCGCCGCCGTCGCCAAGGCGACCAGCCTGCCGATCATCATCTACAACATCCCGCCGCGCTCGGTGATCGACATGAGCCCGGAGACGATGGGCCAGCTGGCACACGACTTCAAGAACATCGTCGGCGTCAAGGATGCCACCGGCAAGGTCGAGCGCGTTTCCGAGCAGCGCGCCACATGCGGCAAGGATTTCATCCAGCTTTCCGGCGAGGACGCCTCCGCACTCGGCTTCAACGCCCATGGCGGCGTCGGCTGCATCTCGGTGACGTCGAATGTCGCGCCGAGACTCTGCGCCGAATTCCAGGAAGCCACCCTTTCCGGCGACAGCGCCAGGGCGCTCGACCTGCAGGATCGGTTGTTACCGCTGCACAAGGCGATCTTTACCGAGCCTGGCCTGTGTGGCGCCAAATATGCGCTGTCGAAGCTGGGCAAGGTCGAAAACGTCGTGCGCTCGCCGCTGGTGACGATCGAGGCATCGACTGCCGAGAAGATCGATCAGGCGATGAAGCATGCCGGCTTGATAAATTAGGGATGAGGCGCCACCTCTCCACATCATGAATCAAGTCAGAAAAGCCGATCCCAACAACAAGACCGTTGCGGAAAACCGCAAGGCGCGGTTTTCCTATGAGGTGCTCGACACGATTGAGGCCGGTCTGGTGCTGACCGGCACCGAGGTCAAGTCGCTGCGTCAGGGCCAGGCCAACATCCAGGACAGCTACGCCTCGGTCGAGGGCGGCGAGATCTGGCTGATCAACTCCTATCTGCCGGAATATCTGCAGGCCAACCGCTTCAACCACGAGCCGCGCCGGCGCCGCAAGCTGCTGCTCAACAAGCGCGAGATGGCGAAACTGTCGCAGAGCGTCGACCGCGAAGGCATGACGCTGGTGCCGCTGAAGATCTATTTCAACGACCAGGGCCGCGCCAAGCTCTTGCTCGCCGTCGGCCGCGGCAAGAAGCTGCACGACAAGCGCGAGACCGAAAAGCAGCGCGACTGGTCGCGCGAGAAGGGCCGGTTGCTGAAGGATCGTGGGTGACAAGCATCAGGCGATAGCCTGAAAAAAGCCAAGCGTTTGGCTTTCAAGTTTTTCGAACAGCGGAGCCTGCGAAGCGCAATAGGGGATAGTCTTGAAGAACCGGATCATCCTCTGGGGCGCGGCTGGCTTGGTCCTTGCGGGTCTCGTCGCAGCGGGTGGTTTTCTCTACTTCCGCACCTTCTCGCCGGACCGCGACAGATATCCGGTCAGGGGCATCGACGTTTCCCATCATCAGCACCAGATCGATTGGCGGCGCGTAGCCGCCGACGATGTCGCCTTTGCCGTCATCAAGGCGACCGAAGGCGGTGATCATGTCGACGATGCCTTCGCCGCCAATTTGCGCGAGGCCCGCGCCGCCGGGCTCGCGGTCGGCGCCTATCACTTCTTCACCTTCTGTCGGCCGGGCGCCGACCAGGCGAAGAACTTCATTTCGGTAGTGCCGCGCGAAGGGCCGCTGCTGCCGCCGGTTGTGGATATCGAATTCGGAGGCAATTGCCCGAAACGGCCGTCGCCCGAACAGTTGAACGCAGAACTCCAAGCTTTCCTCGGTCCGGTGGAGGCAGCCTTCGGTAAGCCGGCGATCATCTATCTGATCGACGAGGCGGCGGATGCCTATTCCGGACAGATCGCCAGCCGCCAGCGCTGGGTCCGTTCACTGGCGCTGTGGCCAGGCCATGACGACTGGATTTACTGGCAGTACCACAACAGCGGTCGCGTCGATGGCATCAGCGGCGATGTCGACCTGAACGTCCTGCAGGGCGGGCAGGAGAGGCTGGCGGAACTCTTTGCCAAGCCCGACTCTATCTCCGCAGAAACCCCGCGATCTCCCTGAACACATTGACGAACATCGCTTCCGTCAAAACGCCGGTATTGGTGTTGTAGCGCGAGCAGTGATAGCTGGAGAACAGCGTGACGGCGCCGACCTGCTGCTGTCCGCCATGCCGGAACGGATAGGCGACGACGCGCCCGCCCAGCGCCCGCACCGTCGACTGATGCGCGATCGAGCCCAGCGCCAGCACGGCGCGCAGATTGGGAAAGCGCGCAATGGTCGGCACCAGGAACGTCCGGCAGGTGGCGATCTCCGCACCCACCGGCTTGTTTTCCGGCGGCACGCAGCGCACGGCATTGGTGATCGCCGTGCCGACAAGCTCCAGCCCATCGTCCGGCCGCGCCTTGAACTCGCCGCGCGCAAAACCATGCGCGATCAGCGTCGAATAGAGCAGGTCGCCGGCATAGTCGCCCGTGAAGGGGCGCCCCGTGCGGTTTGCGCCGCGCAGACCCGGCGCCAGCCCGACGATCAAAAGCCTGACGGCGTCCTCGCCTTCGGGCGGCAGGAAGGTCGGCACCGGCGCGTTGAACCAGGACGGTTCACGTTGCCGCCAGTCGGCGATGAAATCATGCAGCCGCGGGCAGAGCGGGCAGTCGCGGCCGGGTTCGGGGGAGGAGGCGGCGACCAAGGCCGCCGCCGTCAAAAATCGTCCTCGTCGACTTCGGCAGGCTCGGGCCGGCGCACCGGCCGCTCGGACGGATCGCGGCCGACTTCGTTCTTCAGTGTCATCAGGTCGATGAAGTGATCGGCCTGACGGCGCAGATCGTCGGAGATCATTGGCGGCTGCGAGGCCATGGTGGAGACGATCGAGACCTTGCGGCCGCGCCGCTGCAGCGCCTCGACCAGGGTGCGGAAATCGCCATCGCCGGAGAAGATGACGTAGTGGTCGACGACATCGGCGAGTTCCAGCGCATCGACGGTCAGTTCGATGTCCATATTGCCCTTGATCTTGCGGCGGCCGGTCGAGTCGGTGAACTCCTTGGCTGGCTTGGTCACCACCTTGAAACCGTTATAGTCGAGCCAGTCGATCAGCGGCCGGATCGAGGAATATTCCTGATCCTCGACCAGCGCCGTGTAATAGTAGGCGCGCAGCAGATAGCCGCGCTTCTGGAAGCTCGACAAAAGCTTGCGATAGTCGATGTCGAAACCCAGCGCCCGCGAGGTGGCGTAGAGATTGGCGCCGTCGATAAAAAGGGCGATTTTCTCACGAGGGTCGAACATGGAAAAATTTCCTTTTCGAAAATAGGCGGTCGTCTAAATGCGTGCGTGACTATCGGCCGGTCTCTGAAAATAGACCTTATGGCCTTCCTTATCCGAGATAGCGCCAGTTTTACGGCAATCCAAGCTGCCTTGCCGCATTGCAAGCAATTGTGATCGGTGCGCAATCGTCGCAGCCAGGCGTGTCGCCAGATCTGGTGCCGATCCGCCCCCCGCCCGGACCAGGGGCGGGTATTGCCAAGAAGCTTGTATTTCGGCGGCGTTCGGGTTATGGACCGCGCCTGTTTTCCATCAAATCCAGGCTGAAAGGGGCAATTCATGGCCCGCGTAACCGTTGAAGATTGCATCGACAAGGTCGACAACCGCTTCGAGCTCGTGCTTCTGGCCGGCCACCGCGCCCGCCAGATCAGCCAGGGCGCGCAGATCACCGTGCCGCGCGACAACGACAAGAACCCGGTCATCGCTCTGCGCGAGATCGCCGACGAGACGCTGTCGCCCGACGACCTCAAGGAAGACCTGATCCACTCGCTGCAGAAGCATGTCGAGGTCGACGAGCCGGAAGCCGACGGCGAGGTGATTGCCGACCAGACCGGCACCGCCGTTGCGGCGACCGATGCCGACGACGCCGAGGACAACATCGCTTTCGACCGCATGACCGAGGAAGATCTGCTTGCCGGCATCGAAGGCCTGGTCCCGCCGGAAAAAAGCGACGACTATTGATCTTCGCCGACGCTGCCGACACTTTCGCGTCGGCAGTTTCGTGGCTATCTATGACATGCGCCGGATGCATATTCGGCGCATGATTCATTTCAGCACCGCGAGATCCCGCCCATGATGCGTCAGTATGAGCTTGTCGAGCGCGTCCAGCGCTACAAGCCTGACGTCAACGAGGCGTTGCTCAACAAGGCCTATGTCTATGCCATGCAGAAGCATGGCCATCAGAAGCGCGCCTCCGGCGATCCTTATTTCTCGCATCCGCTCGAAGTCGCCGCCATCCTCACCGAAATGCACATGGACGAGGCGACGATCGCCGTCGCCTTGCTGCACGATACGATCGAGGACACGACCGCGACCAGGGCCGAGATCGACGAGCTGTTCGGCCCGGAAATGGGCAAGCTGGTCGAGGGCCTCACCAAGCTGAAGAAGCTCGACCTCGTCTCCAAGAAGGCCGAGCAGGCGGAGAACCTGCGCAAGCTGCTGCTGGCGATCTCGGAAGATGTGCGCGTGCTTCTGGTCAAGCTCGCCGACCGCCTGCACAACATGCGCACCCTCGACCATGTGCCGGAGGCCAAGCGCCTGCGCATCGCCGAGGAGACGATGGAGATCTATGCGCCGCTTGCCGGCCGCATGGGCATGCAAGGCATGCGCGAGGAGCTGGAGGAGATCGCCTTCCGCTACATCAATCCGGAAGCCTACCGCGCCGTCACCGCAAGGCTCGCCGAGATATTCGAGCGCAACAAGGGCGTGCTGTCCGAGATCGAGAAGTCGCTGTCCACGCTGTTCGAAAAGCATGCGATCAAGGCCAGCGTGAAGAGCCGGCAGAAGAAGCCGTGGTCGGTGTTCCGCAAGATGGAAGCCAAGGCGCTGTCCTTTGAGCAGCTGTCCGACATCTTCGGCTTTCGCGTCGTCGTCGACACCCTCGAGGACTGCTACCGCGCGCTCGGCGCCATCCACACCGCCTGGTCGATGGTGCCCGGCCGCTTCAAGGACTACATCTCGACGCCGAAGCAGAACGACTACCGTTCGATCCACACCACCATCGTGGGCCCCTCGCGCCAGCGCGTCGAATTGCAGATCCGCACCCGCGAGATGAACAAGATCGCCGAATATGGCGTCGCCGCGCATTCGATCTACAAGGACACCGGCGGCAAGACGAACGGTGCCGCCCACGCGATCTCGAAGGAGACCAACGCCTATGCCTGGCTGCGGCGCACCATCGAGCAGCTGGCCGAAGGCGACAATCCCGAGGATTTCCTCGAGAACACCAAGCTGGAACTGTTCCAGGACCAGGTGTTCTGCTTCACGCCGAAGGGCATGCTGATCGCGCTGCCGCGCGGCGCCACGCCCATCGACTTCGCCTATGCCGTGCACACCGATGTCGGCGACACCTGCGTCGGCGCCAAGGTCAACGGCCGCATCATGCCGCTGATGACGGAACTGAAGAACGGCGACGAGGTCGAGATCATCCGCTCCAAGGCGCAGGTGCCACCGGCGGCCTGGGAATCGGTCGTCGTCACCGGCAAGGCGCGATCCGCCATCCGCCGTGCCACCAAGAATGCCATCCGCAAGCAATATTCGGGTCTCGGCGCCCGCATCCTCGAACGCGCCTTCGAGCGCGCCGGCAAGACCTTCACCAAGGAAGGCCTGAAGCCGGTGCTGCACCGGCTGGCACGCAAGGATATCGAGGACGTGCTGGCCTCGGTCGGACGCGGCGAGTTGGCCTCGTCCGACGTCATGAAGGCGGTGTTCCCCGACTACAAGGACGAACGCGTCACCGTTGCCGCGCCCAAGCAGCGCGAGGAAGGCTGGTCGAAGATCCGCAATGCCGCCGGCATGCTGTTCCAGATCCCGGGCCGCGCGGCACGCAAGGACAAGGACCAGCCGCGGGACGGCGCCGTACCAATCCGCGGCGTGCGCGGCGACCTGCCGGTGCGCTTCGCGCCGGAAGGCGCTGTGCCCGGCGACCGCATCGTCGGCATCGTGCAGCCGGGAACCGGCATTACCATCTATCCGATCCAGTCGCCGGCTCTGCAGGCCTTCGACGACCAGCCCGAGCGCTGGATCGACGTGCGCTGGGACATTGACGAGCGCACCAAGGAGCGGTTCCCTGCGCGCGTCTCGGTCACCGCCATCAACGCGCCGGGCTCGCTCGCCGACATCGCCCAGGTCGTTGCCTCCAACGACGCCAACATCCATACATTGTCGATGGTGCGCACCGCGCCCGACTTCACCGAAATGCTGATCGATCTCGAAGTCTGGGATCTGAAGCACCTCAACCGGCTGCTGTCGCAGCTCAAGGACAATTCGAGCGTCAGCGACGCGCGGCGCGTCAATGGCTGACAATCTTTTTAGGGACAAGGCAGGATGAACACCGACGAAGTGCTGGGCATTTTCCGCGAGGCCGGCGCCGTTCTCGAAGGCCATTTCATCCTGACGTCGGGCCTGCGCAGCCCGGTCTTCCTGCAGAAGGCCCGCGTCTTCATGCATGCCGACAAGACCGAGCGCCTGTGCAGTGCGCTGGCCGAAAAGATCCGCAAGGGCGTGCCCGGCCGGATCGATTATGTCGTCGGCCCGGCGATCGGCGGACTGATCCCGGCCTATGAGACCTCGCGCCATCTCGGCGCGCCGGCGATCTGGGTCGAGCGGGAAGGGGGCGAGTTCAGGCTGCGCCGCTTCGAGATCGCCAGGGGATCGCGCGTCGTCATCGTCGAGGACATCGTCACCACCGGCCTGTCGATCCGCGAGACCATCGACTGCCTGCGCGAACTTGGCGCCGAGGTGGTGGCGGCCGCCTGCATCATCGACCGTTCGGCCGGCAAGACCGATGTCGGCGTCCCGCTGATCGCGCTGGCCGAATATGAGGTTCCTGCCTATCCGGCCGACCGGCTGCCGCCCGAACTCGCCGCCATACCGGCCGTCAAGCCCGGCAGCCGCAACATCTGATGTCGTCCATGTACGAAAACAATCACTTGAGCGCGTCGCCTGAATCTCTTCGGGAGCGACGCGCGCTGTCCGCGACGCCGTGATGATCGCCGGCATCGACCATTTCGTGCTGACGGTCCGCTCGGTGGACGACAGCTGTGCCTTCTACCAACGTGTGCTTGGCATGAAGCGCCACGACGAGCCGAACCGGCCGACGGCGTTGCTCTTCGGATCGCAGAAGATCAATCTGCATCAGGTGGGCCGCACCTTCGAGCCGAAGGCCAAGGCGCCGACAACTGGCGCCGGCGATTTCTGCCTCGTTGCCGCCCGGCCGCTCGCCGAGATCTGCGCCAGCCTGGCAGCCAATGGCGTCGCCGTCGAAGTCGGTCCGGTCGAGCGTACCGGCGCCCGCGGCCCGATGATGTCCGTCTACTTCCGTGATCCGGACGGCAATCTCGTCGAGGTCAGCGAGTATTTGAACTAGCCGCCTCGGCTCAGCCCATCAGTTGTTCTTCGGCCGGCGCGTCGCTATATCAAAGTCGTTGTTGCCTTTGGGACCTCAAAGCGCAAGATATGGCTGTGGCGCCCCGGCCGGGTTGGCCGGAGTTGCCGGCGTTGATAAATCAGGAACTGGAACAGAGTGCTTTTTCGACGCCGCGAGCCTGATGGCCTTTTGGAGCGGGTGCGTACCTATCTGTGGCCGCGCCGCTCGTTCTCTCGTTCGCTGCAGTATTTCTCCAAGCGGATTCTCCGACTGAAGGCCACACCGCACGCGGTCGCCGCCGGTGTCTCGGCCGGTGTCTTCGCCTCCTTCTTCCCGCTCGGCTTTCACTTCGTCATCGCCGCCGTGCTTTGCTGGGTGATCGCCGGCAATCTGGTGGCTGCCGCGCTCGGCGCGGTGTTCTTCGGCAATCCGCTGACCTTCCCACTGCTGTGGGGCGCATCCTGGGAGACCGGCAAGCTGATCCTGCACGAGCACCTGCCAAAGCATGGGCCACCTGAACATCTTGGCGAAATGATGCACACGCTTTCGTTTGCGAGGTTGTGGCACCCGGTGCTGGAGCCGATGCTGATCGGCGCCGTACCGCTTGGCCTGGTCTTCGGGTTTGTGTTCTACGGCATCACACGCTGGGGCATGACCGTCTTTCGCGAGCAGCGGAAGAGGCGCATGGACGAGCGGGCGCAGAAGGCCAGGCATGGCGGACGGGAAGTTCCCGCGGAATGATCATCGGCATTGGCAGCGACCTGATCGATATCAGACGCATCGAGAAGTCGCTGGAGCGGCATGGCCAGCGCTTCATCCAGCGCATCTACACCGAGGTCGAGCAGGCCCGCTCAGAAGCCCGCCACGGGCGCGCTGCCTCCTATGCCAAGCGCTTCGCTGCCAAGGAGGCCTGTGCCAAGGCGCTCGGCACCGGCCTGGCGCAAGGCGTGTTCTGGCGCGACATGGGCGTCGTCAACCTTGCCAGCGGCAAGCCGACCATGGCACTGACCGGCGGCGCGGCTGCCAGGTTGGACAAGATCCTGCCGGAAGGGCACCGCGCGGCAATCCACCTCACCATCACCGATGATTTTCCGCTTGCTCAAGCCTTTGTGATCATTGAGGCGTTGCCCGTCGAACAAGCGCCACATTGATTGCATCTGACCACCGGCATGACGTTGCCCAGCGCGCGCCGAGACTCTATACCATCCAACGCACAATCGAGGACGACATGAGCGTGGCTGAAAAATCCGAGAAGAAATCCGGCGGGCTTGGCGAAACCGTCAGCGTCATCATTCAGGCGTTGGTGCTTGCGCTGGTCATCCGCACGCTCCTGTTCCAGCCGTTTTCGATCCCGTCCGGGTCGATGCGGCCGACCCTGCTCGAAGGCGACTATCTGTTCGTCACCAAATGGTCCTACGGCTATTCGCACTATTCGCTGCCGTTCGGCCCCGACATCTTCTCGGGCCGCATCTGGGGCGCGGCGCCGAAGCGCGGCGATGTCGCAGTGTTCAAGTTCCCGCCGGACCCGTCCGTCGACTACATCAAGCGCGTCGTCGGGCTGCCGGGCGACAAGATCCAGGTTAGGGACGGTCAGCTCTTCATCAATGGCGTCGGCGTGCCGCGCGTAAAGACGGGACAGATCGACAACCCCGACATCACCGAGGCCCAGGGCCCAGTCGACGTCTATCGCGAGACGCTGCCCAACGGCGTCTCCTATGACACGCTCGACCTGACGCCCAATTCGATCGGCGACAACACGCGCGAATTCGACGTGCCGCCCGGCCATTATTTCATGATGGGCGACAATCGCGACAATTCCTCCGACAGCCGCTTCACCGTCGGCTTTGTGCCGGAGGAGAATTTGGTCGGCCGCGCCAACATCATCTTCTTCTCGATCGCCGACGGCGCCAGCCCGCTCGAGATCTGGAAATGGCCGTCGCTGATGCGCGTGTCGCGCCTGTTCAACTTCGTCGACTAGGCATGGTGGCGACAAAGCGGTTGACCGCCGATGCGCTCGCCGAAGCGTTGATGCAGCGCACCGGCCACGCCTTTGCCGACCGCCAGCGTCTGCAGCGCGCGCTGACCCATGCCAGCGCCCGCTCCACCCATGCCGGCGTCGACTATGAGCGCTTCGAGTTCCTCGGCGACCGCGTTCTCGGCCTTGTCGTCGCCGACATGCTGCTCGCGGCATTTCCGGACGCCGCCGAGGGCGAATTGTCGCTTCGGCTGAACGCACTGGTCAATGCCGAGGCGCTGTCCGAGATCGCCGAGGAGATCGGGCTGCCGGAGCTGATCCGCGCCGGTTCCGACGTGCGCGGTCTCGACGGGCGCAAGCGCGTCAATTTGCGCGCCGATGCGCTGGAATCGCTGATCGCCGTGCTCTATCTCGACGGTGGCCTGGAGGCGGCTCGCGCCTTCATCCATAAATTCTGGCAGCCACGCTCGCTGGCAATCGGCGCCGCTCGTCGCGATGCCAAGACCGAATTGCAGGAATGGGCGCATCAGGCGGCGGCGGGCGCCATGCCGGCCTACCGCATCGACAGCCGCGAAGGGCCTGACCACGATCCGCTGTTCACAGTCAGCGTCAAGGTTGGCCAGTTTGCGCCGGCCATTGGCAGTGGCCGCTCCAAGCGAGAGGCCGAGCAGGCGGCCGCCGCTGCACTGCTTATGCGCGAAGGCGTCTGGGTCGCATCGGCCCAAAAATCGGAATCGATTTTTGGAGAGCACGATGCGTAGATTCAAAGTCTTAGAGCGTCCTTTGCGCGTCCAAGAGGACGCGCGGCGCTCTAATGAAGGGAGCGCGGCATGACCGCCACCGAAGACCTCGCTCCGGCAACAGAAGGTCCCGCCACGCGCTCCGGCTTCGTCGCGCTGATCGGCGCGCCCAATGCCGGCAAGTCGACGCTGGTCAACCAGCTGGTCGGCGCCAAGGTGTCGATCGTCACCCACAAGGTGCAGACCACCCGCGCCATCGTGCGCGGCATCGCCACGCATGAGAACGCGCAGATCGTCTTCGTCGACACGCCGGGCATCTTCAAGCCGAAGCGGCGGCTGGACACGGCCATGGTGACCACCGCCTGGGGCGGCGCCAAGGATGCCGATGTCGTGCTCTTGCTGATCGATGCCGAGCGCGGCATCAGGGGCGATGCCGACGCCATCCTCGAGCGGCTGAAGGATGTGCGCCAGCCGATGGTGCTGATCCTCAACAAGGTCGACCGCGTCAAGCACGAGGCGCTGCTGGCGCTCGCCGGAACCGCCAACGAGCGCGTGCCGTTCAAGCGCACCTTCATGGTCTCGGCGCTGACCGGCTCCGGCTGCAAGGACCTGCTCGACTATCTGGCGGAGACGCTGCCGGCCGGTCCCTGGTATTATCCGGAGGACCAGATCTCCGACCTGCCGATGCGCCAGCTGGCGGCCGAGATCACCCGCGAAAAGCTGTATCTGCGGCTGCATCAGGAACTGCCTTACTCCTCCCATATCGAGACCGAGAAATGGGAGGAGAAGAAGGACGGCTCGGTGCGTATCGACCAGACGATCTATGTCGAGCGCGACAGCCAGAAGAAGATCGTGCTCGGCCACAAGGGCGAGACCATCCGCGCCATCGGCCAGGCGGCGCGCATGGAGATTGCAGGCATCCTCGAACAGAAGGTGCACCTGTTCCTGTTCGTCAAGGTGCGCGAGAACTGGGGCGACGACCCAGAGCGCTACCGCGAGATGGGGCTCGAGTTTCCGCACTGACGGCAAAAAAAGACGCGGCGCCCGGATAAGGGCGCCGCGCTCATTTTGCGGTTTTTGTTCAGGCCGCAGCGACGGCAAGCTGCGACTTTGGCCGGCGGATAAAACTCTCGGTGCCATAGTAGGCGATGATGGCAGCCGCGATCACCGCCCAGATCGCAACACCGATCCATTGCTGCTGCATATAGTCGCCGTCGACGAACACCTTTCCCAGGAAGCGCACGCTGTTCTGGTGCGTGACGTGCATGATGAAGGCGAGAAGCACGCTGCCGGTGTTCTGGTAGAGCCAGGTGAACACCACCGCCGCCAGCACCACGTTGATCGTGCCGTAGAGGCTGAGGTCGCCGACCAGGCCGAGCGGGAAGTGCCAGATGGCCCAGATCACGCCGAGGATGAGGCTGCCGGTCAACGCCGAATGGCTGGCGAGCAGGCGAGGCGTGGCAAAGCCGCGCCATCCCGGCTCTTCGCCGAGCGGGCCGCTGAAGACGGCATAGAGCGCGATGATCGGCAGCATCTCGGCCAAGGCGGGAATATTGCTCCAGGCCGGTGCCGCAGCGCCGAACATCGGGTTGATCAGGATCGAGGCCAACTGCGCCCCGAACGGCAGGCCGAACGCCACCAGATACCAGAAGGGCTGCACCCGCCATTTCACCATCGAGGCGAGGATGGCCTTGACCGAATTCCAGCCGCCGGACAGGGCTGCGACGATGAATCCCGAAACGATCGGGCCGAAGGTGAACCACGGAATGCTGTCGCCGTTCGACAGCCAGAACGGGATGAAGGCCAGCCAGGTCAGGCCGAGCGCCAGCGAAAAGAAGGATATCGACTGGTGCCTTCGCACCAGGTCCAGGAAGAAAGTCATGTCGGGTCCTCTCAGCGGGCAGGTTTGATCGCGAGAGGTCGCCGGGCTGCCCGATCGGTCGACATGCGCCTGGGAACGGGCCCGGCGAGTGTTTCGACGGGCCGTTTGGCCGCTTCCGGTCAATCCGTCCTTATTGGCGCCGGCGCGGCCAAAAATCCCGAGTTCTTTCTGATCGATTTCCGATATTTCGGGGCCGCCCTGGCTGGATCCCCCGAACGCGCCTCAGCCTTGATTTCGCCGTCCGATCGGTGACAAGCTCCCGCCATGGAATGGCGCGACGAGGGAATCATTCTCGGCACCCGCAAGCATGGCGAAACCAGCGCCATCCTCGAGGTGATGACGCGCGCCCATGGCCGCCATCTCGGCCTGGTGCGCGGCGGCCGCTCGCGCAAGCAGCAGCCGGTGCTGCAGCCCGGCAACCGCGTCGACCTTCTGTGGCGGGCGCGGCTCGACGAGCATCTCGGCACCTTCCAGGCCGAGGCGATCGAGATGAACGCCGCCCGGCTGATGGACAGCGCGGTGGCCGTCTACGGCCTGCAGACCATGGCCGCGCATCTGCGCCTGCTGCCCGAGCGCGACGCCCATGGCGGCCTCTACGAGACGCTGGCCGTGATGATCGCCCATCTCGACGATGCCGACGCCGCCGGTGAACTGGTGGCGCGCTTCGAGCTGCTCATCCTCGACGAGCTCGGCTTCGGCCTCGATCTCAGCCAGTGCGCCGCGACCGGGACAAGGCAGGATCTCGCCTATGTCTCGCCGAAATCCGGCCGGGCCGTCTCGCGCGCGGCGGGTGCTGCCTGGCACGACAAGATGCTGGCGCTGCCGGCCTTCCTGCAGCGGGGCTCCGGCTTGCGCGCAGATCCGGCGGCGCTGGAGGACGCCTTCCGGCTGACCGGCTTCTTTTTTACCCGCCATGTCTACGAGCCGCGCGGCCTCGAGCCCCCGGACGCCCGCGCCGGCTTCCTCGCCGCTCTGCGCAGGCACAATGCGCGGGAAAAGGTGATAGCAGGGCAAGGCGCCGTCGGGCACATCGATAGATGACCAACGTGGCAACGCTATAGTGGGCGGAATCGCGTATTGAGAGTTTCGGCTTTCGTAGCGCCAGCCCGCAGTTGTGCCGCTCTTCAGGCACCTATCCGTCTTTCCGCCGCTCCATGAAATCGTCAAGGATGGCGCGCTGGCCTTTGAGGATCTTGAGACCGGCCTCAGGCAATGAAAACCAGCCGGCCCTGTCTACTTCGGGAAACTCCTTCATCGAGCCTGACCTTGGCGGCCACTCCATCGTGAACATGTTGCTTCTGATGGCGTCCGTGTCGACCTCCGCTTCGACACTCCATGCAATCACGATCTTGCCGCCCGGTTGACGATAGCTGCCGACAGGCTCGAAATGTCCATCGATCGCGACGCCAAGTTCCTCTTCGGCCTCGCGTTGTGCGGCCGCCAGTTCACTTTCGTTCTCGCCGACAAGCCCCTTGGGAATGGACCACGCGCCGTCATCCTTTCTTGCCCAGAACGGGCCGCCGGGATGGACCAGCAGAAACTCAAGAATGCCGGCGTTTCTCCTGTGGATCAGCAGGCCTGCACTTCGATTCGGCATCGACAATCCCCATCGCATTTGCCGCGAGCAGCGAGGATACCACGAGTATTTGCCAACTGGCGGCAGGTAACCTCGCTGTCAGCCCCATTCCTGGCCTTTTCGACGCGACGGTGAGGGATAACGGCTCTATGCCGCTGGCATTTGCCAACGAAACATGCTCGATCTTTCCTGTCGCCCATCTGGCAGTGCGTTGAGCCTAGGGACCGGCCGTCTGGCCGCCGCATTTGTCAGTGACAACTGGCCTGGTTTGGGGGAGCCGCCATGTTTGAGAGCCTGATCGGCCTTGCCGCCATCATCGCCCTGTTCGTCATCATTTCGCGCCAGCAAAGCCGCATCGGCCTGATCGAACGCGAACTCGGCGCGCTGCGCAGCCTCGTGCTTTCGGGCTCCGTGCCGTCTGCCACCAAGCCAGCCGAACAGGCGGCGACCGACGGCAAGCCCGCAGATGCTGCCCCGGCAGCTGCTGCAGTTGCCGATCTTGCGGCCTCACCGGCGAGCGACGCTGTTTCGGCAGAGACACCGGCAGTCCCAGCCGAGGCTGCAAGCGGCGGGGTCGTGGCCGGACCGTGGGACAAGGACGAGGCGAAGCCGGCAGCAGAGCCCGCCGAGCCGGCAGCGGCAAAGGGCGCGCGCCAGTCCGACGTCGAGACGGCGCTCGGCACCCGCTGGGCGGTCTGGGTCGGTGGTATCGCGCTGGCATTGGGCGGGCTGTTCCTGATCCGCTACACCATCGAGGCCGGAATTTTCGGCCCCGGCGTGCGGCTCACCATGGCCGCGCTCCTCGGCCTGGTACTGATCGCCGGCGGCGAGTTCATCCGCCGCACCGGCTTCAAGGTGCCGGTGCAGGGCGCTGCCGGCGCCTATATCCCGGCAATCCTGACGGCCGCCGGCGCCTTCATCCTGTTCGGCACCGTCTATGCCGCTTATGGCATTTACGGCTTCATCGGCCCGGCGCTGGCTTTCACCTTGCTCGGCGTCATCGGCGTGGCGACGATCGCCGCCGCCTTGGCCCACGGCCAGGCGCTGGCCGGCATCGGCCTGGTCGGCGCCATGCTGACGCCGGCGCTTGTCGCCTCTGAGGCGCCCAACCCCTGGGCGCTGTTCGGCTATCTGGCGATCGTGCTCGCCGCCACCGGCGTCATCGCCCGCATGCGTGACTGGAAGTTGCTGATGGCCGCGGCCTTCGCCGGCACCGGCATCTGGACCATCCTCTACATGACCGACGCGCCCGGCGTGAACCTCTCCACCATCCTGTTCATCAATGCCGTCACGCTTGCCGTGCTGGCCTTTGTCTGGCTCGGCGGCCGCAGCGAGGAAGAACCTGCAAGCCGGTTCGACTGGCCGTCCATCGCGCCGGCTTTCTTTGTCGCCTTTTCGGCACTGGGCCTGTCCGTCGAT
The DNA here is from genome assembly GCF_044778005.1 of Mesorhizobium sp. IMUNJ 23033. Lineage (NCBI taxonomy): Bacteria > Pseudomonadati > Pseudomonadota > Alphaproteobacteria > Hyphomicrobiales > Phyllobacteriaceae > Mesorhizobium > Mesorhizobium sp. IMUNJ 23033. The sequence continues at coordinate 291,477 of NZ_JBJACT010000006.1, forward strand.
CCGGACTTCGCCGCCGCCGGTTATGCCTTGCCGGGCGCCGTTCTGCTCGCCGCCATGCTGGCCGTCGCGCTCTATCGGCCAAGCGCGCGGCCGCTTCTTCATGCCGCCGGGCTGGTCACGGTGATGATCTATCTCGGCATCATCCCGCCGACCTCCATCGGCTCCGATATCGTTGGCGGCAGCCTCGGCGTCGATGGCCAGCCGGCGGTGGTGTCCGATGCCTTGACGCGCAACATCGGCATCGGGCTTGGCCTGCTGTTCATCGCCGCCGGCTTCTGGGCCGCACGCCGCTTCACGGCCTCGACGCCGATCCATGCCGCGTCCTGGGCCGCATGGGGCGTCATCGCCCCGCTGGTCGTCCTGCTGGCGCTCTGGTTCACCTTCGGCAATCTCGATCGCGATCTTCTCTACGCTGCGGTTGCTGCTCTTCTGGTCGTGGTCTTCGCTGCCGGCGGCGAGTGGATCGCGCGCGCCGAAGAGCCACCGTTCAAGGGCGGTGCTTCCGTGTCCTTCGCGCTTGGCGGCGCGGCTGTCGCCGGCTTGCTGATGCTGCACATGGCTTTCGGCTCCGGCTGGACCACCGTCCTCATTGGCGCCGCGGCCATCGTGCCGGCGCTGGCGACGCGCTGGCGCTCCTATCCGGTGCTCGGCTGGATCTCGGTCGCCGCGGCCGTCGCCGTGCTCGGCCGCGTCGCCTACGACCCGACCATCGTCGGCGCCGGCTTGCTGTCGACGACGCCGGTCTTCAACTGGCTGCTGCCTGGATATGGCGTGCCGGCGCTCGCCTTCGGCTTTGCCGCCTGGCAGCTTGCCCGCACCACCAATGGCCGGCCGCGGCTCGCCATGGAAGCGGCGGCTGCGCTGTTTGCGCTGCTCACGCTCGCCATGCTGGTGCGCCACGCCATGCATGGCGGTGTCATCGACACCGGTGCGATGACGCTCGCCGAACAGGCGATCTACACGCTGATCGCCATCGGCGCCGGCGCCATCCTGGTCGCCATCGACATGCGCTCGCCAAGTTCGGTGTTGCGCTACGGTTCGATGGCCGCCGGTGTGGCTTCGGTCGCCTTCATCGTTATCCGGCATTTCGTGGTGCTGAATCCGCTGTTGTCAGACGAATCGACAGGCCAGATCCCGGTGTTCAACCTGTTGTTCCTCGCCTATCTCCTGCCGGCGGTCGCCGCCGGGGGACTGGCGCTCTACGCCAGGGACAAGCGGCCGAAATGGTATGCACAGATGCTGGCCGTGGTGGCGGCCGTGCTTGCCCTGGCCTACGCCACGCTGTCGGTCAGGCGCCTGTTCAAGGGCGAGTTCATCGGCCTGTGGAGCGGGCTTGGCCAACTCGAGACCTACACCTATTCGGCACTTTGGCTGGCGATTGGCGTGGCGCTGCTCACCGCCGGCGTTTGGCTGAAGTCGCAGGTGCTGCGCATCGCTTCTGCGGCGCTGATCGCGATTGCCGTGCTGAAAGTCTTCCTCTTCGACATGTCAGAGCTGGAAGGCGTGTTGCGCGCGCTGTCCTTCATCGGCCTAGGCGCCGTGCTGATCGGCATCGGCCTGTTCTACCAGCGGCTACTGACGAGGGCTGCAAAGGACGCGGATAAAGACAAGCAGGAACAGGCAGATTCCAATCCCGTCCAGGAATAAATCGCTGGATGCCAACGTTATTCCTTTGCTTGGGTGACTGGAGCGCCGACCGCTTCGCGCTGGCCGCTTGCGCCGCGTCGTGAAGGCGCGTTCAATTGCGATGAAACAGAGGCGACCTCGAAAACAGCGGTCATGAACGAGAAGAAGGCAGCGATCCTTGGCGAAATACCGCGTCTGCGCCGCTACGCACGCTCGCTGCTGCGCGACCGCGATTCCGCCGACGACCTTGTCCAGGACTGCCTGGAGCGCGCGTTGGTCAGGCTCGACAACTGGCGGACGGGAGAGAGCCCCAGGAGGTGGCTGTTTACGATCATGCATCATTTGTTCATCGACCAGATGCGCAAGGTGAACCGCCGCGGCGAGGCGCAGATGCTGCCGCTCGAGGCCGGTGAGGCGCAGGCCGCCCCCGCCGAGCAGGTCGAAAGCATCGCCTCGCGCGAGATCGTCGACGCATTGCAGGCGATCAGCCCCGACCGCCGCGCCGCCCTGGTGATGGTCGCCATCGAAGGCTTTTCCTATGCCGAGGCCGCCAACATCCTCGGCGTGCCGGCCGGCACGCTGATGTCGCGCATCGCGCGCGGCCGCGAGGAGTTGCGCGGGCTGCTCGACGACAGCGCGCGCCGCCGCTCGATAAGGGTTGTCGAGAAATGACCCGGCGCGATTTCTCCGAACGCGATATCCATATGGCCCTCGACGGTGAGCTGCCGGGCGAGGAGCGCTTGGCCTACGACAGCTGGCTCGAGACCAATCCCGAGATGAAGGCCAGAAGCGTCCGCTACATCGCCGACCGGGCGGCGCTGCGTGCCGCCTTTGCCGGCGTGATGGACGAGCCGGTGCCGGCAAGGCTGAGGCAAGCGTTGCTCGGAGAAGCGACGGTGAGGGCGGCCGCCTGGCGCTCGCGCTGGTGGCTTTCGGCGGCCGCGGCTGTGGTGCTGGTGGCCGGCGGGCTCGCCGGTTATGTCGCTGGCATTGACGGTATCGGCAGGGGAGACGGCGCGGACGATCAACTCGCCGAGCAGGCGATCGCCGCCCATGTCATCTATGCCGCCGAGAAGCGCCATGCGGTGGAGGTGCCGGCCAGCGACAAGGATCATCTGCAGACCTGGCTGTCCAACCGCGTCGGCCTGAAACTGGTGGCGCCCGATCTGGCGGCCGAAGGCTTCCAGCTCGTCGGCGGCCGGCTGCTGCCCGCCGGCCATGGCAAGGCGGCGATGCTGCTCTACGAGGACGCCAAGGGCGAACGCATCTCGCTGTTCGTCACCGCCGAATCGGCCGACAAGGCCAAGGGCACCTATATGGCTGAGAAGGACGGCCCAGAGGCCGTCTACTGGCTGGACAAGGGCTATGGCTGCGCCGTCGTCGGCTCGTTGCCGCGTGAGCGGCTGGCCGCGGTGGCCAAGAGCGCCTATGGCCAGCTTCTGGCCGGTTTGGCGAGCTGAACCGGCTGCTGCTTTCCGCGGCCGGCGCCCTCTCGAAGCGGCGGTTCTTTCAGCGCCTCCGTGTTGCGGGACCACCATGCAACCTGTCACAATTCGGCCCTAATCGGGGTGCGAAAGCGCTTGATCAATACCGGCGCATCGGCTGGTATGACCGATGTTTCGATCAGGGCCGTTTCCACAACCCAATCAAGGTTTTCTGAGCCCCGCATGCCTGCCGAGATTCGCAAGGCCCGCGCGTCCGACGTCGATGACCTCGCGGCCATCGAGAAGGCTGTTTTCGCGAGCGATCGCATCTCGCGACGTTCCTTCCGACAGCTGATCGAGCGCGAGACCGCCGAGATGCTGGTCGCAGAAAGCGATAACCGAATTGCCGGCTATGCGGTGGTGCTGTTTCGCAAGGGCAGCGGTGTCGCCCGGCTCTATTCCATCGCCATCGGCCCCTTCTTCGGCGGGCTCGGCATTGGCCGCCAGCTGCTGGCGGCGGCGGAGGAGGCCGCCTTCGAGCACGACCGCATGTTGCTGCGCCTCGAAGTGCGCGAGGACAATCTCCGCGCCATCCGCATCTACGAGCAGGGCGGCTACCGTAAGATCGGCCGCGAGCCGGGCTACTATGAGGACGGCGCCACGGCGCTGCGCTACGAAAAGACCTTGCGCGGCGAAATCCCGGTAGCCACCCGAGTGCCGTTCTACCAGCAGACCTGCGAGTTCACCTGCGGTCCGTGCTGCCTGATGATGGCGATGGCCAATTTCGATGCGGCCTTCGTGCCCGACCCGGTTATGGAGATACGCCTGTGGCGCGAAGCGACGACCGTGTTCATGATGTCGGGGCCGGGCGGTTGCGAACCGTTCGGCCTCGCCGTCTCCGGCTATGAAAGTGGGCTTGCGGCGGAGGTCTATGTGTCCTTCTACGGCGCGCTGTTCCTGCAGTCGGTGCGCAGCGAGGACAAGCGCCGGGTGATGGAACTCGCCCAGGTCGACTTTCGCCGCCGCGCGGAACAATACGGTATCCCGGTGAATTACCGTCCATTCGCCCTCGACGATGTTCGCAACGCGATCGCCGAAGGAAAGCTGGTGCTGGTGCTGATCAGCGGCTTCCTGATGTTCGGCAAGAAGGTGCCGCACTGGGTGCTGGCCATCGGCGACGATGGTGACCATATCCTGATCCACGATCCCTGGGTCGAGGACGAACGGCAGGAGACCATCCTTGATGCGGCCAACATTCCCGTGCCTTACGGCATCTTCATGAACATGGCGCAGTTCGGCCGCGACGGACTGCGTGCCGCCATCACTCTGGGGAAGCGCGACACACAATGACCTGGGTCATACTAACAGGCAGGCAGAACGACCTCGACCAGGTGGCGACGCCGCACAAGATCATCACCAACCGTGATTATCTTGCGCATCCGGCGCTGTTTCGCGGCCAGCGGCCGAAGGTGATCAACCTGTCGAACAATTACGGCTACCAGAGCCGCGGCTACTATGCCTCGCTGCTCGCCGGTTCGCGCGGCCACAAGGTCATCCCGACGGTCGAGACGATGATCGACCTGTCGGAGCGCAAGCTCTACGAGCATGCGCTGCCGGAGTTGGAACTGGCGCTCAACAAATGCCGCAAGGATCTCGGCGGCGTCTTTCCGGCCAAGGTTGCGATCTTCTTCGGCATCGGCCCGTCGAAAGTATGGGATCGCTTCGCCAAGCTGCTGTTCGACTGGTTCCGCGCGCCGGCGCTGGAGGTCCACATCAAGGACAGCGCCGAATGGGCCTCGATCCGCAAGATCGGCTTTCTTCCGCTGGCCAGGATGACCGAGGACGAAGAGACCTTCTTCCTGCAGTGCCTGGAGACCTACACCAACCGCGAGTGGCGCGACACCAAGGGCCGCACGCCGGCGCGCTACACGTTCGCCACGCTGGTCGATCCGCACGAGGAACTGCCGCCGTCGGAGATTTCCTCGCTGCGCTATTGGGCCAGGATCGCCGAAAAGATGGGCGTCGAAATCGAACCGATCACCAAAAAGGATCTGGCCAAGCTCGCCAATTACGACGCGCTGTTCCTCCGCGAGACCACCTCGATCTCCAACCACACCTACCGCTTCGCCCGCCGCGCCCAGCAGGAAGGCATGCCTGTCATCGACGATCCGCTGTCGATGATCCGCTGCACCAATAAGGTCTACCTCAACGAACTGATGACCTACAACAAGGTGCCGGTGCCACCGACGGTGATGATCGCCGGCACCTCGGACCTCGAAGTGGCGGCGCAGACGCTGGGCTTTCCGCTGGTGCTGAAGATCCCGGATTCCTCCTTCTCGCGCGGCGTCAAGAAATGCGAGAACCTGGAAGAGTTGAAACAGCTCGCCACCGAATGGCTGGAGGATTCCGATCTCCTGATCGCCCAAAAGTTCATTCCGACCGAGTATGACTGGCGCGTCGGCGTGCTCGGCGGTCAGCCTTTGTTTGCCGTCCACTATCTGATGGCCAAGAAGCACTGGCAGATCGTCAACCACAAGGCCAACGGCAAGCCCGACCAGGGCGGCATCAAGACCTTCACGCTGAAGGAGACGCCGTCGCACGTCGTCGAGACGGCGGTGAAGGCGGCGCGCTGCATCGGCGACGGGCTCTATGGCGTCGACCTCAAGGAAACCAAGGACGGAGTCTTCGTCATCGAGGTCAACGACAACCCCAATCTCGACCATGGTTGGGAGGATTCCGGCGAGAAGGACGAGGTCTGGGTGCGGCTGACGCAATGGTTCCTGGAACGGCTCGACCGACCAGGGCGATAATTCAACTGAGGGGAAAAGATGCAGTTCATCGTCATCGAGGATTTTACCGGCTGCGATCGCAAGGAGATCTACCGTCGCTTCCGCGACCGTGGCCGCCTGAAGCCGGATGAGCTTCTCGTGCACCATAGCTGGATCGCAGCGGATATGAGCCGATGCTTCCTGCTGGTGGAGGCCGATGACGTCACCCTCCTGCAGCGCTGGGTCATCGAGTGGGCGGACCTGGTGGAGTTCGAGATCGTTCCGGTGGCGACGAACAAGGACATGACAGAGGCATTGAGCGGGCATCTCTGACCGGGGCGGGAAACCTCCTTGTTTACTGCAGCCGAATGCCATCTCCTGCCGTCAGGAACTCAGGATTGTTCGCCGATTAGAGCCGGCGAACCCACCGACCGCAGGCACTCTTCGGTCAGCCATGTCTTGAACGCCGCCACCACCTCGCGCCGAATGCTTCGCTGCGGGATCGTCAGGCAATAGGGCTGGCTGAGCATGAGTGCGCGTGTGACGGGTCTGACCAGCCGGCCGTCTTCTATAGCTTCGGCGCAGTAGACGCCTTGCGCGAGCGCGACGCCGAGGCCGGAAATGGCGAGGTCGAGCGCCGCCCGCGACGAGTTCGCCGACAGGCCGCGCTGCCCAGCCCGGCTGGGGGCCATGCCGGCCGCCTCGAACCAGCTTCGCCAGGACGGAAAGGACGCGCCGGTCGGCCCCCAATCCGTGTGGATCAGCGGCAGGCCGGCGAGGGTGCTTTCTGAGCTGCCGATCTCGCGCGCGATGCCTGGCTCGCTAGCGATGCCAGGCGCGCAGACGGGATAGACGGCATCCCTGACGATCTCCTCGGTGACTTCGTCGCGATAGTGGGAACGTCCGTAGGACAGGCGGATGTCGATCAGGTCGTGGTCGAACGACACCGGATCGTCTTCGCCCCTGAGAGCGATGTCGACCGCGCCATGGCCGGCTACGAACTTCGCCAGGCGCGTCGACAGCCAGCCCATCGCCATCGAGGGCGGCACCGAGACGACCAGCCGCGAGCGTAGCTCAGCACCGCCCAATTCGCGCGACACGCTGCCGATCTCCTCGAACGCCGTCGTCAGTCTGGGCAGCATTTCGCGCCCGGCATCGGTCAGCACGGCACGGCGGTTCACGCGCAGAAACAGCTTGCGGCCCATCTGCTCCTCGACGGTACGGATGAGCTGGCTGACCGCGGCCGCGGAAACCGAAAGCTCCTCGGCCGCCGCGGCAAAGCTGCCGGAGCGCGCCGCCGCCTCGAAAGCCTGCAATCCGCGCAAGGATGGAAGTGCGACCATGGTCACCAACAGATAAGTTAAGCTTATCTATCTGGCAGGAATCCTCGTTTTGCGAAAGCTATTTTGTCGATTAGGGTATTTTCAAACGGCAAGCAGCGGAACGGAACACCAATGGACCATCGCGACGTGATCGCATCGCTAACGCAGCAGCAGCGCGATCGGCTGACCGCCAAGTCGGATCGCCTCGGACTGGTTCAGCTCGGCGCGCATTGGGGCGCGATCGTCGTCCTCGGCGCGCTGATCGCCGCGAAAGTGCCGTTCTGGCCGCTGCTGATGCTGCCGCAAGGCATATTGATCGTGTTCCTGTTCACCCTGCTGCACGAGACGATCCATCGTACCGCTTTCGAGACGCAGCGGCTGAACGATCTGGCGGCGCGCGCCGCGAGCCTGGCGATCGCGCTGCCGGCCGACTGGTTCCGCTATTTCCACTTCGCGCACCATCGTTTCACCCAGGATCCCGAGAACGACCCGGAACTCGCCTTTCCAAAACCGGAAACCTGGCGGCAGTACCTAGTCCACATCTCCGGCATTCCGGTGTGGTGGGGGCATGTCAAGACGCTCTACGTCAACGCCACCGGCCAATGCAGCGGCAGCTACGTGCCGCCGAAGGGCCACCCCAAGGTGCGCGCCGAGGCCCGCGCCATGCTCGCCTTTTATGCCGTCCTGCTCGTGCTGGCTTTATGGTTCAAGGCGACGGTGTTGCTCTACGTCTGGATCGTGCCGGCACTGCTCGGACAGCCGTTCCTGCGCCTCTATCTGCTGGCCGAACACGGCCGCTGCCCGCTGGTCGCCAACATGCTGGAGAACACGAGGACGACGCTCACCAACTGGTTTGTCCGCAAGCTCGCCTGGAACATGCCCTACCACGCCGAGCATCATGCCTATCCGGGGGTACCCTTCCATCAGCTGCCGCAGTTTCATGCCCTGATCGAGCGCCACCTCAAGGAGGTCGAGAACGGCTATGTCAGCTTCCACGAAAAATACGTCGAGACGCTGCGCTGACGGCGGCCTCACCCGGACTGGCGCAGCGCCGCCCCTGATCTCAGCAGCCGGTTGATGTCCGCTGCCTTCGACGGCACGCTGATCAGATAGCCCTGCGCCTCGACGCAGCCTGCCTCGCGCAGCATGTCGAGCTGCGCTTCGGTTTCGACACCTTCGGCGGTGACGGTGATGCCGAGCTGCGCACCAAGCCCGATGACCGTGCGCACGATCGCTGCCGTGTCGCGATTGTCGATGTCACGGATGAAGGAACGGTCGATCTTGATCTTGTCGACGGGAAAGCGTCTGAGATAACCGAGCGACGAATAGCCGGTGCCGAAATCGTCGAGCGCGATGCGGATGCCGAGGTCGCGCAATTGGCTGAGCGTCTTCAGAACCGTTTCGCTCTCGTCCATCAGCACGGTTTCGGTGATTTCCAGCTCGAGCCGGTCGGCCGGCACGCCGGAAAACGCCAGCGCCGAAATCACGCTGCGGGCGAAGGTGCCGCTTTTGAGCTGCACCGCCGAGACATTGACCGCAATGCGCATCGCATGCGGCCAGCCAGCGGCCACCGTGCAGGCTTTTCTCAGCGCCCAGTCGCCCAGTTGCACGATCAATCCGATCTCTTCGGCGGCCGGGATGAAATCGTCAGGCGATACCAGGCCGCGTGCCGGCGAACGCCAGCGCATCAGCGCTTCCGCGCCGACGATGTCGCCGGAGGCGATGTTCATGATCGGCTGGAAATCGAGCTCGAATTCGCGCCGCGGCAGCGCCGCCTGGAGGTCGGTTTCGAGCACCTGGCGCTCCCGCACCATGGCGTCCATGCCGGGCTCGAAGAAACGGTAGACGTTGCGGCCTTCGCTCTTGCCCCGATAGAGCGCCATGTCGGCATTCTTCAGCAGCGCGTCGGCGTCCTTGCCGTCGTCCGGGTAGAGCGCGATGCCCAGGCTGATGCCGACATGCATGTCGCGGCTCTTGTCGCGATAGGGCTTGCCGATGACCTCGACGATGCGCCTGGCCAGGCGTTCGGCGTCGGCGGCACTTTTGACGTTGAACTGGATGATGGCGAACTCGTCACCGCCGAAGCGAGCGACCACATCCGTCTCGTTGCGCAGGCAGCGCATCAGGCGCTCGGCCACGCATTTCAGCAGCCAGTCGCCGGCCGGGTGCCCGAACGTGTCGTTGACGGCCTTGAAGCGATCGAGATCGAGCGAGAAGATCGCCAGCGGCGCGACCATGGGCTCGCTCAGGGCCTGGTCGAGGCGTTCGCGAAACATCGAGCGGTTGGGCAGGTTGGTCAGCGTGTCATGATGCGCAAGATGCGTCATGCGTTCTTCGGCGCGGCGGCGCTCGGTGATGTCGTCGAAGGTCGCCACCCAACCGCCGCCACTCATCGGCCGGCGTGCGACCAGAAGGGTCCTGCCGTCGGCAAGGCTGCGGTGGGTTGAACGCGACTCGCCGGCCTGCAGGCAGGCCATGGTCTTCGAAATCTCCCCGTCGATGTCGATCTCGGCATAGATGCCGAGACGCACCAACTGCACGAGCAGTTCGCGATGGCTCATGCCGAGCGGGAAGTCGGCCGGCGTGACGTGATAGAGATCGAGGAAACGCTCATTGCGCACGATCAGCCTGCCATCGGCATCATACATCAACAGGCCTTGCGACATGTTGGCTAGAGCTGCGTCGAAGCGGCGGTGCTGTTCCTTCAGCTCCTGCTCGGCGCGCCGCTGTTCGGTGATGTCCTCGTAGATCGACACCCAGCCGCCGGAGGCCAGCGGCCGGTGCGAGATGTTGATGATGCGTTCGTCCGACAGCACCTCCTCGTAGGTCGAGGGCCTCGCCTGGTCTATATAGGGTTTGCGGATCGCATAGAGATCTTCGGCGCTGTGCGAGGCAACGCCGATGTCGACGCTGTGCTGCAGGATGTCGAAGAAGCGGATGCCGGGCCGTACGATCCCGGCGTCGAGGCAGAAGATGCCGAGATAGTTGCCGTTGCAGATGATCATCCGCTCGTCGGCATCGAACATGCACAGTCCATGCGACATGTTCTCGACGGCCGCCGAAAAGCGCTCGTTCTGGTCGCGCAGTTCGTCTTCAATCCGCCGTGGCTGGCCGATGCTTCCGGCGCTCCGCCTGCGCGCGGGCGAACCAGCCTTGACATGTGCGACGGGCATGTAGGCGCCTGCGGACAGTGATCTGACAGGGTACTGTGGTAGGCGCCGGTTAATTTAGCGTTCGTTCAGTCAGCCGAATGCACGGTAACCATTGCCTGACACTTCGTTTCGAGCGCCGAAAACCGCTTGAGGAATGCGGCCTGCGCCCAGGTCACCGAGCGTGGCGTGAAATCGAAGCGGTCGGCGTTGAAGCCGCGCGGGCGGCCGAAGAACTCCGTCGCCTCGCGGGTGGAGAAGCCGGCAAGCAGCGTCGCCTCGTAATAGGCGGCGATCTGGTCGGCGCGCTTGATCTCCTTGCGCAAGCCGGCACCGAGTTCGGCCGGCAGCGAAAAGCGCTGATGGATGGCGCGCTGCAGCCTCAGCTCGCAGTCCTTGTAGGAGCCGCCCATCACCGACTTGAACGGCGAGATCATGTCGCCGATGACATATTCCGGCGCATCGTGCAGAAGCGCCGCCAGCCGGGCGCCGGCCGAAGCTGCCGGCATCAGTTCGGAAAACAGCGCCTCGACCAGCAGCGAATGCTGGGCGACCGAAAAAGCATGCTCGCCGCTGGTCTGGCCGTTCCAGCGGGCGACGCGGGCAAGCCCGTGCGCGATGTCGGATATCTCGATGTCGAGCGGCGAGGGGTCGAGCAGGTCGAGCCGCCGTCCCGACAGCATACGTTGCCAGGCGCGTGGCGGCGCCCCGGCGCGGTCGGCCGCCATCAGGCCTCCTCCGCGCCGACGGCATCCTGCCGGAAGCCGAACTTCGCCCAAGCCGGTATGGCGAGCGTCACCGCGACGTCGCCAGCCATGACCGGCTGGCCGCTGTCGAGTGCTGCCTTGACGCGGTCGATGCGGGCAATGGCGAGGCCTGCCGTGCCTTCGGTCGACCCGAGCGCGCCGACCGGCCGTCCCGCCACCGTCAGCTCGGTGCCCGGGCCGGGCAGGGGAGCTTGCGCGGAGGCGATCAGCACGCGGCGCCTGGCGGTGCCGCGATGCTGCATGCGCGAGACCACCTCTTGGCCGACATAGCAGCCTTTCTTGAAGCCGATGCCGCCGGTCTCGTCGAGCAGCACGTCATGTGGAAAGACATCGCCGAGCGCATAGTCGCTGCCGCTTTCGGCAATGCCGTGGGCGATGCGCAGAGCCTGCCATGCCGTGGCATCGCCACCCTCGGCCGCGCTGCCATATCTGCGCCTGACGGCAATGTCGCGGAAGCGCGTGTCGGAAACTTCGGTTGAATCAGAATGTGAAGCGATTGAATCACTTCCCCACGCGACGCTGACAAGCGTCTGATCGGCCTTGGCAATCCCAACCTTGGCACGCAAGCGGTAGAGCATCAGCCGGCGTACGAAATCGTCGGCAACGTCAGTGCGGCAGTCGAGGACAAAGCCATCCTCTCCGGCACGCGAGATCAGGAAATCGAACAGGATCTTGCCTTGCGGCGAAAGCAGCGCGCCTGGCTTGGCCTCGCCAGCAGCCAGCACATCAAGGTCGGTGGTGAGGATGTTCTGCAAAAAATGCTCGGCATCGGGGCCCGACACGGATATGAGCTCGCGGTCTTTCAGCAGGGCAATGGGCATGGGTGGACAAAAGCCTGATCTTGCAAAACGGTCGGCCTTTACGTAAGCCGACGACACTCCCCCCGCAAGAGACCGGACGCCCATGGCCAGCACCTACGATCTCATCCTGACAGGCGGCACGGTGGTCAACCATGACGGCGAGGGTCTTCGCGATGTCGGCGTCAAGGACGGTCGCATAGCCGCAATAGGTGATCTCGGCCAGGCCTCCGCCGGCGAGACGATCGATTGTCGCGGACTGCACATCCTGCCCGGCGTCGTCGACAGCCAGGTGCATTTCCGCGAGCCGGGACTCGAGCACAAGGAGGATCTGGAGACGGGTTCGCGCGCGGCGGTGCTCGGCGGCGTCACTGCCGTCTTCGAGATGCCCAACACCAACCCGCTCACCACCAACGAGGCAGCACTTGCCGACAAGGTGCGCCGCGCTTCCGATCGCATGCATTGCGACTTTGCCTTCTGGGTCGGCGGCACCCGTGACAATGCCGGCGACGTGGGCGAGCTCGAGCGGCTGCCGGGCGCGGCCGGCATAAAGGTGTTCATGGGCTCGTCGACCGGCGATCTGCTGGTCGAGGACGACAAGGGCGTCGCCGCGATCCTCAGCAACACGCGCCGCCGCGCGGCCTTCCATTCGGAGGACGAGTTCCGCCTGCGCGAGCGGTTGGGTGAGCGCATCGAAGGCGACCCGTCCTCGCACCCCATCTGGCGCGACGAGATCGCGGCGCTGCGCTGCACCGAGCGCCTGGTGCACATCGCCCGCCAGGTACGCGCCCGCATCCATGTGCTGCATATCTCGACGGCGGAAGAAATCCTGTTCCTCGAACAGCACAAGGACGTCGCGACCTGCGAGGCGACGCCGCATCACCTGACGCTCGCTGCCGACGACTATGCGCGTCTGGGCACGCTGATCCAGATGAACCCGCCGGTGCGCGCCGCGCGCCACCGCGACGGCGTCTGGCATGGCATTCAGCAAGGCATCGTCGACGTGCTCGGCTCCGACCACGCTCCGCACACGCTGGCCGAAAAGGCAAAATCCTATCCGGCCTCACCATCGGGCATGACCGGCGTACAGACGCTGGTGCCGATCATGCTCGACCACGTCAATGCCGGCCGCCTGACCCTGCAGCGTTTCGTCGATCTCTCCAGCCACGGTCCGCAGCGCATCTTCGGCATGGCCAGGAAAGGCCGCATCGCCGCCGGCTACGACGCCGATTTCACCATCGTCGACCTGAAGCGCCGGGAGACCATCACCAATGCGCAGGCCGGCTCCAAGGCCGGCTGGACGCCTTATGATGGCAGAGAAGTGACCGGCTGGCCGGTTGGCACCGTCGTGCGCGGCCGCCGCGTTATGTGGGAAGGCGAGATCGTCACGCCCAGCCAGGGCAGGGCGGTGGAATTTTCCGAGGCGCTGCAGGGCTAGGCTACCTTCCCAAAGGGGCAGGGCGAGCCACTCAATCCCCGGCGACAAAGAACATCCACTGGCCGGTCGGCGTGATGCCGACGCGGTAGAAGATGTAGGCGCCGAATTGTTTCATGCCGTCAAAGTCGCCGGCGGTGACGATCTTGAACAGCTCGACGCGCTGCTTGGCGTCGAGCTTGTCGAGCGGCAGGGCAAAGAAATACGGCCAGACATAGAGCTCCTGCGGCGTGCCTGCATCGACATGGACGTAGCCGGCGCTAAGCACCTCTTCCATGATGGCCAGGATCTCCTGCCCCTCGCCGTCGCCGGACAACCCCTTGAGGAAAGCGATCGGGTCGCCGTCGATGTCGCCCAGCGACAATTGCGTCATCTGATCGCCCGTGCCGATCAGCGGCCTGAGCTTTTCGACGTCGCCGCTCCGGCAGGCCTCGACGATCAGGTCGTGCATGCGCCTGACCGGCTCGGGCAGCCTGGTGAGGTCATAGACGACTTCCGGTGGGGGCGTATCCGGGTCGGTGCGCGGGTTGGCCACGCCGCCATCGTTCGCCGGTCCCTCAGGCTCGCTCTTTTCGGGCTCGTCGGCGGGCGTCGGCTCTCTGGCTGCGGGCGGGGTCGTGCCGAGCGGATCGGGCGCCGGCACGGCGCTTCCGGGTGGGGCCATGTCGTCGTCGGCGGGTGGTGTGACGGGTGAGGGAAGCTCCTCGCGCTTGATTTCGCTCAGCGCGTGAGCCGGGCCGGTCGTGAGACAGAGCGCCAGCGGAACCGCGGCGCAGAAAGCGGCGAGCCAGATGCTGTAAACCAGGCCGCGCGGCTGGCCTGAGATCGTAAAATTCACCGCCTGCATCTCCATGATGCCCGGCTTTCCGGGCTGTTCAAGCGCCCCCGAGCGTGTCCGGCTGTTCCGGGCATGATGCCCAAACGGTGCGCCGTCGTCAAAGAACCGTACGTCGTTTAAGGGACGCGTGGCGTCTAGTGTCGCAGCCGCTCCGGCTCGAAAGCGCCAGCGACCACCTTTTCACGCATGCGGTCGAGCAGGGCAAGGGCCGAGGTCTCGCCATTGGCGCGCAGCATCTCGCCGAAAGCGGTTTCCAGCGCCGCCTCCGCAATGATCTCGGGCTCGATTCCGGCCGACAACCCTTCCGCCCAGGCCTCGCTGTGGCTTTCCACGGCAGTCAGGCGCTTTTCTTCCCTGACCAACGCGTCGATGTCGTTGACGGCATGTTCCATTGCAATGTCCACCCTTTTCAAGCGGCGATCCGTGGATGCGGATCAGGCTTGGGCTGTCCCTTTCATGCGCAGGTCTTAGTAACTGTTTGTAAATACGACATTTTTTTGGTCGTGCTCTACAAAGTCCGTCGCGTTGCAAAAACCTGCCTTCGATCGTTTTCAAACTTAGCCGATTAGACCGGCGAGCGGCATCAAAACCTTCAGTTTGAGTTAATTCCACATCTGCGCGCTAACGTTTCGTTAATATAGTTGCAGAAGTGCAACATCAGGATTGCACCAAGACGCCGGTGGACACAAGCATGGAGCGGTGAAAAGCCTGTTGGTAGCGAACGGGACAGCGACTCGGATGCCGGTCAGTTGCCGTAGCGCGAGGCGATGTCGCGCGTCAGCGTCTCGCCTTCCTTGGTGTAGCGGCTGATGGCTTCTATCGCCGACGCCGTGCATTGCGTGTAGGTGCCGCCGAAGGAGCGGTAGCCGCGGTTGAAGCTGGCGATGAAGCGAGCGCGCCGCTCGGGATCGGGATTTTCCGATTCGAGCAGCCTTTCCATCTCGACCCGCCACTGGTCGCCCTTCTCGCCGCATAAATTGCGCAGGAAGTGCAGCGAACCCAGAACTTCCGCCAGCCGCATCAGCCCAGGCTCGAACGGCGCCTCGATGGCTAAAGCCGGCCGCGCCGCGGTGCTGGCGGCGAGGCATGCGGCGAGAAACAGCGAGGCACGGATCATCAGGCTTTGTGGCCAAACAATTTGTCGCCCGCAAGACGATTCTCATGGCCGGGCGCCAGCACCCTTGCTGGCGCCGAGCAACTGTTCCGCCACGGCAAACACCGAGCCTGCGAGCGGCAACGCGGCCATGTCGTCGAGCGTATAGAAGGCAGCGGTCTCGGCATCGTCGCTGGCCATCGCTTCGCCGCCGGCATGGGTGGCGCCGAACACTGTCAGCAGATAGTCGACCGGGTGGTTCTCGCCACTGCCGTCGATGTGGATTTCGCGCAGCGGACGATAGTCCTCGGCCAGCAGCCCGGTCTCTTCGAGCAATTCGCGGGCCGCCGCTTGCGCAAGCGTCTCGCCGGGCTCGACCTTGCCGCCCGGAAAGGCATAAGCCCCTTGCGAGGGCGGCCTTGCCCGCTTGACCAGCAACACCGTGTCGCCGCGCACGACGGCAACCGAGACTGCTGGAAGTGTCTTTCGCTTCTCGTCCATCAATCCTCGATCTGCAGCCCTTGTGGACCAGCAGGAAGCAAACAGCTTTAGCGGTTGCGCAACGCCGGTTCCATCGCCACTTTCGCGTCTGATCAATTCAACGGGCTTGCCAATGTGCGGACGCTTCGCCTTGACCGCGACGCCGGACCAGACCGCCGCTCTTCTCGGCCTGGCGGAACTGGAGGATTTTCCGGCGCGCTACAACATCGCGCCGACGCAGCCCGTGCTGATGACGCTTGCAGGACCGCCGCGTGCACCAGGCTCGAACCTACCGAACCGGCAGGCGATGCTGGTGCGCTGGGGGCTGATCCCGGCCTGGGTCAAGGACACCAGGGAGTTTCCGCTGCTGTTCAACGCTCGCTCGGAAGCGGCGGTGGAAAAGGCCTCATTCAAAGCCGCCATGCGCCATCGCCGCGCCCTGGTGCCGGCTTCGGGCTTTTACGAGTGGCGGCAAACTGCCGGCAAAAAGGGCCAGCCTTACTGGATCCGTCCGAAGCATGGCGGGCTCGTCGCCTTCGCCGGGCTGGTTGAGACCTGTGCCGAGCCGGGCGGCTCCGAGATGGACACCGGCGCCATCCTCACCGTGCAAGCCAATGCCAACATCGCCCACATCCACGACCGCATGCCGGTGGTGATCTCGCGTGAGGATTTCGACCGCTGGCTGGACTGCCGCACCCAGGAGCCGCGCGACGTGGCCGACCTGCTGAAGCCCGCACGGCCCGATTTCTTCGAAGCGATTCCTGTTTCCGACCTCGTCAACAAGGTCGCCAACACCGGACCGGAGATTCAGGAGCGGGGCGTTGTCGGGCCGGAGCCCGAAAAGGTCAGGCGCCAGAAGCCCGGCGCGGACGACAGTCAAATGACCTTGTTCTAAAAGAAGCGGCTATTTGCGCGCTTCAACGCCTGTATTGCCGGCGCTCGGCGCCGGCTGCATGCCTGTTCAGGCAGCCCGCGGCGATATGATCTTCTGCGCCGGCTTCTTCTTCTTCGCGGTGTGGAGAAGGGCGGCGACGATAGCGGCCGGGCCGATTGCGCGGTAGTGGCTGGCGAGCGCCGGTTGCTTGGCGCGGTTGGATTCCTGCTTGGTTCGGGGC
The DNA here is from genome assembly GCF_044778005.1 of Mesorhizobium sp. IMUNJ 23033. NCBI lineage: Bacteria > Pseudomonadati > Pseudomonadota > Alphaproteobacteria > Hyphomicrobiales > Phyllobacteriaceae > Mesorhizobium > Mesorhizobium sp. IMUNJ 23033. Next base: position 308,291 of record NZ_JBJACT010000006.1, read on the forward strand.
ATTGCTCTCTTCCCTGGTAACATTTCCGTGTCTGCGTTTGATGGCCGATTCCGACCAAATCGTGACGTCTGGTGACCTAGCCGGCGAATGTTTCATGACTGTGCCGACATGTTTAATAAAATGTTTCAGTGCCTCATTTCCTGTGATCCACCGACTCTTTTGGCCGATGTTGCGACTTGACGGCAACACCGGGCAAGGCGATAAAGCCGCGCATGAAAACGTTTTTCGCCATTTGTGGCATTTGCATTATTGGCTAGCCTCGCGCTGGTCCGGACGTTTTCGCCTCATCTTTCCCCAGATTGGACAAACGCCCCGGCCAGCAGGCTGGAATCGGTTTGCGCCTCGGCGCAAGCCAATCCAGAAACCAACGGACCGGGAAGGCACGCATGTCTGACGCATCGAAGGGCCTCAGCCTCTACAACACGCTGACGCGGACCAAGGACGATTTCGTCCCGATCGATCCGCTGAACGTGCGCATGTATGTCTGCGGCCCGACGGTCTACGACTTTGCCCATATCGGCAATGCGCGGCCGGTGATCGTCTTCGACGTGCTGTTCCGTTTGCTGCGCCAACTCTACGGCGGAAGCCACGTCACGTATGTGCGCAACATCACGGATGTCGACGACAAGATAAATGCGCGTGCGCTGCGCGATTTCGGCGACGAGATTGCTTCGGGAAAGCTCTCGCTCAACGAGGCGATCCGCAGGGTCACTGAAAAGACCGCCGACCAGTACCACAAGGATGTGGCGACGCTCGGCTGCCTGGAGCCGACGGTCGAGCCGCGCGCCACTGAATTCGTCGAGCCGCGTGCCGACGGCAAGGCCGACATGATCACGCTCATCGAGCGCCTGATCGAGCGTGGCCATGCCTATGTCGCGGCGGGCGAAGTGCTGTTCGACACCGCCTCGATGCCCGATTACGGCCAGTTGTCGAAGCGCAATCTCGACGAGCAGCAGGCCGGCGTCCGCATCGCCGTCGACGCGCACAAGAAGAACTCCGGCGATTTCGTGCTGTGGAAACTGTCCTCGCCGGAAGAACCGGGCTGGGACAGTCCGTGGGGCAGGGGACGTCCGGGCTGGCACATCGAATGCTCGGCCATGTCCGCCGCTTATCTCGGCGAGGTCTTCGACATCCATGGCGGTGGCCTCGACCTGATCTTCCCGCACCATGAGAACGAGATCGCCCAGTCGCGCTGCGCCCACGGCACCGATGTCATGGCCAACATCTGGATGCACAACGGCTTCCTGCAGGTCGAGGGGCAGAAGATGTCGAAGAGCCTCGGCAATTTTTACTCGATCCACGAACTGCTGGAGACCGAGACCTTCGGCGGCCGCAAATGGCCGGGCGAGGTGCTGCGGCTGGCAATGCTGATGACGCATTACCGCGAGCCGATCGACTTTTCCGTGCGCAAGCTGGAGGAGGCGGAGAACACGCTGCGCAAATGGAAGCGCGCGGCGGATCTCGCGCCGGAAGTGGCACCTCAGTTGCCGGCCGAAGTCGTGGAAGCGCTGTCGGATGATCTCGCCACCTATGCCGCCTTCCAGCGGCTGACGCAGCTTGCCAACGAGGCACTCGATGCCGGCGGAGACGACAACGCCGCCGCCGCTTCGCTGAAGGCTGCCCTTGCCTTCCTCGGCTTCGATGTCGGTGCGGCCAAGGTCGACGAGGCCGCGATCGCCAGAGCCATTGCCAGGCGCCTGGAACTGATCGCCGCCAAGAACTGGGCCGAAGCCGATCGCATCCGCGACGAGCTTCTGGCGCAAGGCGTGCAGTTGAAGGACGGCAAGGATCCTGCCACCGGTGAACGCGTGACGACCTGGGAGGTAAAGCGGTGAGGGGGGTGCCAAGCACCCCCCTCTGCCCTGCCGGGCATCTCCCCCTCAAGGGGGGAGATTGGACTTCACTGTCGCCTTCGCCAATCGCGGACATTGATGATTGGGCGCTGCCGGCGCAACTGCCGATCTCCCCCCTTGAGGGGGAGATGTCCGGCAGGACAGAGGGGGGCGCCTCGCGATGAGCCATTATCCCGTATCTCCCCTCAATCGCGGCAATGCGCGCAAGATGCGCAAGCGAATGACAGACGCCGAACTGAAGCTCTGGAATGAGCTGCGCGCACACCGCCTCATGGGGCTGGCGTTTCGACGTCAAATGCCGATAGCCGGCTACATCGTCGATTTTGCCTGCCCCAACAAAAAACTGGTCGTTGAGCTAGATGGCTCCCAGCACGCTTCGCCTGAGGTCTCGGCGTCTGATACCGCGCGAACCGTCAAGCTTGAAGCGCTCGGCTGGACCATCCTGCGCTTCTGGAACGACGACGTCATCCGCGATATCGACAATGTCTGCCAGCACATCGTCATCGCGGCCGGCCTGGCCGGCGCCGAAATGCCGGAAACCGCATCGGAGGAACTCGTCCCATGATCGACCATCTCGGCATCACCGTTTCCGATTTCGACGCGTCGAAATCGTTCTACGACAAGGCGATGGCGCCGCTCGGCGCCTCGCTGCTTTACATGGTGCCCGAAGAATACACCGGAGGCGCCAAGGTCGGCGGCTATGGCCGGGACCGGCCGGTGTTCTGGCTGAGCACCGGCAAGGATAGGCCCAGGGACCACCAGCATGTCGCCTTCACCGCGCGCAGCCGTGCCGAGGTCGATGCTTTCCATGCCGCGGCCCTTGCCGCAGGCGGCAGGGACAATGGCGGGCCGGGCCTGCGCCCGCACTATCACCCGAACTATTATGGCGCCTTCGTCTTCGATCCCGACGGCAACAATGTCGAAGCCGTCTGCCATGATCCGGAGTGAGGGGCCATGATGAGCCTCGACAACCGGCCGGTCTACGCAGGCGGCTGCCAGTGCGGCGCCGTGCGCTTCCGCGTCGAGGGCACGCTCGGCGATGCCTCGATCTGCCATTGCCGCATGTGCCAGAAGGCAAGCGGCAATTTCTACCTGCCGCTGGTGTCGGTGCGTGGCGCCAAGGTCGACTGGACGCGCGGCGAACCCAAGCGCTTCCGCTCATCCAATGCCGCCTGCCGTGGCTTCTGCGCCGATTGCGGCACGCCGCTGACATTCGAGGCGCCCGACGGCATGGCGCTGGCGATTGCCGCCTTCGACGATCCGGCCGGCATCGCGCCGACCATCCAGTGGGGCATCGAGGCAAAGCTGCCCTATGTCGACGCCATCCCGCAATTGCCGGGCGAGGACACGTCGGCCGACATCTCGTCCGCCCCTTATCTCGCCGAGCTTGTCTCCTACCAGCATCCCGACCACGACACCGAGCAATGGCCGCCGGAGGAAAGATCATGACCGAGACCGTTCGAACAGGCGGCTGCCAATGCGGCGCCGTGCGTTTCCGCATCAAGGGGGCGCTCGGGCGCCCGTCCATCTGCCATTGCCGCATGTGCCAGAAGCAGTTCGGCTCCTTCTTCGGCGCCCTGGTGACAGTGCCGAAGGACGGCGTCGAGTGGACCCATGAGGAGCCGAGCTACTTCCAGTCGTCGGTCAACATCGATCGCGGCTTCTGCGCTCGTTGCGGCACGCCGCTGACCTACCGCCAGCCAGGCGGGCTGGAGATCGCCATCGGCGCCTTCGATGACCGCTCGGATCTCGCGCCGCAGATCCAGGTCAATTATTCCGCGCGGCTGCCCTGGGTGGAAAAGATCTTCGAGGCGCCGGTCCACGACGACCCCGACTATTACGCGAGGCAGGAGCAGATCATCTCCTTCCAGCATCCGGATCACGAGACGGCCAACTGGCCGCAGCAGGGCCTGAAACTATGAGCTTGCGGACCCTCTATCCCGAGATCGAGGCCTACGAGTCCGGCATGCTCGATGTCGGCGACGGTCACCAGGTCTATTGGGAGCGCTCCGGCACCAGGGGCGCGAAGCCCGCGGTGTTCCTGCATGGCGGCCCGGGCGGCACCATATCGCCAAAGCACCGGCGCCTGTTCGATCCAAAGCTCTACGACGTCGTCCTGTTCGACCAGCGCGGCTGCGGAAAGTCGACGCCCAACGCCTCGCTCGAGGCCAACACCACCTGGCACCTGGTCGCCGACATCGAGCGGCTGCGCGAAATGTGCGGCTTCGACAAATGGCTGGTGTTCGGCGGCTCCTGGGGCTCGACGCTCGCGCTCGCCTATGCCGAGACGCATCCCGATCGCGTCAGCGAACTGGTCGTGCGCGGCATCTACACGCTGACCCGCGCCGAACTCGAATGGTACTATCAGTTCGGCGTCTCTGAGATGTTCCCCGACAAGTGGGAACGCTTCCTGGCACCGATCCCCGAAGCCGAGCGCGGCGACATGATGGCCGCCTACCGCAAGCGGCTGGTCGGCAGCGATCGCAAGCGCCAAGTCGAGGCCGCCCTTGCCTGGAGCCTATGGGAAGGCGAGACGATCACGCTGTTGCCGGAGCCGGAAACCAGTGGCAAGTTTGGCGAGGACGACTACGCCGTCGCCTTCGCCCGCATCGAGAACCATTACTTCGTCCATGCCGGCTGGCTGGAGGAGGGGCAACTGCTGCGCGATGCGTACAAGCTCCGGGATATCCCCGGCACCATCGTCCACGGCCGCTACGACATGCCGTGCCCGGCGCGCTACGCCTGGGCGCTGCACAAGGCCTGGCCGAAGGCGGATTTCCACCTGATCGAAGGCGCCGGCCATGCCTATTCGGAGCCCGGCATCCTCGACCGGCTGATCCGGGCGACCGACCGGTTTGCAGGGAAATGATCATGGCTCGCGAGCGCCTCTTCCTGTTTGACACAACCCTCCGCGACGGCCAGCAGACGCCGGGCATCGACTTTTCCGTCGAGGACAAGATCGCCATCGCAAAGCTGCTCGACGAATTCGGCATCGACTATGTCGAGGGCGGTTATCCCGGCGCCAACCCGACCGACACGGCCTTCTTCCAGCAGAAGCGCACGGCAAGCGCCAAATTTGTCGCCTTCGGCATGACCAAGCGTGCCGGGGTATCGGCCTCCAACGATCCCGGCCTTGCGGCGCTCGTCCAGTCGAAGTCCGATGCCATCTGCTTCGTCGCCAAGAGCTGGGACTATCATGTCCGCGTCGCGCTCGGCTGCACCAACGAGGAGAACCTCGAGTCCATCCAGGCTTCCGTCAAGGCGGCGACCGGTGCGGCCAAGGAAGCCATGGTCGATTGCGAGCATTTCTTCGACGGCTTCAAGGCCAATGCCGACTATGCGCTGGCCTGCGCGAAAACAGCTTACGACGCCGGTGCACGCTGGGTGGTGCTGTGCGACACCAATGGCGGCACGCAGCCCTCGGAAGTGCGTGCCATTGTCGACAAGGTGATCGCGGCTGGCATTCCTGGCGACCATTTGGGCATCCACGCTCATGACGACACCGGCCAGGCGGTGGCGAATTCGCTGGCCGCCGTCGAGGCCGGCGTGCGCCAGATCCAGGGCACGCTGAACGGCATCGGCGAGCGCTGCGGCAACGCCAATCTGATCTCGATCGTGCCGACACTGGCGCTGAAGCCGGCCTTCGCCGACCGCTTCGAAACAGGCATCTCGGCCGAAGCGCTGACCGGCATTTCCCGCCTGTCGCGCGCTTTCGACGAATTGCTGAACCGCGCGCCGGAAGCGCAGGCGCCCTATGTCGGGGCGTCGGCCTTCGCCACCAAGGCCGGCATCCATGCCTCCGCGCTCGCCAAGGAGCCGGCGACCTACGAACATGTGCCGCCGGAAGCGGTCGGCAACCGCCGCCGCGTCATGGTCTCGGACCAGGGCGGCAAGGCCAATTTCCTCGCCGAGCTGAAGCGGCGCGGCATCAACGTGCCGCGGGACGATCACCGGCTCGACGCGCTGATCGCGGTCGTCAAGGAACGCGAGTCCGAGGGCTATGCCTACGAAGGCGCCGACGCTTCCTTCGAGCTCCTCGCGCGCAAGATGCTGCACGGCCTGCCGGAGTTCTTCGCCGTCACTTCGTTCCGTTGCATGGTCGAGCGCCGCTTCGACGCCAACGGCCAGCTCAAGACGGTCTCGGAAGCGATCGTCAAGGTGATGGTCGACGGCGAGGAGAAGATGTCGGTGGCGGAAGGCCATGGCCCGGTCAACGCGCTCGACATCGCGCTGCGCAAGGATCTCGGCAAATACCAGAACGAGATCGCCGACCTCGAACTGGCCGACTTCAAGGTGCGTATCCTCAATGGCGGCACCGAGGCGATCACCCGCGTGCTGATCGAATCGCACGATGCCACCGGCGCTCGCTGGTGGACGGTCGGCGTCTCCGAAAACATCATCGACGCCTCCTTCCAGGCTCTGATGGATTCGATCGTCTACAAGCTGATGAAGAACCGCGACATGGCGGGGCTGGTGGCGGCGGAGTAGGGTTGAACCATCAGCGAAAGTCCATTGATCCATCAGTAATTTGCGATGGTCTTGGGCAGGCCGCTGGGCCATAGCGTTGGGCCATGGCAATCGAAACAGCTCACCTCGACGAAGACGCCAAGGCCCGCCGCGGCTTTCTGCTGGCGTTGGGTGCCTATCTCCTGTGGGGGATGCTTCCCTTCTACATGAAGGCGGTCGCGCATCTGCCGCTCATCGAAGTCATCGCCCACCGTATCGTCTGGTCGGTGCCGATCGCCGCCGCCGTTCTGGTCTGGGCTGGTCGCACCGCCGATTTCAAGGCGGCGATCCGTTCGCCGCGCAGCATTGCCATGGCGGCGCTGACGGCGACGCTGATCTCGGTCAACTGGGGCATCTATGTCTGGGCGATCGCCGTCGACCGCACCGTCGAGACCGCGCTCGGCTACTACATCAACCCGCTGGTGGTGGTCGTGGTCGGCGCGGTGCTGCTGGGCGAGCGGCTGGACCGACTGCAGATCGCGGCGGTGGTGCTGGCTGCGGTCGCCGTCACGGTGCTGACCATCGAGGGCGGCAAGCTGCCTTGGGTGTCGCTGGCTCTGGCCTTCTCCTTCGCCGCCTACGGCTTCTTCCGCAAGACGCTGCCGATCGGCCCGAGCCAGGGCTTTCTGCTCGAAGTGCTGCTGCTTTCGGTGCCGGCGCTTTGTTACATCGCCTACCTGATCGCCACCGGGCAGGACCATTTCGTCTCCAGCACCGCCAACGACACGGCGCTGCTCATCGGCTGTGGCCCGGTCACTGCGGTGCCACTGCTGCTGTTCGCCTTCGGCGCCAGGCTGCTCCGCCTCTCCACCATCGGCATCATGCAGTACATCGCGCCGACCATGGTGTTCCTGATCGCCGTGCTGGTTTTCGGCGAGCCGTTTGGCGGCACCCAGGCGATAGCCTTCGCGCTGATCTGGACGGCGCTGGCGATGTATAGCTGGTCGATGTTCCGCGGCCGCGAGATCCGGCCGGCGGCACCGGCAGCTCGGTAGGGGCAAGGGGTTTCCGATGTACGTTCTGCATATCGCCAACAAGAACTATTCGTCATGGTCGCTGCGGCCGTGGGTGCTGATGCGCACCCTCGACATCCCGTTCGAGGAGCGGCTGACACCATTCCCGACCGGATCGAGTTGGACCCTGTACCGCCCGTTCTCGCCCAGCGGCCGGGTGCCGTGCCTGGTCGACGAGGGCTGGGCCGTTTGGGATTCACTTGCCATCGCCGAGTATCTCGCCGAGCGCCACCACGGCGTCTGGCCGGTCGAAGCCAAGGCGCGGGCCTGGGCGCGCTCGGCCGCCGCCGAGATGCATTCGAGCTTTACTGCGCTGCGCAACCTATGCCCGATGAGTTGCGGCCTGCGCGTCGAGCCGTTTGCGATGTCCGATGCGCTGAAACACGATCTCTTCCGCCTCGGCGACCTGTGGAATGACGGCCTTGCCCGCTTTGGCGGGCCGTTCCTGGCCGGTGACCATTTCACCGCTGTCGATGCCTTCTTTGCCCCGGTGGCGTTTCGGGCACAGTCCTACGGCCTGTCCTTCGAGGGCGCGGCCGCTGATTATCCGGCGCGATTGCTCGACCTGCCGGCGATGCGTGAATGGTATGAAGCAGGCCTTGCCGAGACATGGCGCGAACCCGACCATGAGGCGGAAGTCCGCGCCGCCGGCACCATCACAAGGGATCTGCGGGCGACGGCGTAGCAGGACGGTGCGCTACATCCGGCCGAGCCGCCTGACGAACAGGTAGGTGACCCCGGCGATCACCAGCGATACGCCCGACACCACCCAGAAGCCCATCGAGGTGTTGACCAGCGGCAGGCCGCCGACATTCATGCCGAACAGGCCTGAGATGATGGTCATCGGCAACAGCACTGCCGTCATCACCGACAGCACATAGAGCAACTGGTTCGACTGCGTCGTCAGCTTGGCCATCAGCTCGTCCTGCAACAGCCGGGCGCGCGCCTGCAACTGTTCGCCGTCATAGTGCAGCGTCTGGGCACGATGTGACAGTCGTGTCGCCATGTCGTTGATCGAGTCGGGCAAATCGTTGCGATGCGAATGGTCCAGGTGACGAAACAGATTGGTCAGCGTCGCCATCTGCTGGTGGATCACCACCAGCTGCCGGCGCGCATCGACCAGCGCCTGCCGCTCGCTGTGCCATGCGTCGCACACGATGCGGTCCTCGATGCCGTCGAGCGTCTCGGAGAGGCCGCCGAGTTCCGCGGCCATGCCGTCCAGCGACTGGCCCATGACCGCCTCGATCAGTTCGGCGGGCGAGCGGAATTTTCGCGTGCCGTTCTCGACCGCCTTGCGGATGGTATCGACCGACTGAAGCGGCTGCTTGCGGGCGCCGATCAGCATCGTTTCGTTGAGGGCGAAGCGGAAATGGCCGAGCCCGCGCGCCTCCGCCGAATAGTCGTGGCGCAGATCCGGCAAGTCGCCATAGAGCCAGTCGTCCTCGAGGTCGATGTGGCAGCCATGGCTGGCGGTCAGGAATGCCTCGCGCACGGGTGCCGGCAGGGTCTGCTCGGAGACGATCTCATGGCGCGCGCGCATGTCGGAGAGCTGGTAGCTGCGCCAGGTCCAGTGCGCTTGCGGGGCGTCCTTCGTCCGCACGCCCTCGGCGGTGAAATGATAGAGGAAAAACAGCCCGTGCTCGTCGGGCAGGTAGGGAGACAGGTCGCTGCCTTCCGGGTTGAGAGCGATATTCATGGTCGCTTCGCCAATGCAGGTTTCCAAGGCAGCCCGCATGGGCAGGCTGCGAATTCCTAGCATGCGGCAGCCCGGTTTCGTGTGACGGTTTCTTGACAGCCGATCACAGACTCGCGGGCGCCGACCGACGGCGGCGAGCGCCGCCAACCGCACCGTTTGATGCTGTTCAGCGCTTCGGGCCGAAGCCGGGATAGGGGTTGAGCGGCACGACCGCGGCAATGTCCATCATGCCGGCCCTGACCAGTGGCAAGGTGGCGAGATGGCTGCGCACGTCGGCATCGCTGCCGGCCTCGAACATCATGCCGCTGCCCGGAATGTCGCCGCGATTCCAGACCTGGCGCACCGCACCTTCGGCATAGAGTGTGCGGCGTTGCTCGGCTTCGCCGGGAAGCAGCGGGGCGAAATCGGCGTCGCTGAACTTCTCGGTGTTGCGGGTGAGAAGGGCAAAGAATTGCATGGCGGTCTCCTGTGATTTCCGGTTTGGGATGGCGACAGTGTCGTCGCCACTGGTCAGACAGTCCAAGACTGATTAGGCTAAAGTTCAGACCCACGAGGACTACCCTAGAAAAAGTGTTCGACCTGCGCCAGCTCCGTTATTTCGTCGCCGTGGCTGAGGCCGGCACTGTCGGCCGCGCCGCCGAACTGCTGCATATCTCGCAGTCGCCCTTGAGCCGGCAGATCATGCAGCTCGAGGCGCAACTGGGCGTCGCCTTGTTCGAAAGGGCAAAGCAGCGGGTTCATCTCAATGCCGAGGGACAGGCCTTCCTTGCCGAGGCCCGCGCGCTGCTGGCCAGTGCGCGGCGCCTGGAGGAGCTTGGCCGCGATCTTGGGAGCGGTGCTGCCGGCCGTCTCGCCATCGGCTATGTCGAGGGCGCGGTGCATGCCGGGCTGGTCGCCGGCATGCTCAGGCAGTTCCGCCGCGACCGGCCCGACTTCCATCTGCGATTGATGAGCCAGCGCTCGGCCGCGCAGGTCGAGGGGCTGCGCCGGCGCACGCTCGACCTCGGCCTCGTCTATTCGCCGCCGGCCGATGATGATCCCGACATTGCCTCGTTGCTCGTCAGGCGCGAACCGCTTGTGTTGGCGATGCCGCAAAGCGATCCGCTTGCCGATGTCGCCGACATCCTTGCGCATCATCTCGACGGCCGCACCTGGATCACCGTGGTGCGCCAGCCCGACGATACCAACCGCGGCCAGTTCCTGGCCGCCTGCGCCAAGGCTGGCTTCATGCCTGAGATCGCCTACGAGACGGCCGATCCGCTGACCTCGCTCGGCCTGGTCAGCGCCGGGCTTGGCCTGGCGACGGTGCAGGCCAGCCTGCAAAGCGCAGCCCCGCCCGGGATCGTCTTTCGCGACTTGCCCTGGTTCGAGCGCACCGTCTCGATCCATCTCGCCTGGCGGCGGCGGGACAAACGGGCAGTGATTGGGGATTTGAGGAAGGCAGTAGTGAATAGTGAATAGTGAATAGTGAATAGTGAATAGTCGGTAGTCAGTAGTCAGTAGTGGATAGACAGGTTCCGATTCGCGCGATCTTGCACTTCACTATTCACTATTCACTATTCACTATTCACTCTACTATTACATCTTGTCTATCACCGACTGCACTCCCTCGGTCGGCGCGTCGACGGACGATCCCGCCACCATGATGGCGGCGACGATTGCTTCGGGGTCTTCGACCACCAGCGGCCTGACCCGCTGCGCCGTGTGGATGAAGCCCTCGGCCGACATGTGGTCGAGCAGCGAAAGCATCGGATCCCAGAACCCCTTGATGTTGGCGAACACGATCGGCTTGCGGTGGTGGCCGAGCTGGCCCCAGGTCATGATCTCGACGATCTCCTCGACCGTGCCGATGCCGCCCGGCAGCGCCACAAAGGCGTCGGATTTTTCGAACATCCTGTGCTTGCGCTCGTGCATGTTGTCGGTGATCACGAGCTCGTCGAGCCGGTCAAGCGCGGTTTCGGTTGCTTCCCTGTTGATCAGGAAGCGCGGAATGATGCCCGTCACCTTGCCACCGGCCTTGAGCGCGCCCTCGGCGACGGCGCCCATGATGCCCTTGGTGCCGCCACCATAGATCAGCCGCAGGCCGGATCTGGCGAGCGAGCGGCCGAGCAGATGTCCGGCCTTGGCATAGGTTTCATCGCGGCCCGGAGACGAGCCGCAATAGACGCAGACGGATCGAATCGTGTTCATATGATGATTGGTGATAGGGACGGCAGACGGGGTCAAGCCCGGGCGGGCTTTTTCTTGTCGGACTCGCTAAAACAGGCTAGACCGGCGTTAGGTGGCTAAGGGGTAGGGAAATATGGCAATTAATCCTTTGAAGGCGTTTCTGTTCGCGGCGGGTGGGACAGTTGCGGCCGCAGGAACCGCCTATGTATCGGGCGCGCTCGATCCGTATCTCAATCACACGCCGCCGGCCGAGATCGCTGCACTTGCGCCGGCCGATACCAAGCCGGCGGAAACAAAACCGGCCGACGCGGGCACCGAAGGCCGATTGCCAGCGGCACCGGCGCCCGCTGCCGACGCCACGGCACCCGCTGCCCCTGCTGCTCCGGCGGCGCCGGCCGCAGCGCCTGCCGCAGCGCCTGCG